>NZ_JBRIIO020000003.1:0-377500 GCF_052976845.2 Nakamurella sp. GG22 | reverse complement strand
AACGCTGCGGTGAATACGTTCCCGGGCCTTGTACACACCGCCCGTCACGTCACGAAAGTCGGTAACACCCGAAGCCGGTGGCCTAACCCCCTTGTGGGGAGGGAGCCGTCGAAGGTGGGATCGGCGATTGGGACGAAGTCGTAACAAGGTAGCCGTACCGGAAGGTGCGGCTGGATCACCTCCTTTCTAAGGAGCAACTGGCCCGCATTGGTTGTGTCTGCTGTTTACACAGGCGCGAAGGTGCATTGAGGGTTCAGGCCCACGCGTAGACGTCCGTTCTGCGGTGGAGCTCATGGGTGGAACGCTGACTAGTTCGGTCGATCGTTGATCAGTGGTGTTTAGTACGACGTGACTGCTGCTGCCCTTTGGGGTGGTGGTGGTCCATTCCTTTGTTGGGGTGAGTTGGAACGGGCCGTTGGTGGGCGAGGAATCGTAGGTACGCTGTTGGGTCCTGAGAGGACGGGCGATGGGGTGTTTCGACATCCTTGAGCGTGTTTCTTTCTCCGGGCCGGCCTGCCGCCAAACTGCCCTTGTTGGGTAAGTGGTGGTGTGGGGTTGGTGTTCGGGTTGTTGTTTGAGAACTGCACAGTGGACGCGAGCATCTTTGTGGCTAAGTTTTTAAGAGCACACGGTGGATGCCTAGGCACCAGGAGCCGATGAAGGACGTAGGAGGCTGCGATAAGCCTCGGGGAGCTGTCAACCGAGCTGTGATCCGAGGATTTCCGAATGGGGAAACCCAGCACGAGTCATGTCGTGTTACCCGCGCCTGAATATATAGGGTGTGTGGAGGGAACGTGGGGAAGTGAAACATCTCAGTACCCACAGGAGTAGAAAACAACCGTGATTCCGTGAGTAGTGGCGAGCGAAAGCGGATCAGGCTAAACCGGTCACGCGTGATACCCGGCAGGGGTTGCGTGGTCGGGGTCGTGGGAATGTTGTTGTCGGGGCTGCCGCCCTGGCGGGGAGTAAGAAAAACAGTGGTTAGTCGAATGGCATTGGAAAAACCAGCCGTAGCGGGTGATAGCCCCGTAGACGAAAACTTCTGTTCTCCCTTCGATATATCCCAAGTAGCAGCGAGCCCGTGAAATTCGCTGTGAATCTGGCGGGACCACCCGCTAAGCCTAAATACTACCTGGTGACCGATAGCGGACTAGTACCGTGAGGGAAAGGTGAAAAGTACCCCGGGAGGGGAGTGAAATAGTACCTGAAACCGTGTGCTTACAATCCGTCGGAGCTGAGCCCTTGTGGTGAGGTGACGGCGTGCCTTTTGAAGAATGAGCCTGCGAGTTAGTGGTATGTGGCGAGGTTAACCCGTGTGGGGAAGCCGTAGCGAAAGCGAGTCCGAATAGGGCGGTTGAGTCGCATGCTCTAGACCCGAAGCGAAGTGATCTACCCATGGCCAGGATGAAGCGACGGTAAGACGTCGTGGAGGTCCGAACCCACCAGGGTTGAAAACCTGGGGGATGAGCTGTGGGTAGGGGTGAAAGGCCAATCAAACTTCGTGATAGCTGGTTCTCCCCGAAATGCATTTAGGTGCAGCGTCACGTGTTTCTGACTGGAGGTAGAGCACTGGATGGTCTAGGGGGCCCACAAGCTTACCGAAATCAACCAAACTCCGAATGCCGGTCAGTGAGAGCGTGGCAGTGAGACTGTGGGGGCTAAGCTTCATAGTCGAAAGGGAAACAGCCCAGATCGCCGGTTAAGGCCCCTAAGCGTGTGCTAAGTGGGAAAGGATGTGGAGTCGCCCAGACAACCAGGAGGTTGGCTTAGAAGCAGCCACCCTTTAAAGAGTGCGTAATAGCTCACTGGTCAAGTGGTTCCGCGCCGACAATGTAGCGGGGCTCAAGCACACCGCCGAAACCGCGGCATTCATGCGTATAGCTAGGCCTTTGTGGTCCAGGTGCATGGATGGGTAGGGGAGCGTCGTGTGGGGAGTGAAGCGGCGGAGTGATCCAGCCGTGGACCCTACACGAGTGAGAATGCAGGCATGAGTAGCGAATGGGGAGTGAGAAACTCCCCCACCGAATGACCAAGGGTTCCTGGGCCAGGTTAATCCGCCCAGGGTGAGTCGGGACCTAAGGCGAGGCCGACAGGCGTAGTCGATGGACAACGGGTTGATATTCCCGTACCCGCGAAGAAGCGCCCATGTCGAACCCGGTGATGCTAAACGCCCGGACCAATGGATCCCTTCGGGGAGCCGGCGGCGAGCGCGTGACCCGATCCGGTAGTAGTCAAGCGATGGGGTGACACAGGAAGGTAGCTCCGCCAGTCAGTGGTAATACTGGTGTAAGGGTGTAGGTAGTTCCGGTAGGCAAATCCGCCGGGATGTTGATCTGAGACCTGACGCATAGCCGATTGAGGCGAAGCAGAGTGATCCTATGCTGTCGAGAAAAGCCTCTAGCGAGCTTCGAGCGGCCCGTACCCCAAACCGACACAGGTGGTCAGGTAGAGAATACCAAGGTGATCGAGCGAACTATGGTTAAGGAACTCGGCAAAATACCCCCGTAACTTCGGGAGAAGGGGGACCGAGGTGTGTGAAGCCCCTTGCGGGCTAGCATGTTTTGGTCGCAGAGACCAGGGAGAAGCGACTGTTTACTAAAAACACAGGTCCATGCGAAGTCGCAAGACGATGTATATGGACTGACGCCTGCCCGGTGCTGGAAGGTTAAGAGGACCGGTTAATCACTTCGGTGGTGAAGCTGAGAATTTAAGCCCCAGTAAACGGCGGTGGTAACTATAACCATCCTAAGGTAGCGAAATTCCTTGTCGGGTAAGTTCCGACCTGCACGAATGGCGTAACGACTTCTCTACTGTCTCAACCATAGGCTCGGCGAAATTGCAGTACGAGTAAAGATGCTCGTTACGCGCGGCAGGACGGAAAGACCCCGGGACCTTTACTATAGCTTGGTATTGGTGTTCGGTTCGACTTGTGTAGGATAGGTGGGAGACTGTGAAGCGATTACGCCAGTAATTGTGGAGTCAACGTTGAAATACCACTCTGGTCGTACTGGATATCTAACTTAGGTCCATGATCTGGATCAGGGACAGTGCCTGGTGGGTAGTTTAACTGGGGCGGTTGCCTCCTAAAGAGTAACGGAGGCGCCCAAAGGTTCCCTCAGCCTGGTTGGCAATCAGGTTTCGAGTGTAAGTGCACAAGGGAGCTTGACTGTGAGAGGGACATCTCGAGCAGGGACGAAAGTCGGGACTAGTGATCCGGCGCCACATTGTGGAATGGGCGTCGCTCAACGGATAAAAGGTACCCCGGGGATAACAGGCTGATCTTGCCCAAGAGTCCATATCGACGGCATGGTTTGGCACCTCGATGTCGGCTCGTCGCATCCTGGGGCTGGAGTAGGTCCCAAGGGTTGGGCTGTTCGCCCATTAAAGCGGCACGCGAGCTGGGTTTAGAACGTCGTGAGACAGTTCGGTCCCTATCCGCCGCGCGCGCAGGAGTCTTGAGGAAGGCTGTCCCTAGTACGAGAGGACCGGGACGGACGAACCTCTGGTGTGCCAGTTGTTCCACCAGGAGCACGGCTGGTTGGCTACGTTCGGAAGGGATAACCGCTGAAAGCATCTAAGCGGGAAGCCTGTTCCAAGATGAGGACTCCCACCCTTAAGTGGGGTAAGGCCCCCGGCTAGACCACCGGGTTGATAGGCCGGAAGTGGAAGCACCGTAAGGTGTTAGAGCTGACCGGTACTAATAGGCCGAGGACTTACCACAAAAATGCTACGCGTCCACTGTGCGGTTCTGGAACAACAACCAGCCCACGTCTTCTCCAGCCAGAGTCGTGGGGAATGTGTTGATAATTCCATAGAGTTACGGCGGCCATAGCGAAGGGGAAACGCCCGGACCCATACCGAACCCGGAAGCTAAGCCCTTCAGCGCCGATGGTACTGCACCGGCCACGGTGTGGGAGAGTAGGACACCGCCGGACACCATTCCCAGAAAAGGGGACCTTCATTCGAAGGTCCCCTTTTCTGCGTTCTTGGCACGGGTGAAATGATGGCGCAATGACGAACTCGGGCGACCCGTTGGCCGGCATCACCCAGGTCCGTCTGCCCGTCGAGTCGGGGCCGGTGGGAACCGTCAACATGTATGTGCTCGCCGATGGCGACCGTGCGACTGTCGTCGACTGCGGGGTCTGGCACTCGGATCTGCCCGACGGCGGGATGGACGCCGTCACCTCCGGTCTGGCGGAAGCCGGGTATACGGTCGCGGACGTCAACCGGATGATGATCACCCATGCGCACATCGACCACTACGGCATGGCCGGCGCCCTTGTCGAGCAGAGCGGTGCTGAACTGTGGATGCATTCGCTCACCGATCGGGATTGCGAGAACTACCGGCATCCCGAGACCACGCGGATCCGGCATCGCGACACCTATGCCGATCACGGCATCGCCGAGGCGGACCAGGTGCAACTCGGCGGACACCTGACCCGGTGGTTGCCTCACCTGCATTCGGTGGTCGAGGCGACAACCCGGCTGCGCGGGGGCGAGCAGGTGTCGATCGGCGGTGATCTGTGGGAGGTCGTCTACACGCCGGGCCATTCACTGGGACACATTTGTCTGTGGTCGAAGTCCCGCGGGGTGGTCATCTCCGGTGACCACCTGCTGCCGGGTGTCACCCCGCCGGTCACCTTCGAACGGGGTTCGGACATCGACCCGATGCGGAGCTACCTGCAGTCACTGCGTGACGTCCGCGCCCTGCAACCTGCGCTGGTGCTGCCCGGGCACGGGGAAGCGTTCGGCAACGTCACCGGCCGCATCGACTCCATCATGCGCAACAAGGTGCGCCGGCTCGACCGGATCCGCCGGGTGATCCTCGACGCGCCCAGCACGGTGGGACAGCTGACCGATCGGCTGGTGGCCCCGGGTATGACGCCGCACCAGCGCGAGCTCGCGATCAACGAGATGTTCGCGCACATCGCCTATCTGCGGTACTCGGGACTGGTCGAGCGGCGCGTGCGACCGGACGGTGTGTACGAATGGTTCAGTACCAGCGACCAGCCGTTGGATGTCGCGGACATCCTGACCATCTGATACTCCACCCGCCGCCGCGGCATTTCCGCAGCGGGGCGCTGCGAGGTTGACCGACTCGATCAGCGGCCACTGCCCGCTGATGCTTGACTCGGCGGCGCGGGTAGGTCGCGAGGGCGATGCGGTCACACACCCGAATGCACGACGAAGGACAGCGATATGACCGAAACAGTGAGCGTGCCGGCCGGCGCCGTACCCCTGGAGGGCTCTCCCAGTGCACCGCTCGAGATCCAAGGGCTGGCCGGCCTGGGGGAACGTCTCGGAACCGATCTCGGCGTGAGCGGTTGGCGCACCGTTCAGCAGCAGGACATCACCACGTTCGCCCGGCTGACGCGCGACGAGCAGTGGATCCATGTCGATCCGGAGCGAGCCAAGACCGGACCGTTCGGGTGCACCGTCCAGCACGGATTCCTCACGCTCGGCCTGGCCACCGGGCTCCTGTGGGAGGTCTGCACCGTCAGCGGATTCGATGTCGTGCTCAACTACGGGCTCAACAAGGTCCGGTTCCCCGCCCCGCTGCGGGTCGGCAGCAGGCTCCGTATGCACGTCCATCTCCTCGAGGTGACACCCATCGGGCCGGATGCCGCCGGCGCCGAGGCGGTGTACCGGCTGACCTACGAGGTCGAGGGTGAGAAGAAGCCGTGCTGTGTGGCGGACCTCGTGTTCCGCTACGCCTGAGCCGCCGGTCGGGTTCTGTGACCAACTACATGGTCGCTATCCAAGCCGCGACCGCTGCAACAGAATGAAGCCGTCTCGGCGCCCGCCGAGCAGCGAAGTACGACGAGAGGAGTCCTCGTATGACCATGCCCGACGTCAGTCCGGATCTGGAAGCCGCCGCCAAGCGGGTCAAAGATCTCAGCGACCAGGTCGCTGCGCAGGCCAAGGAGAACGGGCTGGCCTGGCTCGAAGGCTACGAGAAGGTCCTGAAGAACATGCTCGACCTCGAGGAGCAGGCCGCCAAGGGCACCGGCCTCGATTGGGCGACCACCCTGGCCACGACGCACGCCAACTTCGTCAGGGAAACCTCCGAGGTGTTCTTCTCGGCGTTGAGCAAGCAGCTCAAGAGCTGATCGGTGTCCGATCCCGCGTGGCGCAACGGTCGTCGGAATACCCGGCCGGGCGCCCGCGGGATTGCCGTCACTCACCGCTGACACAGACTCTTTCGGAGAAGCAGCCATGACCTCGATCACCGTGCTGAACGGCCCGAACCTCAACCTGCTCGGCACCCGCCGGCCCGAGGTGTACGGCAGCTCGACACTCGCCGACGTCGAGACGTCATGCAGGAAAACGGCTTCCGAATTGGGATTCGAACTCCATTTCCGGCAGTCCAACCATGAGGGTGAGCTGATCGACTGGATCCACGCGCTCGGCCCGGAGGTGAAGGCCGGTCGGTCGATCGGCGCGGTCTACAACCCCGGTGCTCATTCCCACTACTCGTACGCCATCCGCGACGCGATCGAGGGCGTGGTGTTGCCCGTGGTCGAAGTCCACATCTCGAACATCCACGCCCGTGAGGAGTTCCGGCAGCATTCCGTCGTCTCGCCGGTGGCGGCCGGAATCGTCGTCGGCTTCGGCACTCACGGATATGCGCTCGCGGTCCGCGGGCTCGTCGAACTCGCCAAGGGTGCAGGCCACGCTGCGGCCGGTGGATGAGGACAGCAGGCTGCGGTACTTCTCACCGCTGAGCGGGACGGATGCACCGCCACGAGTCCGTCCGTGGCAAGGTTCACCTCAGATCCGATCCCGGCCGACCGGTGATCGCACGACACATTCCGCCGAGGCGAGGAGAAGATAGATGGCTCCGGAACTACCCGAATCATTGCGTGACGTTGCCGAGCGTGCGGCCGGAGTCCTCGGCCCCGAATCGGCGATCTTCGAGGACCTCGATGCCGCCGGTTTCAGCGCCGCGCTGAGCAAGGCGCTCGGATCGGCCGTCACGCACCCGGTCGTGCCGGTGAAGAGCGCCGTCCGGCTCGCCACCGATCTGGCGAAGATTCCGGTCGTCGCGGGCGCCAAGTGGTTGGGCAAGGACATCACGCCGCCGGTCGAGGTCGATCCCAAGGACCGCCGGTTCGCCGCCCCGGCCTGGGAGTCGAACCCTGCGTACTACTCGATCCGGCTCGCCTACCTGGCTGCGGCCAAGGCAGCCCGGGAAGTCGTCGGATCCGCCGAGATCGAGGCCGATGCCGGCCGCAAGGCCCAGATGATGCTGGAACTGCTCGTCGACGCCGCGTCTCCCACCAACTTCCTGCCCGGCAACCCGGCCGCCCTGCAGCGCGCCTTCGACACCGGCGGCATGAGCCTGCTCAAGGGTGCCAAGAGCTTCGTCGAGGACCTGGTGAACAACGGCGGCAAGCCGCGCCAGGTGGACAGCAGCGGGTTCGAGGTCGGACGCAACCTGGCGTGCACGCCGTCCAAGGTCGTCTACCAGAACGACCTGATGCAGCTGCTGCAGTACGAGGCGCAGACCGAGAAGGTCCACGCGCACCCGATCCTGTGCAGCCCGCCGTGGATCAACAAGTACTACATCATGGATCTCGCACCTGGCCGGAGCTTCATCGAGTGGGCCGTCCAGCATGGCCACACCGTCTTCGCAATCAGCTACAAGAACCCGTCCGCCGACATGTCGCGCACGACGATGGACGACTACCTGGTCAACGGTCCGCAGATCGCACTCGACGTGGTCGAGGAGATCAC
The DNA here is from genome assembly GCF_052976845.2 of Nakamurella sp. GG22. NCBI lineage: Bacteria > Bacillati > Actinomycetota > Actinomycetes > Nakamurellales > Nakamurellaceae > Nakamurella > Nakamurella sp. GG22. The sequence goes on along the minus strand of NZ_JBRIIO020000003.1, from coordinate 369,763 downwards.
CGGTGCCGACACGATCGACATCGTCGGCTTGTGCCTCGGTGGTGCGATGACGGCAATCACCGCCGCGTACCTGACGCAGGAGGGCGACAGCCGGATCGGCACCGTCACCCTGCTCAACACGATGCTCGACTACTCCGAGCCCGGTGCGCTCGGCGCCTTCACCGACATGAGCACGGTGGAGCGGCTGGAGCGGAAGATGCGCAAGGCCGGCGCACTCGAGGGCGAGACGATGGCAGGGACGTTCGACATCCTGCGGGCCAACGACCTGATCTTCAACTACGTGGTGTCGAACTGGCTGATGGGCCAGCCGCCGCCCGCGTTCGACATCCTCGCCTGGAACGCCGACAGCACCCGGATGCCGGCCGCGATGCACGCGTTCTACCTGCGGAACTTCTATGTGCAGAACAGGCTCGCCGCGGGCGAGCTGCAGATCGCCGGCGCGACCATCGATCTGAGCGTCATCAAGCATCCGATGTACGTCGTGAGCGCGATCAACGACCACATCGTGCCCTGGGAGGCGGCCTACAAGACCGTCGGTCTGGTGTCCGGCCCGGTCCGTTTCGTGCTGGGTAGCGGCGGGCACATCGCCGGCATCGTCAGTCCGCCCGGTCCGAAGGCCTGGCACATGGTCAGCGACACGGATGACGCCCTTCCGACGTCCGCGGCGGAATGGCGCTCCATCGCCGAGCGGCACGCCGGCTCGTGGTGGGACGACTGGGCCGTCTGGTCGGAGGCCAACTCCGGCGACCTGGTCGATCCGCCCCCCATGGGCAGCACCAATCACCCGGTGCTCGCCGACGGACCCGGTACCTACGTCCTGGGCTGACCGATCTGCTCTGTGTCCTGATCCGCGGATCGGCCAGCGCGTACGCGGCCTGTGGGTGAGCGCGAACCGTGCTCACCCACAGGCCGTTTCTGTAGTCCGCAAGGTCAAGCGGTGCACCCGCTACAGAACGTCACAGTTGCTAAGCGGACAGTGATGGCGCGTGCGATGATCTTGCCCAGCCGGTCGCATCGCCGGCGTGCGCACACCACTTCGCGAGGCGGGCCGGCATGACGAGACGACCGATGGTCCTGGTGACCTCCGCAGTCCTGATCCTCGCCGCCGCGTGCGGGACCAGCAGCAATGGCGGGCAGAGCACGTCCTCCACCCCGGCCGCCTCGAGCCCGGCTGCCCTGAGTCCGGCCGTTTCATCATCTGCAGCACCCGGCTCGCCGGGCTCAGTGGCGTCCGCATTGTCCGCTCGCCCCAGCTCCACCGGCTCTGCCGGCCCGTCGTCGACCGCGTCCGGCCCGACCCCGGCCGAACAGGCGGAGTACTGCACCTCGAAGGGCGGGGAGGTGCAGACCAGGGACGCTTATTGGGGCACCAACGGTGACGAGGCGGACTGGGTGACGCTCGCCGGGTCGACGACGATGTGCCGCTTCCAGTCCGACGACGAGGCGAAGTCGCGGATCTACGTGGACCTGACGACGCTGTCCTCGCCGGTCCCCACCCTCGCCGCCCTGGCGTACCTGTCGAAGGTGCCGCTTCCGTCGACCACGGGCGGAGCCAATCCAGCGACCGGATACTGCAGCAAGGAGCTCGGCGGATCCTCCACCTTCGGCGGCATCAGTGCGGCCGGCGGGGGATGGGTGGCCAAGAGCGACCCGGATGACGTCGTCGTGGCGTTGTGCGTCTTCCCCGACCTGTCGTTCATCGATGAATGGGGACTGGCCTACCACTCGGACGGATCGATCCGCGGAACAGACCTGGCGACCGCGATGGCCTACCAGCCGACCGGGCCGCTGCCGCCGGTCTTCCCGAGCGGGGACGCGGCCGCGCCTACCTCCTGAGCAGCGTCGGGCTGCGGCACCACCCGTTACCCGCGCCACCTCTTGCAGCGCCCGGCGATCGGCGCCGGCGTGGGCCGCGCCCACGTCCTGACGAGCGCGGTTGACGACGCCGCCGCCCGATTTGACCGCGCCGCCGGCGGACCGGGGCGCGACATCGACCGGCCGGCAGGCGGTTTGACATTCGCGAGCCGGTGTCCGTAACCTTCTCCAAGTCGCGCCGCTACGGTCCCATCGGGCCGGGGAAGCGACAATCCCCAGTAGGTCCTCCGCAAGGAGTGAGCCACTGCGCGCCCGTCAGGGCAGCGGTACGGGGACCGGGCCAGGCAGTTGACACTGCGAATCGGACCGGGTAGTGTTTACAGGGTTGCCCCCAAGGTGGTCGGAAGGCTGCGGCGGGTGTGTGTCCGTTCTTTGAGAACTCAACAGCGTACCGAAAGTCAGTGCCGTTTGTTTGGTGCTGGGGTTGTTTGCTGCCTTTGTGGTGGTGGGCTTGTCCTGGTGCTGGACTGATTGTTTTTGTTGTTTCAAATTTGCGAGCGTTTGCTCGTGTTTGGGACTGTGATCGCGCCTGATTCTTGCCTTTTGGGGTGGGGGTTGGGTGTTTCTTCATTTTGTTGACAGTGGCCCTTCGGGGTCTGTCTATATGCATTCAATGGAGAGTTTGATCCTGGCTCAGGACGAACGCTGGCGGCGTGCTTAACACATGCAAGTCGAACGGAAAGGCCCGCTTGCGGGTACTCGAGTGGCGAACGGGTGAGTAACACGTGGGCAACCTGCCCTCAGCTCTGGGATAACACCGGGAAACCGGTGCTAATACTGGATATCAACTTCTGTCCGCATGGGTGGTTGTTGAAAGTTTTTCGGCTGGGGATGGGCCCGCGGCCTATCAGCTTGTTGGTGGGGTAATGGCCTACCAAGGCGACGACGGGTAGCCGGCCTGAGAGGGCGACCGGCCACACTGGGACTGAGACACGGCCCAGACTCCTACGGGAGGCAGCAGTGGGGAATATTGCGCAATGGGCGAAAGCCTGACGCAGCGACGCCGCGTGAGGGATGACGGCCTTCGGGTTGTAAACCTCTTTCAGCTCTGACGAAGCGAGAGTGACGGTAGGAGCAGAAGAAGCACCGGCCAACTACGTGCCAGCAGCCGCGGTAATACGTAGGGTGCAAGCGTTGTCCGGAATTATTGGGCGTAAAGAGCTCGTAGGCGGTCTGTCGCGTCGAATGTGAAAACCCGGGGCTCAACCCCGGGCCTGCATTCGATACGGGCAGACTAGAGTTCGGTAGGGGAGTCTGGAATTCCTGGTGTAGCGGTGAAATGCGCAGATATCAGGAGGAACACCGGTGGCGAAGGCGGGACTCTGGGCCGATACTGACGCTGAGGAGCGAAAGCGTGGGGAGCGAACAGGATTAGATACCCTGGTAGTCCACGCCGTAAACGTTGGGCGCTAGGTGTGGGGGTCCTTCCACGACCTCCGTGCCGCAGCTAACGCATTAAGCGCCCCGCCTGGGGAGTACGGCCGCAAGGCTAAAACTCAAAGGAATTGACGGGGGCCCGCACAAGCGGCGGAGCATGCGGATTAATTCGATGCAACGCGAAGAACCTTACCAAGGCTTGACATGCACGGGAAAGTTCCAGAGATGGTTCCCCCGCAAGGTCCGTGCACAGGTGGTGCATGGTTGTCGTCAGCTCGTGTCGTGAGATGTTGGGTTAAGTCCCGCAACGAGCGCAACCCTTGTCTTATGTTGCCAGCGCGTTATGGCGGGGACTCATAAGAGACTGCCGGGGTCAACTCGGAGGAAGGTGGGGATGACGTCAAATCATCATGCCCCTTATGTCTTGGGCTTCACGCATGCTACAATGGCCGGTACAAAGGGCTGCGAAACCGCGAGGTGGAGCGAATCCCAAAAAGCCGGTCTCAGTTCGGATTGGGGTCTGCAACTCGACCCCATGAAGTCGGAGTCGCTAGTAATCGCAGATCAGCAACGCTGCGGTGAATACGTTCCCGGGCCTTGTACACACCGCCCGTCACGTCACGAAAGTCGGTAACACCCGAAGCCGGTGGCCTAACCCCCTTGTGGGGAGGGAGCCGTCGAAGGTGGGATCGGCGATTGGGACGAAGTCGTAACAAGGTAGCCGTACCGGAAGGTGCGGCTGGATCACCTCCTTTCTAAGGAGCAACTGGCCCGCATTGGTTGTGTCTGCTGTTTACACAGGCGCGAAGGTGCATTGAGGGTTCAGGCCCACGCGTAGACGTCCGTTCTGCGGTGGAGCTCATGGGTGGAACGCTGACTAGTTCGGTCGATCGTTGATCAGTGGTGTTTAGTACGACGTGACTGCTGCTGCCCTTTGGGGTGGTGGTGGTCCATTCCTTTGTTGGGGTGAGTTGGAACGGGCCGTTGGTGGGCGAGGAATCGTAGGTACGCTGTTGGGTCCTGAGAGGACGGGCGATGGGGTGTTTCGACATCCTTGAGCGTGTTTCTTTCTCCGGGCCGGCCTGCCGCCAAACTGCCCTTGTTGGGTAAGTGGTGGTGTGGGGTTGGTGTTCGGGTTGTTGTTTGAGAACTGCACAGTGGACGCGAGCATCTTTGTGGCTAAGTTTTTAAGAGCACACGGTGGATGCCTAGGCACCAGGAGCCGATGAAGGACGTAGGAGGCTGCGATAAGCCTCGGGGAGCTGTCAACCGAGCTGTGATCCGAGGATTTCCGAATGGGGAAACCCAGCACGAGTCATGTCGTGTTACCCGCGCCTGAATATATAGGGTGTGTGGAGGGAACGTGGGGAAGTGAAACATCTCAGTACCCACAGGAGTAGAAAACAACCGTGATTCCGTGAGTAGTGGCGAGCGAAAGCGGATCAGGCTAAACCGGTCACGCGTGATACCCGGCAGGGGTTGCGTGGTCGGGGTCGTGGGAATGTTGTTGTCGGGGCTGCCGCCCTGGCGGGGAGTAAGAAAAACAGTGGTTAGTCGAATGGCATTGGAAAAACCAGCCGTAGCGGGTGATAGCCCCGTAGACGAAAACTTCTGTTCTCCCTTCGATATATCCCAAGTAGCAGCGAGCCCGTGAAATTCGCTGTGAATCTGGCGGGACCACCCGCTAAGCCTAAATACTACCTGGTGACCGATAGCGGACTAGTACCGTGAGGGAAAGGTGAAAAGTACCCCGGGAGGGGAGTGAAATAGTACCTGAAACCGTGTGCTTACAATCCGTCGGAGCTGAGCCCTTGTGGTGAGGTGACGGCGTGCCTTTTGAAGAATGAGCCTGCGAGTTAGTGGTATGTGGCGAGGTTAACCCGTGTGGGGAAGCCGTAGCGAAAGCGAGTCCGAATAGGGCGGTTGAGTCGCATGCTCTAGACCCGAAGCGAAGTGATCTACCCATGGCCAGGATGAAGCGACGGTAAGACGTCGTGGAGGTCCGAACCCACCAGGGTTGAAAACCTGGGGGATGAGCTGTGGGTAGGGGTGAAAGGCCAATCAAACTTCGTGATAGCTGGTTCTCCCCGAAATGCATTTAGGTGCAGCGTCACGTGTTTCTGACTGGAGGTAGAGCACTGGATGGTCTAGGGGGCCCACAAGCTTACCGAAATCAACCAAACTCCGAATGCCGGTCAGTGAGAGCGTGGCAGTGAGACTGTGGGGGCTAAGCTTCATAGTCGAAAGGGAAACAGCCCAGATCGCCGGTTAAGGCCCCTAAGCGTGTGCTAAGTGGGAAAGGATGTGGAGTCGCCCAGACAACCAGGAGGTTGGCTTAGAAGCAGCCACCCTTTAAAGAGTGCGTAATAGCTCACTGGTCAAGTGGTTCCGCGCCGACAATGTAGCGGGGCTCAAGCACACCGCCGAAACCGCGGCATTCATGCGTATAGCTAGGCCTTTGTGGTCCAGGTGCATGGATGGGTAGGGGAGCGTCGTGTGGGGAGTGAAGCGGCGGAGTGATCCAGCCGTGGACCCTACACGAGTGAGAATGCAGGCATGAGTAGCGAATGGGGAGTGAGAAACTCCCCCACCGAATGACCAAGGGTTCCTGGGCCAGGTTAATCCGCCCAGGGTGAGTCGGGACCTAAGGCGAGGCCGACAGGCGTAGTCGATGGACAACGGGTTGATATTCCCGTACCCGCGAAGAAGCGCCCATGTCGAACCCGGTGATGCTAAACGCCCGGACCAATGGATCCCTTCGGGGAGCCGGCGGCGAGCGCGTGACCCGATCCGGTAGTAGTCAAGCGATGGGGTGACACAGGAAGGTAGCTCCGCCAGTCAGTGGTAATACTGGTGTAAGGGTGTAGGTAGTTCCGGTAGGCAAATCCGCCGGGATGTTGATCTGAGACCTGACGCATAGCCGATTGAGGCGAAGCAGAGTGATCCTATGCTGTCGAGAAAAGCCTCTAGCGAGCTTCGAGCGGCCCGTACCCCAAACCGACACAGGTGGTCAGGTAGAGAATACCAAGGTGATCGAGCGAACTATGGTTAAGGAACTCGGCAAAATACCCCCGTAACTTCGGGAGAAGGGGGACCGAGGTGTGTGAAGCCCCTTGCGGGCTAGCATGTTTTGGTCGCAGAGACCAGGGAGAAGCGACTGTTTACTAAAAACACAGGTCCATGCGAAGTCGCAAGACGATGTATATGGACTGACGCCTGCCCGGTGCTGGAAGGTTAAGAGGACCGGTTAATCACTTCGGTGGTGAAGCTGAGAATTTAAGCCCCAGTAAACGGCGGTGGTAACTATAACCATCCTAAGGTAGCGAAATTCCTTGTCGGGTAAGTTCCGACCTGCACGAATGGCGTAACGACTTCTCTACTGTCTCAACCATAGGCTCGGCGAAATTGCAGTACGAGTAAAGATGCTCGTTACGCGCGGCAGGACGGAAAGACCCCGGGACCTTTACTATAGCTTGGTATTGGTGTTCGGTTCGACTTGTGTAGGATAGGTGGGAGACTGTGAAGCGATTACGCCAGTAATTGTGGAGTCAACGTTGAAATACCACTCTGGTCGTACTGGATATCTAACTTAGGTCCATGATCTGGATCAGGGACAGTGCCTGGTGGGTAGTTTAACTGGGGCGGTTGCCTCCTAAAGAGTAACGGAGGCGCCCAAAGGTTCCCTCAGCCTGGTTGGCAATCAGGTTTCGAGTGTAAGTGCACAAGGGAGCTTGACTGTGAGAGGGACATCTCGAGCAGGGACGAAAGTCGGGACTAGTGATCCGGCGCCACATTGTGGAATGGGCGTCGCTCAACGGATAAAAGGTACCCCGGGGATAACAGGCTGATCTTGCCCAAGAGTCCATATCGACGGCATGGTTTGGCACCTCGATGTCGGCTCGTCGCATCCTGGGGCTGGAGTAGGTCCCAAGGGTTGGGCTGTTCGCCCATTAAAGCGGCACGCGAGCTGGGTTTAGAACGTCGTGAGACAGTTCGGTCCCTATCCGCCGCGCGCGCAGGAGTCTTGAGGAAGGCTGTCCCTAGTACGAGAGGACCGGGACGGACGAACCTCTGGTGTGCCAGTTGTTCCACCAGGAGCACGGCTGGTTGGCTACGTTCGGAAGGGATAACCGCTGAAAGCATCTAAGCGGGAAGCCTGTTCCAAGATGAGGACTCCCACCCTTAAGTGGGGTAAGGCCCCCGGCTAGACCACCGGGTTGATAGGCCGGAAGTGGAAGCACCGTAAGGTGTTAGAGCTGACCGGTACTAATAGGCCGAGGACTTACCACAAAAATGCTACGCGTCCACTGTGCGGTTCTGGAACAACAACCAGCCCACGTCTTCTCCAGCCAGAGTCGTGGGGAATGTGTTGATAATTCCATAGAGTTACGGCGGCCATAGCGAAGGGGAAACGCCCGGACCCATACCGAACCCGGAAGCTAAGCCCTTCAGCGCCGATGGTACTGCACCGGCCACGGTGTGGGAGAGTAGGACACCGCCGGACACCATTCCCAGAGGAGGTCACACGCGAATTCACGCGGGTGACCTCCTCTGGTTTTTTTGCATTTCCAAGAAGAAGCGGATTTGATGATGTTGTTGTTTCGCGAGAACTCATGAGTGACGATCGACCGGCCGACGAGGGCGCTTCCCGCGGGTCCGGTGGACATCATCGGCCGGCTCGGCAGGACGGTCCGCCGGATCAGGCCCGGTCGAAGAGCGGACGCCCGCCGCGGACTGAACGCGATGCGCGATCCGGCGGCAACAGAGATCGTTCCCAAGGTGAAGACCCACGCGGATCCCGCGGCGGGTCTTTTGGCGACCGCTCAACCGGGCATTCCGGTGGTCAGTCGTCAGGCCGCTCCGGCGACTCCGAGCACCGCGGCGGATCGTCCTGGCAATCCCGCACATCGGGTGGCGCAGTAAATCCACGCCGCGACGACGACCGCACCGGCAGGGATCGTCCGCGCAGCGACACCTCAGCGCCCTACAGCACGCGGCCCGGAGCGGACAGCCCGTATGCGCGTCCGCGCCGTGACGACAGGACCGACCGCGGCGCCCTTGACGAAAACCGTTCCGGCGCGGACCGTCCAACCGGTGATCGGCCGTACGCGGATCGTCCCCGTCGGGATGGTGACCGGCCGTACGCTGATCGCCCCCGTGGCGATCGTGATCGGCCGTATGGGGACCGACCGCGTCGTGATGGCGATCGGCCGTATGCGGATCGCCAGGGTCGTGACGGTGATCGAACAAGCTCTGATCGGGCACGGTACGAGAGCAACCGAACGGATGCAGGGCGACCGCCGGCCGATCGGCCGCGACGTGACGGTGAGCGTCCCTACTCCGATCGTCCGCGGCGTGAGGGCGACCGTCCTTACTCGTATCGGCCCCGACGTGAGGGTGAGCGTCCATACGGCAACGCCGGCGGGGACCGCCCGCGCGGCGAAGGACGGCCGCCGTACTCCGAGCGTCCGCGACGAGATGAAAACCGTTCGTACGGTGAGCGGTCGCCGCGGGACGGCGATCGTCCCTACCGGGATCGGCCCGGCTTTGACCGGACCAGCCCCGATCGCCCCGGCTCCGACCGGCGGAGTTCCGATCGAAGCGGTCCTGATCGAAGCGGTTCTGATCGAAGCACTTCTGATCGAAGCGGCGACCAAGGCTCTGGCCGGGACGGCGGCTCGTCGTACCGTGACCGTGGGGCAGGAGATCGGTCACACCGCGAGGGATCCCGGCCGCCCGGCGATCGTCCCTACCGCGATCGCCCACGCGACGAGAACCAGCGTCCATCCAACTGGGATCGTCCTCGAACCGATCGGGAACGATCGTCCGACCGCCCGTACCGTGACCGGCCTGACCGAGACCGACCGGCGGCCACTGCGCCTCGGTCATTCGACCGGGAACCACCGCAGCGCAAGGAGTGGCCGCGTCGCGACGAGCGCCCGCCGCGCCGGGACGACCGCGCCGCCTCTCATGGTGACCGCTCCCGCAGCGACGGGCCTGACCGCGGTGCAGCTCGCGGCGATGCGCGGTGGGAGTCGCGCGAGCGCGGGCCCGAGCGTGACGATCGGTCTCAACGACCGAGCGCTTTCGGCGGCGACCTGAGCGAGGGTTTCCGCGGTGGTGCCGACCGCGAGACCCGGAGCTCCTACTCGTCCTCTTCGGAACGCCGCGCTGCTGCTGACAAGCACGGTGCTGATGACAAGCACGGTGCTGACCAGGATCGGGACAGCGCGCGTCATGCCGAACCACGCGGGGACGATCGACGCGGAGGAGACCGGCGAGACGATCGCCCCCGCACCGATGACCGGCCGGCCGCGCGGTATCCGTCCGACCGGCGCCCGGCCGAGAGAAAGGCCTACGAAGACCGTCGTTCGGGTCCTCCGGCTCGCCACGGTGGCCCGCGCTCGGGTGACCGATCCGACGCCCCCGCATACGTCAAGCGCGAACCGGAACGCGGGTCGCGCCGACGGGAAGAGGACATCGGCGAGACCTGGCCGGACCTGCCGGAGTGGGCGACCGCCGACGCACTCGATTTCGATGTGCGCCGGGACCTGCGCGGGTTGAGCAAGGAGGGCGCCGACTGGGTCGCCGCTCACCTCGTCGCTGCTGGCGCGTTGGCCGACGACGAGCCGGAACTCGCGTGGCGGCATGCGCGGGCCGCTCGTGCACGGGGCGGCCGTATCGGAGTCGTCCGCGAAACCGTCGGTCTGGTCGCGTATCGCGCAGGGGAGTGGGCCGAGGCCATCGGTGAGCTCCGTGCGGCCCGTCGAATGGGCGGCGGTCCGGGTCAACTCGCCGTCATGGCCGACTGCGAAAGGGCGCTCGGCCATCCCGAGCGTGCGATCGAACTGTCCCGGTCCGCGGAGGCCGACGCACTCGACCCCGAGTCGGCGACCGAGCTGAGCATCGTCGTCGCCGGTGCTCGCGCCGACCTCGGTCAGGTCGACACGGCCATCGCGCAGATGGAGCGCGTCGGGCTGGAGAAGTTGGAGAGCAACCCCCGGCTCGCCTACGCCTACGCCGACCTGCTGCTGAAAAACGGGCGTCAGCAGGACGCGTTGAGCTGGTTCATCAAGGCGGCAGACGCCGATCTCGAAGAGGAAACCGACGCGCTGGAGCGGGTCGAGGAACTCGGCGCAGAAGTACCGTCCGCCGAGTCGCCGGATGCCTCGGAACCGGACGACGACGTTGCGGAGGGTGCCGGCCTCGAACATGCCCACCCCAAGGGTGCCGATCTCGAGGGTGCCGATCTCGAGGGTGCCGATCTGGAGGGTGCCGATCTGGAGGGTGCCGATCTCGAGAGTGCCGATCTGGAGGGTGCCGATCTCGAGGGTGCCGACCCTGAGGGTGCCGATCTCGAAAGTGCAGACGCCGGCGCTGACGGCGCAGAGCCCGTCGACGGCAATCCGTCCGATGAGCCTGCCGTCATCGTCGTGGAGACCGTGCAAGAAGCGACTGACCCCGACCACGAGACAATGGCCGACTCGCAGGACGATACCGATCCCGGTGGCGTCGACGTCGACAATGCCGTGGCAGTCGCAGATGTCGACGCCGCGACCAAGGACGAGTCCGCGGTGGCCGCGGAAGAAGTAACAGTCGAAGAACCGGGCGCGGCCGAGCCGATCGTGCCGACGGTACTGTTCTCCGACGACCCGCAGACGGGAGATCGATGACCACCCTGGCCGAGTCCTACGACGCTCTTTTGCTCGACCTCGACGGCACCATCTACCTCGGTGGTCAGCCCATCGACCACGTCGCGCCCGCGCTGGCCCGCGCCAAGCAGCAGGGCGCCAGGTCCGTGTTCGTCACGAACAACGCATCCCGGCCGCCCGCCGAGGTCGCCGGTGCACTCGCCGGGATGGGCGTTCCCGCCGAACCCGAGGATGTCCTGACGTCCCCGCAGGCAGCGGCGGTGATGCTGACCGATCGGCATCCGGCCGGCACCAAGGTGCTGGTCGTCGGGGCGCCCTGGTTGGTGGAATCTGTGCGGGAAGCCGGGCTCGAGCCCGTGCGACTCGCCTCCGAGGGGCCGGCCGCCGTGGTGCAGGGTCACTCGCCGGACACCGGTTGGCGTGAACTCGCGGAGGCCTGCATCGCGCTCCGGGCGGGCGCGGACTGGGTGGCGTGCAACATCGATTCCACCCTGCCGACCGATCGCGGGTTGCTCCCCGGCAATGGTGCGATGGTCGCGGCGCTCGTCGCGGCGACCGGACTGAAACCGCGGGTCGCCGGCAAACCGGAGAGCCCGCTGCTTGACGCCGCCGTGCGATTGGTCGGATCCGAGCGCCCGCTCGTGGTCGGTGACCGGCTGGACACCGACATCGCCTGCGCTGTCGCGGGAAACACGCCGAGCCTGCTGGTGTTCACCGGTGTGTCCACCGCGGCGGACCTGCTGGCGGCCGCCCCGGAGCAGCGTCCCACCTACCTGTCCTTCGACCTGCGGGGTCTGGTCGAGGAGGATCGCTCCGTCCGGATCCCGACCACCTCCTCCTCCGGCAGCGGGCTCGAGTGGTCGGTGACGTCGGACAGCGACGCGCTGTTGTTGAGCGGGAACCAGGCCGCCGACGGCGGGGTCTCCGACGCCAGTGCACTGCGTGCCCTTGCGATGCTGACCGCCCGCGCCTGGGCCACCGGCATCACCCGAGCCCGATCCAACGGTGCCGCGGCGGCGGCGGCCCTCGAGCGGTGTGGACTCACATCGGCGCCGGCGAACTGAGTCGTCACCAACCGAGCGACGCCCGTCCGAACGACCACCGGCGGACGACAATCGGCGGACGACAATCGGCCGAACGACCGCTTCCGATGTGACGACCGACCGGACGAGCGGTCCGGCGGGTCATCGCCGTGGAACCGCCGGCAGCGACGACGATCGGACCGGACCAGTGACGGCGACCCAGCGGAGGTTCAGATGAACGACGGTGCTCGGACTCCCGGCCCGGTGCCCGGCGTTCCCGGGGCGGGCGGTCCGGTGGACACCGACCGGCTGCTGGCCGGTGTCGAGGACGACCTCGCGCGGCTCGACGACCTCGACAGCGGCGACCAGGTCACGGTGTACGACCGGCTGCACACCTCCTTGGCCGATGCGCTCGCCCGGACAGCCGACACCGGGGGACCGCCCGGCCCGGGACAGCCTGGTGCGTAGGGCACGGCTCGATGCGGAGCTCGTCAGGCGTGGTCTGGCCCGGTCCCGTGAGCACGCCGCGGAGTTGATCGCCCAGGGCCGGGTGAGTGTGTCCGGCCGGGTCGCCACCAAGTCGGCGACGGCTGTCGATCCCGGTGCACCGCTGCTGGTCCGCGACGACGTCACCGACGAGAAGTGGGCGTCACGCGGGGCGCACAAACTGATCGGTGCGCTGGACGCGTTCGCCGACGTCACCGTGGAGGGCCGTCGGTGCCTGGATGCCGGCGCGTCCACCGGCGGTTTCACCGACGTGCTGCTGCGCCGGGGTGCCCGCGAGGTGGTGGCGGTCGACGTCGGCTACGGCCAGCTGGTCTGGCGGCTGCAGACCGACGAGCGGGTCAAGCTGTACGACCGGACGAACGTCCGCACGCTCACCCCGGACGCGATCGGCGGCCCCGCGGAACTGATCGTCGCCGATCTGTCCTTCATCTCGCTGACCCTGGTGCTGCCGGCCCTGACGGCGTGCGCGACCGCCGATGCCGACCTGATCCCGATGGTCAAGCCGCAGTTCGAGGTGGGCCGGGACAGGCTCGGCGCCGGCGGTGTCGTCAGGGATCTGGGGCACCGGGCGGACGCGGTGACGGCGGTCGTTCGGGCGGCTGGTCTACTGGGCTGGGGACTGGTCGGCATCGCACCGTCGCCGCTGCCCGGTCCCAGCGGCAATGTCGAGTTCTTCGTCCACCTTCGGCGCGACGCGCCCGGTGACGAGGATGCCGTGGACCGCATGCACGGCATCATCGTCGAGGCCGTCGAGAGAGGGGGACCATGACGAACCGCAGAATGCTCTTGGTGGCCCACACCGGCCGCGACGACATTGCCAGCACCGCGGCGACTGTCACCCACCGGTTGTCCGAGGCCGGGATCGAGCTGGTGTCCCTGCGCGGCGAGAGCGGCGAGCTCGACCTGGCCGTGTTCCACCCCGAGAACGCCGCGAACCAGGGGATCGAGATGGTGCTGGCCATCGGCGGGGACGGAACCCTGCTCCGTGCGGCCGAACACGCCAGGCCGCTGGGCGCGCCCGTTCTGGGCATCAACCTCGGCCGGGTCGGCTTCCTGACCGAGGTCGACCTGGACTTCCTGGACGAGGCACTGGACGCCATCGCCGGGAAGCGGTACCGGGTGACCTCTCGGATGACGGTCGAGGTCACCATCGAGAACGAGGGCGAGTTGCTCAGCAGTTGCTGGGCCCTCAACGAGGTCAGCGTCGAGAAGGGCACCAGGGAAAGGATTCTGGACGTCGTCGTCGAGGTCGACGGGCACGGTGTCTCCGCGTACGGATGTGACGGCGTGCTCGTCGCGACGCCGACCGGATCGACCGCGTACACGTTCTCGGCGGGCGGACCGGTGATCTGGCCTGGTGTCGACGCGCTGCTGGTCGTCCCGTCGAACGCGCACGCGCTGTTCGCCCGCTCGCTGGTGGTATCGCCGGAATCGACGGTCACCGTGCACATCGACCCGGCCGGTCCGAGCGCCGTGCTGGCATGTGACGGCCGCCGGATCCATGAGATCCCGCCGGGATCGAGGGTGCATGCCCGCAAGGGCCTGCAGCCGGTGGCGATGGTGCGACTGACCGACAAACCGTTCACCGATCGGCTGGTCCGCAAGTTCAAGCTCCCGGTGCACGGCTGGCGCGACCAACGGCACTGACCAGGACGGTGCAATCCTGTTGGTGGCACGGGCGACGTTGCTCAGCGGTCCGCATGAAGCAGTGCGCTCGCCGACCGCGGGGCAGCCGGGCGGTGACGTCCCCGGCGGCTACCGTGACTGGCGTGCTGCACGAACTTCGGATCAGTGATCTCGGCGTGATCGACGACGCCGTGCTCGAGCCGCATACCGGTTTCACCGTCGTCACGGGCGAGACCGGTGCGGGCAAGACCATGATCGTCACCGCCCTCGGCCTGATCACCGGGGGTCGCGGCGATTCCGCGAGGGTGCGGGCCGGCAGCGACCGCGCGGTGGTGGAGGTCCGTATCGGGATCGAACCGGACGGAGCTGGCGCCGCGACGGTCACAGCGGCGGGCGGCCGGTTCGACGACGACGGCACCGTCATCGCAGTGCGTTCCGTCGGTGCCGACGGCCGCTCCCGTGCCCACCTGGGCGGGCGGTCCGTCCCGCTGGCGACCCTGTCAGAGCTGACCGACCCGCTGATCGCGGTGCACGGGCAGTCGGAGGCCATCTCGCTGCTCCGCCCCGGGCAGCAACGCGCCGTGCTGGACAAGTTCGCCGGCCTCGACGACCAGCTCAAGGCGTACCGCGCACTCCGCACGCGGTGGCAGGAACTCGCCGCCGACCTGGCGGACCGGCGCGCCCGGGCCAGGGAGCGGGCCCAGCGCGAGCAGCTGCTCCGGCTCGGGCTGGACGAGATCACCACCGTCGCGCCGCTCCCCGGTGAGGACCGAGAGCTGATCGCAGAGGCCAAGCGGCTGGAGAACGTCGACACCCTCCGGCTCGCCGCGCAGGGCGCGATGGTGTCGCTGTCCGGATCCGAGGAGTTCGCCGGGGCGGCCGCGGATGCGCCGACGGCCGTCGGCCTGGTCCAGGACGCGCGGCACGAGCTGGACGGGTCCGCCGACCCGCGGTTGATGGAGTTGGCCGGCCAACTGCAGCAGGCGTCGGTGGTGCTGGTCGACGTGGCCTCCGAACTCTCGGGGTACCTCTCGGACCTGGACGCCGACCCCGCCCGGCTGCAGGAGGTTCTCGGCCGGCAGGCGGCGCTCCGCGCGCTGACCAGGCGGTACGGCGAGGACGTCGACGCGGTGCTGAACTGGGCCCGGGAAGCGGCGGTGGAGCTGGAGAACCTCGACTCCTCCGAGCACCGGCTGGCCGCGCTGCAGGCCGAGTTGGACGCCGTACGCGTGACCGTGGCCGAAGCGGCGCAAGCCATCTCGCTGCGGCGGCAGGCTGCGGCGGAGACTCTCGGTCGCTCGGTCACGGCCGAGCTGGACCAGCTCGCGATGGGCCGTGCGGTGGTTGCGGTGCGCGTCGCGCAACGGGACGCGCGGCCGGCCGACCCGGACGCCGTGGAGATCGGCGGCAGGTGGGTGGGGGCCGGTCCGGACGGTGTCGACCAGGTCGAGATCGTCATGGTGGCGCATCCCGGTGCGCCCGAACTGCCGATCGCCAAGGGCGCGTCCGGCGGCGAGCTGTCCCGCGTCATGCTCGCCCTCGAGGTCGTCCTGGCGGACGCGGACCCGGTCGCGACGATGGTGTTCGACGAGGTCGACGCCGGTGTCGGCGGCCGCGCCGCGACCGAGATCGGTTCCAGGCTCGCCGCGCTGGCCCGCAGTCACCAGGTGATCGTCGTGACCCACCTGGCGCAGGTCGCCGCCTATGCCGACCGGCACTTCGTTGTCGACGCGTCCAGCAGCGGCCGGATCGGCACCTCCGACCTGCGCCGGGTGGAGGGCGTCGAGCGGGAGGCCGAGCTGGCCCGGATGCTGGGCGGAACCGACGGGGCGACTGCCCGTGCGCACGCCCGGGACCTGTTGGGCAGCACCGCCGCCCCCGCCCGGCCCGCTCGCGCCCCGCGCTCCCGTCAGCGCGCCGCCTCCGCCTGACCCTGAACGCCCCGCCTCCGCCTGACCCCGAACCGCCTCCACCCAGCCGTCATCCGAAGTTGATCATGGCAAAACTCGCACTTTCAGGCCCCGACACGCCGTCGAGTGTGCGATCTTTGCCATGATCAACACCGACCCGGGGGACGCATCAACACCGACCCGGGGGACGCATCAACACCGACCCGGGGGACGCATCAACACCGACCCGGGGACGCATCAACACCGACCCGGGGGACTGATCAACACCGACCACGGGACGCATCAAGACGCCAGGGGGCCCGTCGGGCAAGGCCGGACCTGCGGCGATTCAGCGCGACACGGGGCGGTGCCTACCGCGCTAAACCGTCGCGGACTGTCACGATCGGACCATGAAGCTTCTGTCACGCCAGTCACGCGCGTTACCAGGAGTCACAGGAGTCGCACGGGTATCCCGGCGCAGTGACGCCCTGCTGGGCCGGGTCGGGCACAAGGACATCGTCGTCATCGACCATCTGGACATCGACCGGGCAACCGCCGATGCCCTGGTCAAGGCGGGGGTGACGGCCGTGGTCAACGCCTCGCCGTCTATCTCCGGCCGGTACCCGAACCTGGGCCCGGAGATCCTGGTCGCCTCCGACGTCATCCTGATCGACGGCGTCGGCGAGAAGATCTTCGGCAGACTCAAGGACGGCGCGAAGATCCGGCTGGACGGCAACACCGTGTACATCGGCGAGGAGCCGATCGCGGAGGGTACCGAGCAGACGCCGGAGTCCATCGCCGACCTGATGATCGAGGCCAAGACCGGCATGTCCGCGCAGTTGGAGGCGTTCGCCGCCAACGCGATCGAGTACATGAAGCGGGAACGCACGCTGCTGCTGGACGGTGTCGGGATCCCCGACATCAACACCGATCTCGCCGACCGCCAGGTGCTGTTGGTCGCGGCGTCCGCGGACACCAAGGCCCAGCTGAAGTCGCTGAAGAAGTACATCTCCGACTTCCGACCCGTGCTCGTCGGCGTCGACGGGGGCGCCGACGCGTTACGGGTCGCCGGCTACACGCCCGACCTCATCATCGGCAACCCCGAGTCGATCGATTCCGAGACGCTGCGCTGCGGCGCCGAAGTGGTGATCCCCGCCCACACCGACGGGCATGCCCCGGGGTTGGAGCGACTGCAGGACCTGGGCGTCGGCGCGGTGACGTTCCCCGCCAGCGGCACCACCGAGGACCTCGCGCTGCTGCTCGCCGACGGCCGGGAAGCGTCGATGATCGTCACCGTCGGCATGCGCGCGACGCTGATCGACCTGCTGGACCGTGGACGCGGCTCGACCGCCGCCACCTTCCTGGTCCGGATGCGGGTCGGTAACAAGGTTGTCGAGGCGCCGGCCGTCGCCGCGCTCTACAAGTCGCGGATCTCCTGGTGGGTCGTGTCGTTCCTCGTCCTCGCGGCCGCGATCGCCATCGTCGTCGCCCTGATGGTGTCCGACGTCGGCGGCATCTACGGCGACCTCGTCAGGCAGTGGTGGGACCAGCTCGTCACCTGGGTCAAGGGGCTTTTCTGATGATTTCCATGCGGTACCACATTGTTTCGCTGGCGGCGGTCTTCCTCGCGCTTGCCCTGGGCATCGTGCTCGGCGCGACCAAGATCTCCTCGCCCCTGCTCAGTGGGCTGCAGGGCGACAATGCGGAGCTGGCGAGTCAGCAGCAGGAACTGTCGACGGAGAACCAGGACCTGGCCAATCGGGTCACGGAGGACGAGAAGTTCGCCGGTGCCATCGGCGCGCTCACGGTCCGCGGCACCCTGCCGAAGACGAACGTCGTGCTCATCACCACCGCCGACGCCGACCCGGCCGACCGGGATGCCGTGCTGTCCCTGCTGACCCGCGCCGGCGCGACCGTGACCGCACAGATCCAGCTGACGAATGACTTCAGCGACCCGGCCCGGGCCGAGGAACTCCGCGCACTGGCCGCAAAGACCCTGCCCACCGGAGCCAAGCTCCCGGAAGTGCCGCAGGTCGGCGCCATCGCAGGTGGGCTGCTTGGCTCGGTGCTCGTGGTGCCGGCCGGGGCGAAGGCCGCGACCCCGGAACAGAGCGCCGCCGTGCTCTCCGCCCTGACCAGCGCCGGCTTTATCACGGTGACCGGCAAGCCCGCCCCGGGCTCGGCCGTTGTCATGCTGACCGGTGGCGAGCTGACCGGCGGTTCCGAGGCGGACCGCGCGGCAGTGCCCGCGTACCTGGCGAACCAGCTTGCGCAGAGCGCCACCGGCGTCGTCGTCG
Source organism: Nakamurella sp. GG22 (assembly GCF_052976845.2). Lineage (NCBI taxonomy): Bacteria > Bacillati > Actinomycetota > Actinomycetes > Nakamurellales > Nakamurellaceae > Nakamurella > Nakamurella sp. GG22. Next base: position 351,518 of record NZ_JBRIIO020000003.1, on the reverse strand, counting down.
CCGGCCGCAGTGGATCCGAGGCATCGACCGGCACGGTCGGCGTCATCCGTGGTGACACCGCATTGAGCGCGACCGTCACCACGGTCGACAACGTGGACACCGCAACGGGCCGGATCGCCGCGGTGCTCGGTCTGGTCGAGCAGAACGGCGGCGGCGTAGGCCGGTACGGCCTGGGTGAGAACGCCCAGGCGCAGGTGCCCACCCTCGCCGTCGGCTGACCCGGCACCGAGCCTGACCGAGGATTGGTTCAGGACGGCCTGACCGAGGATTCGTCAAGGACGGGCTGATCGCGGATTCGTCCCGAAAGCCGAGGCGTTCGGTCAGGTCTCCTCGGGGTCCGCACCCCGGGCGGCCCGTCCGCCGTCGACCGGGATGACGGCGCCGCTGAGGAACCCGGCCTGCTCGGACAAAAGGAAGGCGACCACGTCGGCGACCTCGTCGGCGCTGCCTACCCGGCCGAGCGGGTGCAGCTCGGCGAGCTGCCGTTCCGTCTCTGCGGAGCGGTCCGGTCCGAGCCTGCGCAGGTGCTCCTGATACCGCTCGGTGTCGATCGAGCCGAGCGCAACCGCGTTGACCCGGATGCCGTCCGGCCCGTAGTCGACGGCGGCCGCCCGGGTCAGTCCCTCGATGGCCGCCTTGGCGGTCGCGTACGGCAGCGCGCCGCGAACGGCTCGCTGCGCCTGGTGACTGGAGACGTTGACGATCGCGCCGCCGCCGCCCTGTCCGAGGAAGGCGCGGACCGCGCTGGAGCACCCGACGACGGCGGGGGCCAGGTTCAGCATGATCCGTTCGAGCACCTCGATCGCAGGTGCCGAGTGCAGGGCCGCATCGCGGAACACGGCGGCGTTGTTCACCCAGCCGGTCAACCGCCCCGCCGCGCGCGCACTCTCGGCGGCCCGGTCGGTGACCACCTGGTCCGCTGCGCTGCCGAGCACGGCCGTCAGCCGATCGGCCGCCGGCGAGGCCGCACACCACTCGACGGCGGCGGGCTCGATCTCCAGCACGACAACGTGCCCGCCGAGCGCCAGCAGTCGCTCGGTGATGGCGCGCCCGACGCCGCGTCCACCACCGGTCACCACATATGACGGCCGGCCCGACTTGACCGGCCGGGTGTCGTTCCGCATCCGGAAAACCCTAGTCAACCGGCCATCCGGACGATGTTGCAGCGGTCCGGGCGGGCGGTGATGTTAGGGTGAAATCCCGTGGGGTGATCGCCGGAACGCCGGCTGCAAACCACAGTCGGCTGTGTCGACATGTCCGAATTGGACGAGGCCGACGTTCAGAGCCGACGACGAACACGGGAGTCGCAGTGGCGCAAACGCCGCGCATCACGAAACACATCTTCGTCACCGGCGGCGTCGCCTCCTCGCTCGGCAAGGGGCTGACGGCGTCCAGCCTCGGGCGATTGCTCACCTCCCGCGGTTTGCGGGTGACGATGCAGAAGCTCGACCCGTACATCAACGTCGACCCCGGCACGATGAACCCGTTCCAGCACGGCGAGGTGTTCGTCACCGAGGACGGTGCGGAGACTGACCTCGACATCGGGCACTACGAGCGGTTCCTCGACCGGAACCTGTCCGCCGAGGCGAACGTGACCACCGGCAAGGTGTACTCGCGGGTCATCGCCAGGGAGCGGCGCGGGGAGTATCTCGGCGACACGGTGCAGGTGATCCCGCACATCACCAACGAGATCAAGGACCGCATCCGGGCGATGGCCGAGCCGGAGCCGGGGGACACCACCGGCCGGACCATCCCGGATGTCGTGATCACCGAGATCGGCGGCACCGTCGGCGATATCGAGTCGCTGCCGTTCCTGGAGGCCGCCCGGCAGGTGCGGCACGACGTCGGCCGCGAGCACGTCTTCTTCCTGCACGTCTCGCTGATCCCGTACCTGGCGCCGTCGGGTGAGCTGAAGACCAAGCCGACCCAGCACTCCGTGGCGGCGCTGCGGAACATCGGTATCCAGCCGGACGCGCTGGTCTGCCGGGCCGACCGGGACATCCCGGAGCCGCTGAAGCGGAAGATCTCGCTGATGTGCGACGTCGACGCCGAAGCGGTCATCTCGACGCCGGACGCGCCGTCCATCTACGACATCCCCAAGGTGCTGCACCGGGAGGGCCTGGACGCCTACGTGGTCCGCCGGCTGAACCTGAGCTTCCACGACGTCGACTGGACGATGTGGGGCGACCTGCTGCAGCGGGTGCACCACCCGGACGAGACCGTCCGGATCGCCGTGGTCGGCAAGTACATCGACCTGCCCGATGCCTACCTGTCGGTCACCGAGGCGCTGCGGGCGGGCGGTTTCGGCAACAACGCCAAGGTGGAGATCGTCTGGGTCGCCTCCGACGACTGCACCACCTACGCCGGCGCCCGCGCTGCGCTGTCGGATGTGCAGGGGGTGCTGATCCCCGGCGGGTTCGGGGTGCGCGGCATCGAGGGCAAGATCGGCGCGATCAACTTCGCCCGGATCAACAAGATCCCGCTGCTGGGCCTCTGTCTCGGGCTGCAGTGCATCGTCATCGAGTCGGCCCGGAACCTGGCCGGGCTGGGCGGTGCGAACTCCGCCGAGTTCGACGCCAACGCCGCCGACCCGGTGATCGCGACCATGGCCGACCAGCACGAGGTGGTCTCCGGCGCGAAGGACATGGGCGGCACAATGCGTCTGGGCGCCTATCCGGCACGCCTCACCCCGGGCTCGCTGGTCGCCGAGATCTACGGCGCGACAACGGTTTCCGAACGCCACCGGCACCGCTACGAGGTGAACAACGCGTACCGCGACGCCCTGGAAGACGCCGGCTTGCGGCTCTCCGGGACATCCCCGGACTCGTCACTGGTGGAATTCGTCGAGCTCGACCGGGAGCTGCACCCCTTCCTGGTCGCCACCCAGGCGCACCCGGAGTTCAAGTCCCGCCCGACCCGGCCGCATCCGCTGTTCGCCTCGTTCGTCCGGGCAGCCCTTGACTACCTGGAGTCCGAGCGGTTGCCGATCGCCGATGACGCACCCGAACCGGCCCGGCCGCGTGAGGACCTGGTGGCCGGCACGGTCGCCCGGTGACGCCGCCAGCTCCGGACCAGGCCCCGGACGATCGCGAGGTCTTCTCGGTCGTCTCCAGCAAGCGGGTGTTCGACGGTGTTGTCGCGTCCGTACGGATCGACGAGGTCGTCATGCCGGGCGGCGGCACCGCCAAGCGTGAGGTCGTCGAGCACGGTGGCGCCGTCGCGGTCGTCGCCCTCGACATCGCTTCACTGGCAACACCTGTCGCAGCCGACGGGTCCGCCCCGTCGGTGATCCTGATCGAGCAGTACAGGCACGCGCTCGGCCGTCGGCTGTGGGAGCTGCCAGCCGGGTTGCTGGACGTCGAGGGTGAGCAGGCCCAGCCGGCCGCGGCCAGAGAACTGACCGAGGAAACCGGTTACGCGGCAGCGAACTGGTCCGTGCTGCTCGACGTGGCGACCTCGCCGGGGTTCACCGAGGAAGCGGTCCGAATCTTTTTGGCCACCGGGCTCACCGCGGTCGGGCGGCCCGACAGCGAGCACGAGGAGGCCGACCTGCGGGTGGTCCGGGTACCGCTCGCGGTCGCCGTCGAGGGAGTGCTGGCCGGCCGGATCGTCAACGTCATGGCGGTCTCCGGCATCCTGGCCGCCGATGCCGTGCTGCGCGGCGCCGCGCTGCGCGATCAGAGCGAGGATGTCGTCGGGAAGGACGCCCCGTGGCGGGTGCACCGCGGCCCGGGCGCTCCCGCGGCGCCGCCGTTGGAGGGCTCATCCCCGCGGTGACGTCGGCGTCCGCGCTGCCGCAAGCCCAGGTGTCGCCGGCGGGGATGTCCGGCATTCCGGACGAACCCTCCGATCAACCGCCGTCGGCCGAATTGACCGGCGCACTGCGCGGCTATCTCGACCACCTCGCGGTGGAGCGGGGCGTCGCCCGCAACACGCTGCTGTCCTACCGCCGCGACCTCCAGCGGTACCTGATGTTCCTGGCCGCATCCGGGCGCACCTCGGTCGCCGAGATCACCGCGTCCGACGTGTCCGACTTCCTCGTCGCGCTGCGAACCGGATCGGCCGATCACCCGCCGCTGGCGGCGTCATCCGCGGCCAGGGCAGTGGTGGCCGCACGCGGCTGGCACAAGTTCCTGCTCGCCGAGGGCACCGTCGAGGCCGATCCCTCGCGGGACGTCCACCCGCCGGCACCCGCCCGCCGGTTGCCGAAGGCGTTGCCGGTCGCGACGATCACCGCCCTGCTGGACGCCGCGTCCGGGACGGACCCGCGGGGTCTGCGCGACCGGGCGCTGCTCGAGTTGCTGTACGCGACCGGTGCGCGGATCAGTGAGGCGGTCGGACTGGACGTCGATGACGTCGACGAGCTGGGGCGACGGGTGACCGACGGCACCGGAGCGGCATCCGGCACCGTCTCGATTGTCCGGCTCCGCGGCAAGGGCTCGAAGGAACGACTGGTGCCGGTGGGATCCTTCGCGGTGCGGGCCCTACAGGCCTACCTGGTCCAGGGTCGGCCGGCGCTGGTGGGCGCCCGCACCGGACGATCGGCGATGTCCTCGGGCGGGGCGTTGTTCCTCAACAACCGGGGTGGGCGGCTCTCCCGGCAGAGCGCCTGGCAGGTCCTGCAGGACACCGCGGCGAAGGCCGGTATCGGAGATCCGCACGGCGCGGGCGATGCGGGCCTGGGGATTTCGCCGCACACGCTGCGGCACTCCTTCGCCACGCACCTGCTCGAAGGCGGCGCGGACGTCCGGTCCGTCCAGGAACTTCTCGGGCACGCCTCTGTGACGACCACCCAGATCTACACCCTGGTGACCGTCGATTCGCTGCGCGAGGTGTACGCGACCTCGCATCCCCGCGCCCGGTAGCGCGGCCGGGGCGATCCAGTGAACCGGTGCCTGGCACTGCGCACCCCGCATCGGCCCTGACGCCAGGGAGAGGTTCAACGAAACCCGCGACGCCCCTCGGGGATGGGACCCCGCGACGCCCCTCGCGGATGGGACCCCGCGACGCCCCTCGGGGATGGGACCCGGCGACGCTCCGCGGGGATGGGGCCCGGCGGCGCTCCCTGCAGATGGGACGACGCGTCAAGGCTCGTCGGTATCAGGGGGCCCTGCGGCGTACTCCTGCCCGGCAACTGTGCACCGCTGCCGTGTGCGCACCGTTCACCAGCAGCCACCCATGCCGCGTCGGAGGTCCGTGCCGTGTCAACCGCCCTGCGCCCCACCGGGTCCGCGTCGTCGCCCCGGCTTGCGCCCGAGCAGTCCGCCAGGAGCCGCACCGCCGGGTCGCTGACCTCCGACATGGTGCTGGTGCACAAGGTGTTCCGCCGCGAGCTGCGGTTGCTCGGCGCGCTGATCGCCGACGTCACCACCGGGAATGTCGCCCGCGCCACCCTGCTCGGCTCGCACTACCGGGAACTGGCCAAGGCCCTTGTTCATCACCACGCTGCGGAGCGGGACCTGCTCTGGCGCAGGCTCCAGGAGCGGGCACCGCTGCATCCGGACATGGAACGCCGGATGCTGGACTGGCATCGCCAGCACACCGAGCTGATGTCCGAGCTGGACTCGCTGATGCCGCTCTGGGAGCAGGACGCCGACGCCGAAATCCGCGCGGTGCTGGCCGACATCGTCGACGAATTGGCCACCTCGGTCACCGATCACCTCGACGCGGTCGAGCAACATGTGCTGCCGATGGTGGACCGGCACGTCACCCCGGGAGAGTGGCTGGGGATGGGCCTGCGAGCGGCCAGCTGGATCCCGCTCAACCGGATGGCCTGGCTGCTCGGCGCCATGCTCGAGGACGCCACCCCGGACGAGCGCACGAACCTGATGGCAAAGGTGCCCGGCCCGGCGCGGCTGCTGTACCGGATGGTTGGCCGGGACCAGTACGTCCGCGAGATGCAGGCGCTGCGCGGTTCACTCACACCGTCGAGCACCCGGCCCTGAGCGCCCGGACTCGAGCGGCAGGACCTGAGCAGCCAGGCCCCGAGCGGCAGGGAGCGGCCGGCCGTCAGGCCTGCGCGGAGGCGGCTGTCGGCGGTGCCGGCGGCGGTACGACCGGTGGTTCCGTCGGAGGCACCGTCGACGCAAGGTCGGGGGACCCAGCCGCCCCGTCGACGGCCTTCTTCCGGCTGAACCGTTTCGGCCGGTTCGGGTCCTTCACCTTGAACACGGGTTCGTCACCCAGGAACAGCTGCAGCCACTTGGCCTCGGGGTCGACGTCGACCAGCAGCGCCTTGAACAGCAGGCTGGCCGGGATCGCCAGGATCGCCCCGAGCGGACCGAGCAGGTAGGCCCAGACGATCAGCGACAGGAAGCTCACCGTCGTGGTGAGACCGACAGCGTCGCCGACGAACTTCGGCTGCAACACGGACTGGATGATGAAGTTGAGCACGCAGTAGACGGCGATCACGGTGATCATCAGGCTCGGGCCACCCGTGAGCAGCGCAAGCAACGCCGGAGGTACCAGGCCGATGATGAAGCCGATGTTCGGCACGTAGTTGGTGACGAACGCCAGCAACGCCCACAGCCCGGCGGCGGGGATACCGAGGAGGAGCAGCGCTGCGCCGTCGAGGATGGCGACGATGCCGCCGAAGATCGTGGCGACCGCGAAGTACTTGCGCGTTCCCGCGGCGAAGGTGCCGAGCGCGGTCAGCACCGGCTCACGGCCGGGGCGGCGGCTGACCATCCGATCGCGGAAGACCGACCCGTCGACCGCCATGAAGATCAGCAGCGTGATGATGAAGAAGAGCGAGGTGAACACGCTCGCGAGGCTGGACAGCAGGGCCTTGGCATAGCCGACGATGGAGCTCTTGTCGACGCTGCCGAGGGCGTTGTCGATGTCGGCCTGGGTGACCCCCATGCCCGCCAGCCAGGACTTGACCCCGGACAGCTGCTCCTGGACCTGGTCGGCGTACTGCGGCATCAACGACGCGAGTTGCACGATGCCGGCGATCGCGGCCAGGAACAGCCCGATGACGATGGCGTACACACCGAGCACCACAGCCAGGGTCGCCGCCCACCGCGGGGCGCCCTTGCGGATCATCCACCCCCGAATGGGATCGACGGTGATCACCAGGACCAGGGCGAGGAAGATCGGCCCGATGATGTCCGGGACCGCGTGGATACCGGCCGCGACGACTACGCCCGCGGCCAGTCCCAGCACGATGATCAGCCCGCGCGGGAGGCCGTAGCCGGACCCCGGGTGCGGCGGCAGCTGCTGTATGCCGGTGATGTACTCGCCGTCCTGCTGGCCGGTTGACGCCGGTTGATCCGTCATGACCTTGTCCGTTTCTCCAGGTGACGCGTACCGAAAGTGCTGCCCCCGGGACCGGCGCCCGGGCTGTGACGCCGCCGTTTCACATGCGAAGGTTCGCGACGAAGGCAGCCTTCGGGCGCATCTGCGATGCTCGACAGACGATCCCAGCGGCCCTTGTCCGGTCACATCATCCTTGACGGGTGAAGCGCACAACTGCGGCACGCCGGAAACATGGAGCACAACGCACCATCGTCACCATCCGGAGGTTCCAGACATGGCGGATCGGCCTGCAGGGGAACCGGCGGTTCCGACAACACCCGTCGCTGTCCTCGACCCGTCCCTGACGTCGAGCGATACGGCATCGAGCGATACGGCATCGAGCGATACGGCATCGAGCGATACGGCTCCGATCGAGACGGGACCGGTGGCCGCGGACACCGCGAGCACCCCGACCCCGCCGCCGCACCGGAGCATCTGGCGCACCATCGACGACGGCCCCAAGGCCAAGCCGTGGCGGGTGCTGTCGATCGTGCTCCTGGTGATCGGGTGCGTGCTCGCGCCGATCGGCGTCACGACCGCGTGGGCGAAGAACCTGGTGACCAGTCAGGAGGCGTACCTGGAGGCGGTGTCCCCGCTGGTGACCGACCCGGTCATCGTCAACGCGGCCGAGGCGAGACTGGTCGCGGGGATCGACACCGCCATCACCAACCTGCAGTTGGCCGACAAGATCAGTGACGAACTCGAGTCGCTCGGGCTGCCGCCGAGGCTCGCGTCCCTGGCGACGGGCTACCTCGCCACATTCCGTACCGACATCACCGATGCCATCACCAAGATGGTCGACGAACTGGTCGAGAGCCCGAAATTGGCGGAGATCTGGAATCAGGCAAATGCCAAGGCGCACAGCGCATTCGTCCAGATCATGCAGGGGGATAATCTGGGCAGGCTGAATTCGATCAATGTCGATATCAGCTCGGCAGTGACCGCCGTCAAGCAGAAGCTCGAGAACTCCGGGGTGCAGTGGGCGTCCCAGATTCCCGATATCCCGATCGTTTTCAATCTCGCCGGGAACGCCGATGTGCAGCAGATCGCCGGCTACTACGACACCCTGGTGACGCTGGGGACGTGGCTGCCGGTGGTGGCCCTGGTGTTGTTGCTGTTGTCGATCCTGATCGCGCCGAGCCGGTTGGGTGGCCTGTCGAAGGCCGCCGGGTGGCTCGCATTCTCGATGGTGGTGCTGGCCGTCGGGTTGTTGGTGGCCCGGCAGTGGTTGGTCAGCAACGCACCCTCGCAACCTGACGTCACGCAGGCGTTCGCCCGGCAGCTCACCGTGAACCTGCAGGGCACCATCCGGTTCGTGCTCGTGCTGTCGGCCGTCATCTCCATCCTGGCGTGGATGTTCGGCCGCTCACGCAGCGCCGCCGCGGTGCGGACCGGGGTACGCGGGCTCGCCGGTCGGGTGCAGGATTCGCGCTGGCAGTGGGTGGTCAGGATCGGCGCCGGCGTCATCGCCGTCGTCCTGGTGCTCGTGCTGATCTCGCTCGACGATCCCGGCCTGGTGGCTGCCCTGGTGCTCGCCGCGCTGGCCGGCCTGTTCGCGCTGGTGGCGGCCAGCCCGGGCGGTCCGTCAGGGCCGCCGGCGACGGCTGGCAGGGAACCCGCCGACCAGCTCGGTGCCCCGGTCGGCGGTTAGCGTCCGCGGACGGTGAAGTTCGCCATCATCGCCATGTCCTCGTGTTCGAGGTTGTGGCAGTGGAAGACGTACCGGCCGGGATAGCCGTCGAACCGGATGATGATCTCGGCCGTTTCGCCGGGCGTCAGATCGATGGTGTCCTTCCAGCCGAGGTCGTTGGGACCGGGACTCCGTCCGCCCCGGCGCAGCACCTGGAACGGGGCGAGGTGGATGTGCACCGGGTGGTGCAGGTCGGTCATCAGCCGCCAGATCTCGACGTCGCCGAGCCGCGGGGTGGCCAGATCCACCTCGGGGTCGAAGACGGCACCGTTGATCGTCCACATCAGCGATTCGAGGCCCGAACCGTCGTGACCCTGATGCCCACCGGCGGAATGGGTGAGCATCGACGCGCGGCGCAACTGGAACGCGAACGTTCGGGTGGTCACAGCGTCGGCCGGGTCCAGCGTCTCGACAGCCGACAGCACCGCGGGCACCGACGAGTCGTCCCGCACGGCGCGGACGACGCGGAACTGCAGCACGTCCGCAGTCGAACCCGTGCCGAGCAGGTTCCGCATCGTGACGACGGTGCCCACCGGATACGCGCCGAAGTCGACGATCAGATCGGCCCGCTCGGCGGACGCCAGCGTCACCGATGAACGGGCAACCGGCTCGGTCAGCAGCCCGCCGTCGGTGCCGATCTGGACGAACGGCTTTCCGGTCGGGGGCGGCGGATCCAACGCCAGCTGGAACCGGCGCGCGTTCGACGCGTTCAGCACCCGCAGCCGGTAGCGGGCGGCGTCGACCTCGCAGGTCGGCCATGCGGTTCCGTTGACCAGGACGACGTCACCGAGTACCCCGCCCATGAAGGCGCCCTGCACGCCGGGCACCTGCTGGTCGCCGGACAGGGCCGGATAACGGAAGGAACCGTCGGCGGCGAACGCCCGGTCGCAGATCATCAACGGCAGGTCGCGGTCCCCACCGGGCAACGGCAGCCCGTCCTCCTCTGCATCGCCGATCAGGAAGAACCCGGCGAGGCCGCGGTAGACGTTCGGACCGGTGAAATCCATCGTGTGGTCGTGGTACCAGAGGGTGGCCGCGCGTTGCTCCAGCGGGTAGCGATAGGTCCGCTCGCCGATCGCTTCCTGCCGCACAGCCCTTGAGGAGCGCCAGTTCTCGGCCTCGTCGGTCGGCAGGATGAGGTCCGTCGGGTACCCGTCCGAGTCCGCGGGAGTGCGTCCGCCGTGCAGGTGCACGACCGACGGAACCGCCAACTCGTTGCGGACGGCCACGGTGACCGGGCGGCCCGAACGGGCGCGGATCGTCGGGCCGGGGAACGTCCCGTCGTAGCCCCAGATCGGGGTCGGCAGGCCGCGGATGATGTCCGCGGTGCCGGCCCGCTGGACGAGCCGGTACATGTCGGCCCCGGCGACCGGCACCGCGGCCGGCACCGCGACCCCAGGTACCTGCAGCGGCCGGGAGAACCGTTCCGGCAGCGGCACCTCGCTGGGCAGGAACTCACCGGTCGACGAGGTCGGTCCCAGGTTGAGCGCGCTGAGTGAAGCGGTGGCCGCGACCAGGCCGACGCCGCCGGCGATGCCGAAGAAGTCGCGTCTGCTGAATTTCATCGCTGCCGCCCGACGAGGCGCGCCGGCAGCCAGGCCGCGATGGCGACGGCTGTTCCGGTCGCGGCCAGTGCCACTCCCAGCGGCACGTGCAGTCCAAGGTTCCGCTGGTAACCCGCGGCGATCTGCACCCCGGCACCGGTCACCATCGCTGCGCAGACGGCGGGCACCCATCCCGGCATCCCACCTGGGCGCCAGCCGGGGATCGACAGCAGGAACTGGATGAAGACGGTCAGCACCAGGATCCCGCCGACCGTCGCGTGCGCCGCCAGCCGGTCGAACTCGCCCGCCAGGAAGAGGCCGACGAGCAGCGGTTGCGTCCACAGCATCGCTGTCGTCACCGCGGCTGCGATGCGCAGCGGCCAGCGCCAGCCCGGTGACGGCCGGGCTGTCCGGGTGGGGGGCGGGGGCGCTGACAGGGTCTGCGGGTGCTGGGTCACGGTGAGCCTTCGCGCGGTCTTGGAGCCGGTCAGGGGACTGGCGGAACGGTTCACACGCTAGGAAGGCGACGCCGCTTCGTCGTCCGTCGTGCGTCCCCGACCGGATACGTCATCGGGCGTAGCGGATGACGAAAGTTCTGCGCTGCACAACGGATGTGCGGGCCGGAGCCGGTTCGTATGCTGCAACGGTGAGCGATGCTCAGCGGGTCGACGCTCGGCACCCGACCGCGCGGCAGACGGGCTCACATCCGACGGTTTCTGACAGCGACGCCCTTCGCAGCGACGCCCGGCGGGCCGGCACCTGTCGGATCGAACCCATGCTCGTGGACGCCGCGTTCGCCGTTGTCGTGACGACCGCGATCGCTGTCGCCGTCACGGCGCAGGTGGAGCCGGACGCCCGCGACCCGGACGTGGTCGCCTACGGGTTCGCGGTGGTGCTCGGCGCGCTGATGCTGGTGCGGCGCAGGTGGCCGGCCGGCGTTCTCGTCGCGACCGTCGTGCTGCTCTTCGGTTATTACCTGCTCGGGTATCCCGCGGTCGGTGTCGGGGTGCCGGTGGCCGGGGCGGTGTACTCGGCGGCGGAGCAGGGCAGGCTCCGTATCGCCATGGTGGTCGCCTCACTGGTGCTGGTGCTGTCCACGGTCTATCGCGCACTGGAGGACGAACCGCTCGTCCGGCTGCTGGGTTTCGACGGTGCCGAAAACCTGATCCTGCTCGTCGCGGTGATCGCTCTCGGGGACGGCGTCCGGTCGCGACGGGAGCTGCGGCGACGGTCGGCCGTGGAAGCGGAAGCCGCGGCCCGCGCACACGAACTGGAGGCGCGGCGGCGGGTCGAGGAGGAGCGGTTGCGGATCGCCAGGGAGGTTCACGACGTCCTGGCGCACGCGGTGTCGGCAATCTCGATCCAGAGCCAGGTCGGTCTCGAGGCGCTCCCCGGGGAACCCGACGTCGCCTCCGCCGCTCTGCGAACCATCCGTGAGGTCAGCAGCACCGCGCTGACGGATCTGCGCAGCGCGGTCGGAGTGCTCCGCGATCCCGCCCGCGGCACGGATGGCGTGAGCCCCGATGATCCGGCGGACGCCGCGCGGGAGCCGGTGGGCGGTCTCGCCCAGCTCGATCGGTTGCTGGGTGTCGCGGCGGAGGGCGGCATGACGGCCGAGATCCATCGCACCGGCAACACGGCGACCGTGCCGTTGGTGGTGGACGCCGCTGCCTACCGGATCGTCCAGGAATCGTTGACGAATGTCCGGAGGCACTCGCCCGGGTCGACCGGCGTGGTCGTGCAGATCGACGTGCACGCCGATCGACTCGAGCTGCGCGTGCGTAACACCGAAGACAGGTCCACCCCGGGAACCGTTCGCCCCGCCGCAGGGCACGATGCGGGACCGGGCTTCGGTCTGGCCGGGATGCGCGAGCGCGCGGAGTTGCTCGGCGGTTCCCTGGCCGCCGGGCACGTCGACGGTGGGTTCGAGGTCCGGGCGGTGCTGCCGTTCCCCAGCGCGCAGAGCGCGCCGCCTCGACCCGCCGGGCGCCGCGGCACCGTCCTGCGGGATGTGCCGTCGTGATCGGTTGCGCTGCCATGGGGAATGGGTCCTCATGACGGGCGCACCGCTTCGCGTGGTGGTCGTCGACGATCAGAGCCTGGTCCGTGCGGGCATCAGCGCCCTGCTCGGGCGCGCCGACGACATCGAGGTGGTCGGCGAGGCGGACGACGGCGGGTCGGGTATCCGGGAGGTCGTCCGGTGCCGGCCCGACGTGGTGTTGATGGACCTGCGGATGCCGGGGATGAACGGCGTCGCCGCGACCGAACGGATCGTCGCGGACCCCCGGCTGACCGATGTGGCCGTGGTGGTGCTGACCACCTTCGACGCCGACGAGGACGTCTTCGCCGCGATCCGGGCCGGCGCCCGCGGGTTCCTGCTCAAGGACACCGACGCCGAGGACCTGCGCCGGGCGGTGCGGATCGTCGCCGGCGGCGGCTCGCTGCTCTCGCCGACGGTGACCGAGCGCGTCATGCGGGCGGCAGCGGTCGGATCCCCGGCACCCGGCCGCACCGACCTGCTCGGGCCGCTCACCCAACGGGAACGCGAGGTGCTGGCCGAAGTCGGTGCGGGCCGGTCGAACGACGAGATAGCGGGCCGGCTGCACATGAGCGCTGCCACCGCCCGCACCCACGTCAGCCGGGTGATGACGAAGCTGGGAGCACGGGACCGCGCCCAACTGGTGGTGATCGCCTATCGTTCCGGGCTGCTGACGCCCGGTGGGACCGATGGGTGATCCGGGTCTCCGGCGGGCGGGTCGCGTTGTCCGGGCGGCCTTTCTCCGCATAAGGTGGGCCGGGTCGTCGGGATGACGACGTTTTCCAGTAGGCGGGAGTTCGTGGTCGATGAGCGAACCGGATGACGCAGCGTGGATCGCAGCGGCCGGTGCACCCCGACCCGAGGAGGGCTCCGCCGAGCAGTACGGCGTGACCACCGGGACGGTCGAATCTCCGGTGCACGAGGTGGGCGACGGCCCTTCCCAGGAGCACGAAACCCCCGTTCCTCCGGCTGACGGCATTCCCGCGCCCGACGGACAGCCCGATGGACAGGGCGGGCTCTGGGTGGTTCCCGAGCAGTCCCCCAACGGTGCGGAGACCCCGGGCGGTGCAGCCGGAAACGGCGGCGAGCCGGCCGGCGTAGTGGCGTCGGCCGGTGCCGGTGTCGCAGGTTCGTCCTCGCCCGCCTTGCGTGCGATGCGCGGCCGGGATCCCGAGCCTGCGCCGCTGGCGACCCACGGCCCGGCCACCGTGCTGGCGATGTGCAACCAGAAGGGCGGGGTCGGGAAGACCACGTCCACCATCAACCTCGGAGCGGCCCTCGCGGAGTATGGCCGGCGCGTGCTGCTGGTCGATCTGGACCCGCAGGGTGCCCTGTCCGCCGGGCTCGGCATCGCCGCGCACGAACTCGAGCACACCATCTACAACCTGATGCTCTCGTCCGGGACGGCGATCACCGACGTGCTGATGCCGACCGGTATCGAGGGCGTCGACCTCATCCCGGCCAACATCGACCTGTCCGCCGGCGAGGTGCAACTGATCAACGAGGTCGGCCGCGAACACACCCTGGCGCGGGCACTTCGACCGGTGCTGCACGCGTACGACTACGTGCTGATCGACTGCCAGCCCTCGCTCGGCCTGCTCACCGTGAACGCGCTGGCCTGCGCCGACGGTGTGATCATCCCGCTTGCCGCCGAATGGTTCTCGCTGCGCGGGGTGGCGCTGCTGGTGGACACCATCTCAAAGGTGCAGGACCGGATCAACCCGGACCTGTCCGTCGAGGGCGTTCTCATCACCATGTACGACGGCCGCACCGTGCACGCCCGGGAGGTCGTCGGGATGCTGCATCAACGCTTCGGCGACACCGTCTTCGACACCGTCATCGGCCGCACGGTGAAGTTCCCCGAGACCACCGTCGCGGGTGAGCCGATCACCTCCTACGCGCCGACATCGCCTGCGGCGCAGGCATATCGGGCGCTCGCGCGGGAAGTGATCGCGCGATGACCGTGGCCCCGCCGCAGACCGGCGCGGGGTCGCTTCCGTCGTCGGCCGCCGCCGCACCGGCAGAGCCGGACACCGTACCGGGCGCCCTGCCGGTGTCCGACAAGGCGGCCGACCAGGTGCCCGATCAGCTGCCCGATCAGCTGCCCGACCCGGTGACCGGCCGGCGCCCGTTCCACGTGCGGCTGTCGAATTTCGACGGCCCGTTCGACCTCCTCCTGCAGCTGATCAACCAGCGGCGGATGGACGTCACCGAGGTCGCACTGCACCAGGTCACCGACGACTTCATCGGGCACATCCGGGCGATGGGCACGAACTGGGATCTCGACCAGGTCACCGAATTCCTGGTCATCGCGGCCACCCTGCTCGACCTGAAGGCCGCCCGGTTGCTGCCCGACGCGACGGAGGACACCGGGCTGGACGACGACGCGCTGGGAGCACGCGATCTGCTCTTCGCCCGATTGCTGGCATACCGCGCCTACCAACAGGTGTCGGCGCTGTTCGCCGAACTGGAAGCCGGTGCGCTGCGGCGTTATCCGCGGGCGGTGTCGCTCGAGGCCCGGTATCTCGGGCTGCTGCCGGAGATCCGCATCGGGCTCACTCCCGAGCAGTTCGCCGCGCTGGCCGCGTCTGTGTTCCGGCCGAAGCCGCCGCCCACGGTGAACCTCGACCACATCCACGCCCCGCGGGTGTCCGTCGCCGAACACACGGCGGTGTTGCGGCAGATCCTGCTGGACCGGGGGACGGCCACCTTCAGCGAGCTCGTCGCCGGCTGCGAGGCAACCCTCGAGGTGGTCGCCCGCTTCCTCGGCCTGCTCAATCTCTACCGGGAGTCGGCCGTGGCCTTCGACCAGCCCGAGCCGCTGGGCACGCTGACGGTCCGCTGGACGCTGGCGCCCGCCGAGGCGGCCGTTGCCGACCTCGCCGCGACCGGTCCGGGCGCCGACGAGGAGTACGAGTGAACGCCGACCCACGGTTGCTGGGCGAGGACCTGGACCGGCCCGCCGACGCTGTATCGGATTCGCTTGCGGAGCCGACCGTCGGAGCGGCAGCGGAGCCGAGCCTGGTGCCGGCCGACGAGTCGACTGCGGAATCGACTGCGCAATCGGTGATGGAATCGGCAGCGGAAACGACCGTGGAGCCGACCGTCGAGACGGTTCCCGACCACGACCTGGCCGGAGCACTCGAGGCAGTGCTTCTCGTCGTCGAGGCCCCCGTCACCGAGACCGCCCTGGGAACGGCCGTCGGGCATCCCCCGGCCACCGTCCGGGCCGTGCTGCTCGACCTCGCCGCGCGCTACACCGCCGCCAACTCCGGCATCGAACTCCGCGAGCTCGGCGGCGGCTGGCGTTTCTACACCCGCGACAGGTTCGCCCCTGTCGTCGAACGCTTCGTCCTGGACGGCGCCCAGAGCAGGCTGTCGAGGGCGGCGTTGGAGACCCTCGCGGTCATCGCCTACCGCCAGCCGGTCACCCGGGCTCGGGTCGCCGGAGTTCGCGGCGTCAACGTCGACGGCGTGGTCCGCACGCTGATGTCCCGCGGGCTCATCGAAGACGTCGGCGCCGATGCCGACACCGGCGGGATGCTGTACCGCACCACTGATCTCTTCCTGGAAAGGCTTGGTTTGTCAGACCTGTCGGAATTGCCATCGCTCGGCCCGCTGCTGCCGGACATCGACGGGATCGATGATGTCTGACCCGAAGAAGCCCGCGAGCAGGAGCACCCGGAACGCGGGCCGACCGGCCGCCACCGGACGATCCGAAACGGTCCGGCCTCGACCTCCCAAGTCGGCAGACGTCGACGCTGCATCGATCGACCCGGCCGATGAGCTGGACGGCCCCGACGGCGTCCGCCTGCAGAAGGTGCTCGCCTCGGCGGGCGTCGCCTCACGGCGGAAGGCCGAGGAGCTGATCAAAGCCGGCAGGGTCAAGGTCGACGGGATCGTCGTCAAGGAAATGGGCACCCGGATCGACCCGGACGAGGCCGTCGTGCACGTCGACGGCAACCGGGTGGTGCTCCGCGCGGATCAGGTCTACCTGGCCCTGAACAAGATGCCGGGCATGCTCTCCACCATGTCCGACGAGCTCGGCCGGCCGAACATCGGGCAGTTGCTCGAGGACCGTCCGGAGCGGCTGTTCCACGTCGGCCGGCTCGACATGGACTCCGAGGGTCTGCTGCTGTTGACCAACGACGGGGACCTCGCGCACCGGTTGACCCATCCGTCCTACGGCGTCGCGAAGACCTACATGGCGGAGATCCCCGGCCCGGTGCCGCGCGATCTGGGTCGCAAGCTGCGGGCCGGCGTGGAACTGGACGACGGGCCCGCGAAGGTCGACTACTTCGACGTGGTGGACGTGCACAACGGCCGAGCCGTCGTCGAGATCGTCCTGCACGAGGGTCGCAAGCACATCGTCCGGCGTTTGCTGGACGCCGTCGATCACCCGGTGTCCCGGCTGGTCCGCACCAAGATCGGCGAGGTGCAGCTCGGTCATCAGCGGCCGGGCACGCTGCGCAAGCTCAACCCGGTCGAGATCGCGCAGCTCTACAAGGCGGTCGGGTTGTGAGCAGACCCGGTGCCGGCGGTGAGCGCCCCGGCAGGACCGGACCGGCAGCCAACCGGTTCGTGATCGCTATCGACGGCCCGGCGGGCACCGGCAAATCGACTGTCGCCCAGCGGGTCGCGCGGGCCCTGAACGCGGGCTATCTCGACACGGGCGCGATGTATCGGATCGTCACGCTGGCCGTTCTGGACGCCCGGATCGACCCGACAGACGATCCGGCCGTGGCAGAGTTGTTGCCGCAGTTGACGTTCGACTCCCCGATCACCCCCGGCCGGCAACAGCACTGGTTCGGCGGGCGGGACGTGTCCAGCGAGATCCGTGGCCAGTCGGTCACAGTCGCCGTCACCCCCGTCTCTGCCAACCCGGCTGTCCGGTCCTACCTGCTGGACCGCCAGCGAGAACTGGCGAATTCCGGGCGGATGGTCGTCGAGGGCAGGGACATCGGCACCGTCGTCGTTCCGGACGCCGGCCTGAAGATCTATCTGACCGCCGACGCGCAGGAACGTGCCCGCCGCCGCTACCACCAGAACGCAGGCGCCAGGGCCAGGGCCGGCGTTTCCGGCACCGCGAGTGAGACCGACCAGCATGAAACGGATCTCGCTGCCGTGGCGTTGGACCTGGACCGCCGCGACACCAAGGACAGCACCCGGGCGCACGCGCCGCTGCAGGCGGCGCCGGACGCCGTGGTGATCGACTCGTCGCAGATGGCGGTCGAGGAGACCGTCGCGCAGGTCCTCGGCCTGGCCGCCGAACGGGGCATCAGGTGAGGTGGTTCCACCTCGGCGGTGCCGACGATCCGACACCGGAGGCGAGCGGCCCGAAGGGGATGGACCGCGGGCGGCGTATCGGCATCACGCTGGGCGTGCTGATGTACCGGATGCGGGTCGCCGGGATGAGCCGGGTCCCGGCCACCGGCCCGGTGGTCTTCGTGGCGAACCACCAGAACTTCATGGACGGCGCCCTGCTGTTCGGCGCGTTGCCCCGGCGGGTGTCCTTCCTGGTCAAGGCGGAGGCGGTGAAGGGCCCGCTCGGCTGGCTGCTGGTGAACGTCGGCCAGCACGCCGTCGTCCGCGGCGTCCCCGATCGGGAGCCGTTGCTCCGCGCACTGGCCCAGCTGCAGGCGGGCGGTGCGATCGGGATCTTCCCCGAGGGCACCCGCGGGGCGGGTAACGTCGAGTCGGTGTTCCCCGGCGCGGGGTGGCTCGCCGCACGCTCCGGAGCGACTGTGGTGCCCGTCGCGATCCGCGGGACCGACCGCCCCGCCGGCCGCAAACGCCGGCGGTTCCGGCCGGAGGTACATGTGCTGGTCGGCGAGGCGTTCGCGGTTCAGCAGGGTGGTGGCCGCAAGGCCGTCGCCGCCGCGACGGAAGACATCCGGACGCACCTGGCCGCCCTGGTGGCCACCCTAGACGCGGAGATCGTAACCGGTCCCGCGTCCCTACAGAGGACAACGACGTGAGTGAGACCTTTGATCCCGCAAGCAGTATCGACGCGGGTGGTGACCCGGGCGCGAGCTCGGGGGATACCGGTGTCGTCGGCACCTGGAGCGACGAGAGCGAGTTCGCCGGCTGGGAGGACACCGACTCCGACGGCGAACTGAGCGGCCCGACGGTTCCGACGCCGACGCTGGCCGTCGTCGGCCGGCCGAACGTCGGCAAGTCGACGCTGGTCAACCGGATCATCGGCCGCCGCGAGGCGGTCGTCCAGGACATCCCCGGGGTGACCCGTGACCGGGTCTCCTACGACGCGCTGTGGCGTGGCCGGAAGTTCACCGTCGTCGACACCGGCGGCTGGGAACCGGATGCCGACGGGCTGCAGGGCGCGGTCGCCGCGCAGGCGGAACGGGCGATGCTGACGACGGACGCGGTACTGGTGGTCGTCGACGGTTCGGTGGGCGCGACGGCGACCGAGGAGGCCATGGCCAAGGTGCTCCGCCGTTCCCGGCGGCCGGTCATCCTGGCCGTGAACAAGGTTGACGACGAGCGCACCGAGGCCGACGCGGCGTCCCTCTGGTCACTCGGGCTGGGCGAGCCGTTCAGCGTCTCGGCCCTGCACGGTCGCGGTTCGGGCGACCTGCTCGACGCCGTCCTCGATGCCCTCCCGGCAACACCGTCGGAGTTCGCCGCGACCGGAACCGGCCCGCGCCGGGTGGCGCTGCTCGGGAAGCCGAACGTCGGCAAGTCGTCCCTGCTGAACAAGCTCAGCGGCGAGTCTCGTTCGGTGGTCGACTCGGTCGCCGGCACCACCATCGACCCGGTCGACTCGCTGGTCGAACTGGACGGCCAGGTGTGGCGGTTCGTCGACACCGCCGGGCTCCGCCGGCGGGTGCACCAGGCCAAGGGCATGGAGTTCTACGCGTCGCTGCGCACCCAGACCGCTTTGGAGGCAGCCGAAGTCGCCATCGTGCTGATCGACTCGTCGGTACCGCTGACCGAGCAGGACCAGCGGGTGATCACGATGGTCATCGAGTCCGGCCGGGCCCTGGTGATCGCGATGAACAAGGCCGACCTGGTCGACGCCGACCGGCGCGAGGAGATCGAGCGCGAACTCTCGCACGACCTGGTCCGGATCACCTGGGCGGAGCGGATCAACATCTCCGCGCAGACCGGCCGTGGAGTGCACCGGCTGGCGCCTGCGATGGAGCGGGCGCTGAACAGCTGGGACCGGCGGATCCCCACCGGGCGGCTGAACTCCTGGCTGGGCGAGCTGATCCAGGCGACACCACCGCCGGTGCGCAGCGGCAAACAGCCGAAGGTGCTCTTCGCGACCCAGGCCGCCAACCGGCCGCCGACCTTCGTGCTGTTCACCAGCGGGTTCCTGGAGGCCGGTTACCGGCGGTTCATCGAGCGCCGGCTGCGTGAGGACTTCGACTTCACCGGCTCCCCGGTCCGGGTCAACGTGCGGGTCCGGGAAAAGCGCGGACGGAAGAACTGACCCGCCCGTCGGCCAGACTTCGGTCCGTTCAGGCCCGCTCGAGCACGTAACTGCCGGGTGCGTCCGCCAGCGCGGGATACGAGTTGCTGCCGAGCCGGGTCGGCGCGCGTGTGGTGCCGTCGGACCGCGCGATGATCCACTTCGCCCAGTGTTCCCACCAGCTCCCCTTGCGTTCCTCGGCGGCTGCTTTCCAGGCGTCCGGGTCCGCGCCCGGTTCCGGACCAACCCAGTACCGCGACTTCGGGTTGTTCGGTGGGCAGACCAGGGTCTGGATGTGGCCGGTGTTGGCGAGCACGAATGTGGCGTTACCGCCGACCAGTCCCGCGGACCGGAAACAGCCGCGCCAGGGGGTGAGGTGGTCCGTGGTGCCGCCGGTGATGTAGGTGTCGGCCGTGATCCTGGACAGGTCGACCGGGCTGCCGAGCACGGTCATGGCACCAGGCTTCGCGAAGGCGTTCGTACCGAACAGGTCCAGGAACTGACCGTGCACCGCACCGGGCAGGTTCGTCTTGTCGGCGTTCCAGGCCAGGATGTCGAAGGGGGCCGGCTTGTTGCCCATCAGGTAGTTGTTGACCCAGTAGTTCCAGACCAGGTCGTTGGGACGCATCCAGGTGAAGACAGACGCCATCGACTGACCGTCCATCACCCCCATGGTGCGAGAGCGCCAGGCGGCGAAGCGCAACAGCGGCTTCGAATTGAGCATCCCGATCTGGCCGTGCGTCGACCAGTCGAGCAACGTCACGCCGAAACTCGCGCTGCGCACGCGGGTATCGCCGATAGCCGCAAGGTGGTTGAGCACGGTGGCCGCCGTGATACCGCCCGCACACAGGCCGAAGACATGCACCTGGGGCGAGCCGGTGACGTCCTGCACCGCGTCAAGCGCGGCGATGATGGCCCGGCCGTAGGTATCCAGGTCCCAGTCCCCGTGTTCCTTGCCGGGGTTGCGCCAGGAGATCGCGAACACCTGTAGGCCCTGCTGGGTGGCGAACTCGATCAAAGAGCGGCCCGGCGCGAGGTCCATGAAGTAGTACTTGTTGATCTGCGGCGGCACGATGACGACCGGAGTCCGCTGCACGGTCGGAGTCTGCGCGCTGTATTGCAGGAGCTCGAGAACCTCATTGCGGTAGATCACGGCACCCTTGGTGACCGCGACGTCCTTGCCGACGACGAACTCCGACCTGTCGACCTGAGAAGGCAGACCGCCGTTGTGCGCGAGGTCGGACAGGTAATTCCTGGTGCCGGCGGCGAGGTTTGCGCCGCCGGTCTCGAAGGTGCGTTTGAGCGCGGCCGGGTTGCCCAGCAGCGTGTTGGTCGGCGCCAGAGCCGAAGTCACCGTCAGCGCGAGGAACCGGGCTCGTTCCCGCTGGTGCCAGTCGGTGAGGTCGACCTCCTCTGCCAGCCGGGTCAGCGCGTCGGACGTCGCGAGGTAGCTCTGCATCAACCGGTGGTACGCGGGGTTCCCGGTCCAGGTGGGGTCGCTGAACCGCCGGTCCCGGGGATTCGGCGCGATGTCGGAAACGCCGGCGGCGACCCTAGCCAGCTCGGTGGACAGCCCCGCCGCCGTCCTGGCGAGCAGTGCGATACGGCCGAGAGTTCCTGTCGCCGAGCCGATCACAGACCGCCCGGGGGCGGTGGTCCGGGCACGCACTCTGTCGTCCGCGGCGAGCGCTGGGTCGCCCACGGCGGGCACTGGGGGGAGCGAACGGGCGGTGGCACCGGTCGTCATCAACGTCACCTCATCGACAGGACCCGTCAACGGCGGCGGGATAAGGCTGCCAGACCGGATGCCCGTCACACCGAAGCGTTCAAGCGTCCGGAAAGTGGGTCACTGACATGACCTGGGTCTGACGATAGGCACCGGCCGCCGCGATGTATCGGGGCTTTAGGCCCGGACTGCCGGGTCTTCTTCACGGCAGGACATCGCTTCCCTGAGCAGAAAGCTTCCCCCTGACCGGCGTGACCGGTTCCGTCCGAGTTGGGTGGCGTTTGTCATGCCTTATTGCGCCGACAACGCGCTAAAACTCCGCTCAACTCGAACGAGAAGCGGCGCCTTCAGCTGCTGCGCTTGGCCAGCGCGCGGATCGCCGGGTCGGTGGGCAGGCCGCGGCGGTCGTTCAGGGTGCTGAGATCCGAGCGAGTTGAGGCTGAGATCCGAGCGAGCGAAATCGTCAATCCAGCGCGTCCCGGGCCGCGGCGTCACCCAAAGCCGCGGCGCGGGAGGTGTCCTTGAGGGCGACCCCCGATTTGCCCAGCGCGCGGGCGCCCTCGATCAAGCCCGCTGCCACCACCGCGGCCTGTTCGTAGCTCAGCCCGTCGGGCGGGTGGATGTTGGAGATGCAGTTGCGATCCGCGTCGGTCCGGCCCGGTCGTGGTTCGTGGGTCAGGTAGATCCCCAGGCTGTCCGCCACCGACAATCCGGGCCGCTCGCCGATCACCACCAGTACGGTGCGCACGCCCATCGCCTGCGCGATGTGGTCGCCGAGCGCGACCCGCGCCTGGGTGGCGATCACCGGCGGGGCGATCGAGTAGCGGCCGTCGAGTTGCCCGATCAACGCCGTCAGCAGCCCGACCCCGTGATCTGCCAGCGCCCTCGGCGAGAGGCCGTCCGCCAGCACGATTCCCAGATCCGCCTCGCCCGAGGCAACCGCGGACAGGTCCTCCGGTGCGCGGCCGAGGTCGGGCCGGCGCAGGTACTCGTCACGCGATGACGCCCGGCTGGTGACGACGACCGGGTCGCCGATGCCCACCGACGCCACCCGCTGTGCGAAGGCATCGGTGTCCAGTGGTTCGTGCACGGCGTCGCGGGCCGAGGCGTGCGCGGCGCTGAACTCGAGCACCCTGCGGGTGGGCAGCGAGTCCCCGGACCGTCCGAGCCCGATCCGGGATTGGGTGGTCAGCCGCAGCACGTCCCAGAAGTCGCCACTGGCGGTGCCTGCAGGCGCGGTGTCGGCCCGCGCGGTGCCTGCAGGCGCGGTGTCGGCCGGCGCGGCGTCCCGGGCGGTCAACGCGCACCCGCCAGCTGGTCCCCGTAACCCTGCGTCGGCTGCCCGTTCGTCAACTGCCCGTTCGTCAATTGCCGCAGGGGTGACGCCCCGGCGTCCATCGGCAGCACCCGGCCGGTGCTGTCGGCCATGCCCAGGTTCTGCATCCAGCGCTCGAACTCCGGCGCCGGTCGCAGCCCGAGAACCTGTCTGACGTAGAGCACGTCGTGGAACGACAGACTTTGGTAGCCCAGCATGATGTCGTCCGCGCCAGGGACGGCGATCACGAACGCCGCGCCGGCCGCGCCGAGAAGCGTGAGCAGCGAATCCATGTCGTCCTGGTCGGCCTCTGCGTGGTTGGTGTAGCAGACGTCGACGCCCATCGGCAGGCCGAGCAGCTTGCCGCAGAAGTGGTCCTCCAGACCGGCCCGGACGATCTGCTTGCCGTCGTAGAGGTACTCGGGCCCGATGAACCCGACGACGGTGTTGATCAGCAACGGCTCGAGGTCGCGGGCCACCGCGTAGGCGCGGGTCTCGAGGGTCTGCTGGTCCACCGGGCGACCGCCGGTGCCGATGTGCTCACCCGCGCTCAGTGCCGATCCCTGGCCGGTCTCCAGGTACATCACGTTGTTGCCGACGGTGCCCCGCTGCAGTTCGCGACCGGCGCTGTTCGCCTCCCGCAGCAACGAGATGTCGACCCCGAACGCCGAATTCGCGCCCTCGGTGCCGGCGATCGACTGGAACACCAGATCCACCGGAACCCCGGCCTCGATCAGTTCCAGCGTCGTCGTCACGTGCGCCAGCACGCAGGACTGGGTCGGAATGTCGAAGCGCTGCCGTATCTCGTCCAGCAGGTACAGCAGGTCAGCGGTGGCGGCGGGGGAGTCCGACGCGGGATTCACCCCGATGACGGCGTCCCCGCAGCCCAGCAGCAACCCGTCCAGGGTGGCGGCGGCGATGCCCTTCGGGCTGTCCGTCGGGTGGTTGGGCTGCAACCTTGTCGCGAGCCGCCCGGGCAGGCCGATGGTGGTACGGAACGCGGACGTGACGCTGGTGCCGCGGGCGACGGCGATCAGGTCCTGGTTCCGCATGATCTTGCTGACCGCGGCGACCATCTCCGGCGTCAGTCCCGGCGAGAGCGGCGACAGGGTCGCTGCCGGGTCGGGCAGCGCCACCACGTCCAGCAGCCAGTCCCGGAATCCGCCCACCGTCAGGTGCGAGACGGCACCGAACGCCGACCGGTCGTGGCTGTCGATGATCAGCCTGGTGACCTCGTCGGTCTCGTACGGCATCACCAGGTCCTGCAGGAACGTCGACAGCGGGACGTCCGCCAGCGCCCATTGCGCCGCAGCACGTTCCGCATCCGACCCGGCCGCGCAGCCGGCGAGTTCGTCGCCGGACCGGCGGGGCGTCGCCTTGGCCATCAGGTCGACGAGCCCGTCGAACTGGTAGGAGGTGCCGTGCAGGGACTGGGTGAACGAGGTCATTCGAGTTCTTCTTCCGCTGCGGCCAGGGCGGCGAACTCCTCGTCGGGAGAACTCGCGACGAGGTGATGACGGCTGTACAGGCCGAAGTACACCAGAAAGGCCGCGAACACGCCGAGGCACCACAGCGCGGCCGTGCTGTCCACCAGGAAGGTGGCGATCACCGCGAGGACCGCGATGACGAGCGCGAAACCGGTCGTGACGATCCCGCCCGGCGTGCGGTACGGCCGCGGCATGTCGGGCTCGCGGCGGCGCAGCACGATGTGGCTGACCATCATCAGCACGTAGCTCAGCGCGGCCCCGAACACGGCCATGTTCAGCAGCACCGCACCCTGACCGGTCAGCGACAGCGCGAAACCGATGATCCCCGGGACGATCAGGGCGAGCACCGGTGCCTTTCGGCGGTTCGTCACGGACAGGCTTTTGGGCAGGTAACCGGCCCGGGAGAGCGCGAACAGCTGCCGTGAGTAGGCGTAGATGATCGAGAAGAAGCTGGCGATCAGCCCGGCCAGGCCGATGTAGTTGACCACCTTCGCCGCGGCGCTGTCACCGAGGGCCTCGACGAGCGGATTGCCGGAGGACTGCATCTCCTGCGCGCCGCCGGCGCCGGTGGTCAGGAACAGCACCGCGATGGCCGTGACGAGCAGGATGCCCATCGCCGCGATGATGCCGCGCGGGACGTTCCGCTCGGGGTTCTTCGCCTCCTCGGCGGCGAGCGGAACACCTTCGATGGCCAGGAAGAACCAGATTGCGTACGGCACTGCGGCCCAGATCCCGATGTAACCCATCGGCAGGAACGCCGAGGCGCCGACGGCGTCACCGGGTTCGATGTTGGTGAGGTTTCCGATCTCGAATTCGCCGAGCGCCGCGACCGCGAAGACGACGAGCCCGACCAGGGCGATGCCGGTGATCACGAACATCACTTTCAGCGCCTCGCCGACACCGCTGAGGTGGATGCCGATGAAGACGGCGTATGCCGCCAGGTACACCCACCACCCGTCGGTGATGCCGAACAGGCCGAGCGACTCGACGTAGGCGCCGATGAACGTGGCGATCGCGGCGGGTGCGATCGCGTACTCGATGAGAATGGCGGTGCCGGTGGCGAACCCGCCCCATGGCCCGAGCGCTCGACGGGCGAAGGTGTAACCACCGCCCGCCGCGGGCAGCGCCGAGGACATCTCGGCCATTCCCAGCACGATGGCCAGATACATTCCGGCGATGAACACCGCGGCGATCAGCAGCCCGCCGAAGCCGCCCTGCTCCAAGCCGAAGTTCCAGCCGGAATAGTCCCCGGAAATGACGTAGCTGACGCCGAGGCCGGCCAGCAGAATCCAGCCGGCCGTGCCCTTCTTCAATGTCCGTTTCGCGAGGTAACTGTCCGATCCATCCGCGGCATCCGTTTGAGTGCTGGAGTTCTGGGGCTCGGTGACTGCCACGGTGCCTCTTCCCGAAGGGTCGTGAGAACGGATCGAACCCCGGGAACTGTAGGCAGCGGATGTTGTCGTCAGGTCATGCGCAGATGACCGGGGAATTGCGGACGCGCGGCGTCGTGCTGTGGTGGCGGGTGATCACGCGCCGAAATCCGGAATGGTGATCGAGCCGTCCGCCGCCAGCGGGAACCCGGGGTTGAAGCCGATCTCCCAGAGGTGGCCGTCGGGATCGGCGAAGCAGCCGGCGTACCCGCCGTAGAACGTCTCCGCGGCCGGTTTGGTGATGGTGCCGCCGGCCCGCCGCGCGTCCTGCAGGACAGCGTCCACCTCGGCGCTCGACCGGAGGTTCTGCGCGAGCACGATTCCGTCGAATCCGGGCTGCCCATCGTTCGCGACACCGCTGTCCTGGGCCAGCTTGTCGCGGCTCCATAGCACGAGCGCGCTGCCGCCGGCCTGCAGGAAGACGGTCTCCTGCACCTCCTGGCCGGTCCAGCCGAGCCGCTGGTAGAAGTCGCGGGCACGTCCGAGGTCGCGCACACCGAGGGTGATCAGACTGATTCGCTGTTCCACCGACTGGACGCTAGCGAAGTTCTCCGGCCGGGGAAAGGTTTACACGCAACGGGTTTCACCAGCCGACGGCCGCGCCGGTGATGGCTCTCGGGTCCGAAGCACCTGCCAGCATGCCGTTGTCGCGGACGGCGATGACGTGTGCGTGCCCGGCGTTGAACCCGGGTTCGGACCGCACCACCCGGTGGCCGAGCCCGGTCAGGCCGCTCTCCCAGGAACCTGGCGCGGTCGATTCGAGGGTGGTCACCTGCGGCCCGGCACCGGACCAGGTGTCGAAACCGCCCTCGCCCAGGGTCCATCGCGGCGCATGGATCGCCTGTCCCGGGGATGCGCCGTTGCGGAGCATCCGCGCCAGCAGTTGCAGGACGACCTGGGGCTGGATGTCGCCGCCCATCGTGCCGAGCACGGCCGTCAACCTGCTGCCGTCGGTGACCAGCGCCGGGGACAACGTGTGCAGCGGCCGTCGGCCCGGGACGAGTTCGTTGGGATGGCCCGGCTCGAGGGTGAAGCCGATCCCTCTGTTCTGCAGGAAGATGCCGGAGCCCGGAACGACGAGGTGGCACCCCCAGCCGGCGGCGTTCGACTGGATCAGCGAGACGCCCATTCCGGTGGCGTCAGCGGTGCAGAGGTGAATCGTGCCGCCCGATGCTGCGGGCACGGGCGGGGCGGTGCGCCGCCCGGGATCGATCGACTGTCGTCGCCAGTCAAGGAAGCTGTCGGCGAGGAGGGCGTCGCCGTCCGCGCCGTCGTACAGAACGGTGTCCCGGTCGTGTCCGGCCCACCGTGCGGCCTCGGAGAGCAGGTGCGCCCAGGCCGGGTCGGCCGGGTCATCGGGCAGGTCGAGACCGTCGGCGATGCGAGCCCCGGCGAGCCCGAGATAACCCTGCGACGGCGGGGGCACGGTCCAGATCTGATGGCCCCAGGCGGTCGCCCGTAGGGGTGGGTCCCACTGCGCCAGCGGCCTGGCGAGGTCGTCGGGGGAGAAGAGGCCGTCGCCGAGTGACAGCAGACCCTCGCCGAAGGAACCGCCGTAGAACCCGTCCCGCCCACTGTCGACGACGTCATCGAGGACCGCGGCCACCAGTGGCCGCCGGACCCGGTCGCCGGCCCTGAGGCCACCCGGCCGGAGATAGTCGTCCGCGCCCGCGACACCGGTGATGGTGGCGGCCGCCCTGGCCAGCAGCGGGGACGCCGGGAACCCGTCGGCGGCGTAGCGGCGTGCGGGTGCCAGGACCTCGTGCAGGGTGAGCCGGCCGAAGCGCTTGTGCAGGGCGAGCCATCCGTCGACGCAACCGGGGACCGTTGCTGCGCGGACGTCGCCGCGCATCGGGATGGCGGTGAGGCCCTCCGCGCGCATCGCCGCGGCGTCAGCTCCCGCTCCCGCGTGGCCGATCGAGGTCAGCGCCGCCGGTTCCCCGCCACCGTCGTGCACCAGCGCGAAAAGATCACCACCCATCCCGCACATGTGCTGGGTGGTGACCGCCAGGACTGCACTGGTGGCGATGGCCGCGTCGGCGGCGCTACCACCGGCCTGCAGGATGCCGACCCCGGCGGATGACGCCAGGTGGTCCACCGAGCACACCATGCCGTTGGGTGCGGTCAGCGTCAGACCGTCATCGGTTGAGTTCACCGACGAACGGTAACCGCGCAACGGGTTCCCGAAACCGGGCGGTCGTCCGCCTCAAGGTGCGGTCAATTGGTGGTTACACCGCGACGTTGCTGATAGCGACCGCCCGCGCCCAGGCTGGCGATGTCGATGACGATGGCCACACCCAACAGGAACCAATCGAAACCGTTCACGCCGCCAGGAGCGACGAAGACGTACATCAAGGTGGTCCACGGAGCGAGCAGGAACCCGAGGAACGGCACCCAGAAGGAGTCGAAGGTGGCGTTGAACCGGACGGAGTCGAAGATCCACCAGAGCGCTATGGCAGAGCGGGGCCCGAAGAACAACAGGACGACGAAGATGCACATGCCACAGTCCTTCCCGAGGAAGGCGGGCCTGACGGACCCGCCGTCGGCGACCGGACCTCTTCAGATGCTCCGGCCGTCACCCCGAGCCTCGAATGCCGCGCGTGATGGCGCATCGTCCCTGATGGGTGAATAGTCCGAGTAGCAGACCACGCGGGCGACGGCGCCCCTCCACGTCGTCAGTGTGAAGCCGTCCGATTGGTTACTCTAAGTCCTATTCCGCGTCGGTTGGTGACCGGGGCGACTAGAATCAGCAGTCGCGGCACTAATCAGAGGTTGAGGTACACGGTGAGCCTTGAAGCGGCCAACAGCGAGTTCGAGTCGCTCGACATCGAGGACGGCCTGGTCATTCTGCGCTGGCCGGGGGGCTGCACCATCACCGGTCCGTCGGCGCGTCGCGCCTTCGACGAGGTGAACCGCATCTGTGGCGCCCGGCGACTGCCGATGCTGGTCGACATGGCGACGACGAAGTCCGTCGCCCGGGAGGCGCGGACCGTGTTCGGCAAGCCTTGTGCCGCATCGAAGATCGCGCTCCTCGGCCATTCTCCCGTCGACCGGGTGATCGCGAACTTCACCCTCGGGGTCAGTGCCGTTCCGTGCCCGACGAAATTCTTCACCAAGCGAGACCAGGCGATCGCCTTCCTGCGTGAGGGCATGGATGAGTGAACCGATCGACGATCCGCGGCTCGACGAGCTGGTGGACCTGATCGTCCAACTCGCCTCGGGCGATCTGAAAGCGCGTTTGAGCCCGTCGCCGGCGCGGGATTCCGTCGACGCGGTGATCACCGGTATCAACCTGCTGGCCGACGAGCTGGACACGATCTACCAGACGCTCGAACAGCGCGTCGCGGAGCGCACGGCGGCACTGGACGAGGCGCGCATCGAACTCGAGCGGCTGGCGCTCAATGACTCCCTGACCGGTTTGGCAAACAGAACGCTGCTGGGCGACCGAATCGGCCAGGCCAGCGCGCGCGCCGAGCGCGGTTCGCTCCCGCCGTGCGTGCTGTTGCTCGACCTCGACGAGTTCAAGACGATCAACGACAGCCTCGGTCACAGCGTCGGCGACC
Organism: Nakamurella sp. GG22; assembly: GCF_052976845.2. NCBI lineage: Bacteria > Bacillati > Actinomycetota > Actinomycetes > Nakamurellales > Nakamurellaceae > Nakamurella > Nakamurella sp. GG22. The sequence goes on along the minus strand of NZ_JBRIIO020000003.1, from coordinate 321,997 downwards.
AGATCCTGATCGAGGTGGCACGGCGTCTGAGGAGTGTCGTGCGGGAAACCGACACGGTCGCCCGGCTCGGTGGTGACGAGTTCGCGATCCTGATGCCCGATGCCTCCGAGGATGACGCGCTCCGCGTCGGCGAGCGGGCACTCAAGGAGCTGCAGAATCCGGTCTGGGTCGGTGACCGGGCGGTGTGGGCAGGCGCCAGCATCGGCCTGTGCTTCGGGATCCGTGGGCAGAGTGCCGAGAACCTGCTGCGAGACGCCGACACCGCCATGTACGCGGCCAAGAACCTCGGCCGCGGCAATATCCAGGTCTTTCGCCCCGAGATGCACCTCGCCGCGCGCGAGAGGCTGCAAATTGCCTCAGAGCTTGTCGTCGCCATCGACCAGAGCCAGCTGCGGCTGGAGTACCAGCCGATCCTCGACCTGCACACCGGGTCCATCGTGGGCGCGGAGGCCCTGGTCCGGTGGCTACATCCCACCCGCGGCCGATTGATGCCGCAGGACTTCATCCCGGTCGCAGAAGACAGCGGCCATCTGATCGAACTGGGCCACTGGGTGCTCGAAGAAGCCGTGCGGCAGTTGCGGCGGTGGACAGAGAAGTTTCCCACGTCGCAATTCCAGCTTCACGTGAACCTTGCCCCGGTGGAGATTCGCTGGGCGGGGGCGGCGGAATTCATCCGCACGACGCTGGAACGCCACGGCGTCGAGCCGGCCCGCTTGGCGCTGGAGATCTCCGAAACCGCGATGATGACCGGCGACGTCGCGATCCTGGAGAACTTGCTGACATTGAAGAAGCTGTCGGTCGGGATCGGCATCGACGACTTCGGCACCGGCTACTCGTCGATCAGCTACCTGCGGCGGTTGCCGATCGACACGGTCAAACTCGATCAATCGCTGATCGCCGACATCGGTTTCGACCGCCAGCAACTCGCGTTCGTGACGGCCATCCTGGGCCTCATCGCCTCGGTGCAACTCCGTGCGATCGTCGAAGGGATCGAAACGGTGGAGCAGGTCGAGCGGCTGCGCGAACTCGGCTGCGATTACGGCCAGGGTCATTACTACAGTCGCGCGGTATCCGCCGAGATGATGACGCGTTTATTGGCGGCGCAACGACTTGATGTGAAGGGCTGACGTGGCGACGCGAGACGACCCGGTTTCCCGGCAACGAAACGGGAATTGGTTGAGTTCCATCGGGAATCTGCTTTTGATTCCGCGGGTGGCCTGGCTCGCGAGGAGCACTCCGAAGGATCTGCAGTTCGGCTGGAATCACTATTGGTCGAGCATCCGATCGACCGGCGTCGGCGGTGACGTGTTATGGGATTCGGCTGATCTGCAGGAAGTCGCCGGCTACCTGCCCATGATGATGGAACATTTCAACACCGAACTCCCGATGGTGGATGTCGGTTGCGGGAACGGCAGCTTCACCAGGCACCTGGCCGACCTTTTCCCACGCACCGTCGGTATCGACCTCTCGCTGCGTGCCATCGAACTGGCCCGGCGTCAATCGGCCGGGCGTTCGAACCTGCAATACCACCAACTGGACGCCACGGTGCCAGGTGCCACCACGGCCATCGCGGCCGAGATCGGGCCGTCCAACGTCTTCGTTCGAGGCGTCCTGCACATCCTAAACGCAGCCGACCGGCTCGAGTTCGCTCGCAATCTGCTGCCCCTGGTTGGGGCGCAGGGCCGGGTGCTGTTGGCCGAGACCAACTACCGCGGCAGCTCGCTGGGCTATCTCGCCTCGCTGGGCGCGACGGTGCGTGACATTCCTGAACCACTCGAGCGGGCGATCAGGGATCTTCCGCGACCCGGGCACTTCGGCCCGGGCGAGCGGCGGGCATCGTTCCCGGACAACTCCTGGACCCTGCTGGCGGACGGCCCCACCGTCATCCAGACCATCCCGTTGCGGGACGGTACGGGTCCGAGCGAGATCCCCGGGTACGCGGCCGTGCTGGCCCCGCGGTCGGACTGACCGGCCGGTTCCGCCGGCGACTGGACGTGGAGGGCGCGACGCTGCGGTAGTCTTCTCATCGCCCGGGTTACCCGGGTGGCCGGGATGTGGCGCAGCTTGGTAGCGCACTTGACTGGGGGTCAAGGGGTCGCAGGTTCAAATCCTGTCATCCCGACGCATGGGCTCCCTCACCTCATACCGCAGGTGGGAGCCCTTTTTAGATCTGGCGTCGTCCGTCGATGACCCAAAGCGTTGGACTGCCCGGGTGACCAGTTTGTGACCCGGACGCGCTCAGGAACTTGTTGACGGCCGTTGCGGCGTCGGTCACATGCCGGGTGTCCGCGTGCAGATAGCCCCCTCGTAGTCTCCAACGAGCGGTGCCCAGGGATCTCCCGCCGCACGTGCAGTGGGACCCCTGCGTCAGTCGCCGTCCTTGTCTCGCCGTTTCCTCTCGGGCTCCGTGGGTAGTTCACTGTGATGAGAACGGTGCACGTCGGTCTTGTGGCCGACCCGGCGTCGCCCACCGAGATCGCGTCGCGGATGAGCGACCTGGAGTCGCCTGGTGGCGATGATCGCGACCGCTGGGACATCGAGGTCGTGAGCGAGCCGTTCACGACCGGATCCGAGAACGTCGACACGGCGATGGCGCGACTCGTGGACCACGCTCGTCAACACGAATGGGACCTCGTCGTCGGTCTGACCGAACTCCCGCTGCGCGACGACAACGGCCAGTACCTGGTGTTCTGCACCGACCCGCAGCGACGGACAGCAATGTTGTCCCTGCCGGCATTCGGAGGGCTCGGGATGCACTCGCGTAGCCGTGACACCGTGCGCGCGCTCGTCAGTGGCATGGCTGACCCCGCCGCGCAGGACCAGCACCGGTTGCCCCGTCCCCGCGTGACTGGCCGCGGGCGGTTGCTCTCGGGCATGGTGCTCGCCAACCGTCCGTGGCTTCTCGTTCCTGGTCTCAAGTCAGCTCTTGTCGCGGCACTGGCGACCGGAGCCGTCGCCACCATCAACTCCACGGTGTGGCAACTTGCGACCTCCTTGTCGTGGTGGCGCCTCACCATCGCGACGATCGCCTCCATCGCTCTCGTGGTCGGCTGGCTCGTGATCGATGGCGAACTATGGGACCGCCCGGACGAGGACTCCGCCGAGGCTCGGGAAAGGTCTCGGCTCTACAACACGTCGACGCTGATCACTCTGACCCTCGGAGTGCTCATCTGCTACATGGCGCTGTACGTGGTGAACTTGGGCTGGGCGCTGTTCATTCTCGACCCCGCTGTCATGAGTGGCTCTCTACAAACCCCCCTCGGCGTCGGCGACATCTTCGTGCTCGCCTGGTTCGTCGCCTCGGCCGCGACCGTTGGCGGGGGCCTCGGCTCCGGCCTCGAGTCGGACGAAGCCATCCGCGCGGCCGCGTACTCAAAGCGCGAGGAAGAGCGGCGCAACAGACTCGCCGACGAACGGGCGTGATGCTGTCCTGTGTGATCGCGGGGTCGTCGATCACTGATCGGCACGCCGGTGCCGCTGTTGATCGAACTGGTGGTGTCGGCGCAGCACCGTCACGACGACTGCCCCAGGTTGGTCACCAAATTGACCGCGACGGCGATCACCACGGTGCCGAACAGGTAGGACATCAGGGCATGCCCGAGGCCCACCTTTCGAATCTGCGTGTCCGCCAGAGAGACGTCCGGCATTGCGAAGGACATGCCGACCGTGAAGGCAACGTAGGCGAAATCGCTGTAGCAGGGCGGTGTCTCTTGATGGAAGTCGATGCCGCCATCGCCGCCAGAATAGAACAGCCGGGCGTACTTGAACGCGAAAACGGTGTTCACCAGCGCCCAGGAGACGATCACCACCGCAACGCAGAGCACCACGGTGAGCACCCCGACCGGGTCGTTGGAGTTGGATCGCATCAACGCCTCAGCAACGGCGGCGAGGCTGACCACCGCAGCACACAGGACGACAGTGTCAGTGACGCGAGTACGTCCCTCTTCCTCGGCCAGCTGTTTGGTCCCGTCCGGGTCCCGAGGCCAGCTGATTCGCCAGACCCAGAACAACAGCACCCCCGCGGACACGGCCCAGCCGACGAGCACGGCGATCTCAGGGACTCCGGCAATTGTCGCCATTACGGCTGCAAGGAGGCCGACACCCAGGCAGATCAGCAGGCGGCGCCAGGACAGAATCGTCGCCTGCTGATCTGCCACACCCACCGGCCGGCCGCGTACAAAGCTCATCGGTCAGCTCCTCGTGGAGCCGGCCAGGGCCCGCGGTCGTCCGTTCGTCGGTGCGTCATCCGCCCGGCCGGAACACGGCACGGACGCACCCGTCCTCCTTGTCCTTGAACATTTGGTAGGCCTTCGGTCCGTCGTCCAGCGACATGACGTGGGTGGCGAGGTGCTCGGTCTTGACCTCGCCCCGGCTCATCAGGTCGAGGATGTCCGGGATGTAGCGGTGCCCGTGTTGCTGGGCGCCGCGCAGGGTGAGCGCCTTGTTCATCACCGCGCCCAGCGGGAACTTGTCCACGACGCCGGCGAAGACCCCGAGCGTGAAGACCGTCCCGCCCTTCCGGCACGCGTAGATCGCCTGCCGCACTGCCGTGGGCCGGTCGGTCTGCAACCGCAATTGCTGCTTGACCTGGTCGTAAAGGTGCTGCGGGCCAGGGGAATGCGCCTCCATACCGACCGCCTCGATGCAGACGTCCGGTCCCCGGCCACCGGTCATCTCACGGAGCTCGGCGGGGATGTTGACCTGCTCGTAGTCGAGGGTGTCCGCGCCGATGTGCGTGCGGACCTGCTCGAGCCGGTTGTCGAACCGGTCGATGACGACGACCCGCTCGGCGCCCATCAGCATGGCGGCGCGGGCGGCCATCTGGCCCACCCCTCCGGCGCCCCACACCGCTACCACGTCACCCGGCTGCACCCCGGCCTGATGTGCCCCGGTCCACCCGGTGGGCGCCGCGTCGGAGGCGAACAGTGCCCGCTCGTCGGAGACGTCGCCGGGAATGGTGAACGCCCCTTGGTCGGCGTAAGGCACCCGGATGTAAGGGGCGTGGCTGCCCGCCCAGCCACCCAACGCGTGTGAGTAGCCGTAGCAGCCCCCGATGGATTGGCCCCATAGCGCCTCGGTGATGCCCGGGTTGGGATTGCCGTTGTCGCACAGCGACCACAGCCCCTGCCGGCAGTACCAGCACTTCCCGCAGCTGGTGAAGGACACCACGACCACCCGGTCGCCCACCCGGTGTTTCGTCACCGCGGGTCCGACATCGGCGACGGTGCCCATGAACTCGTGCCCGAGGACGTCACCGGCCCGCATGGCAGGCATGTAGCCACCCATCAGATGCAGGTCGGACCCGCAGGTGGCGCTCAGTCCCACTTTCAGGATGATGTCGTGGTCATTGAGGATGGTGGGTTCGGGGACGTCCTCGACGCCGATCTCGTTGACCCCTCGCCAGGTCACTGCTTTCATCGCCCACCTGCCTTCGGGGCCGCTTTCGTGAAGGACTCCAGGAGCACGCCGCCCGGGGTGTCCGGCCGCTTGCCGTGCGGTGCCGGGTCCACCACCAACACCTCGTTCACCTCGATGAGCTGCTTGGCCTTGCGCAGCGCGGACCGCAGGTCGGCCTGCGGGTCGGCGCCGCTCAGCCGGCTGACCTCGGTACCGGATGACACCCGGTCACGTAAATGCGCTGCCAGCTCGGTGCCCTTACTGTCCGCCGCAGGGCGGACCCGCACCTCGATCCGGTCACCGAACTCCGCCAAGGGTGCGGGCAAATCGGCCGTGTTGATCTCGGGGGGCTCGCACACCACCGTCACCACCAGCCACCCGGACGCCGGTTCGGCTTCGCCGGCGGGACGGCCCGAGGCGGAGCCGAAGAGCGACCGCAGCTTGTGCACGAGTGTTCCGCCTGCGTGGCCGACGGCGGCGGCAGCGTGACCCATCGCGGAGGTCACAAGCGACCTCCTACGCCGGCGGACTGTGGGGTTCTGGCGAACTCCTGCACGATGCGCGCGCAAAACACGGGGAGGTCGTCGGGCGACCGGCTCGTGGTGATGTTGCCGTCGGTGACGACCGGCTCGTCGACCACGTCAGCCCCGGCGTTGCGCAGGTCGGTGCGCACACTCGGCCACGACGTCAGCGTGCGTCCCCTCGCGACGTCGGCCTCGACGAAGTTCCAGGGGCCGTGGCAGATCGAGGCGACGGGCTTTCCCGATTGGACGAAGCTGCGGACGAACTGCACCGCGGCAGGTTCCATCCGCAGCTTGTCCGGGTTCACCGTCCCACCCGGCAGCAGCAGCGCGTCGTAGTCGTCGACGGTCACCTCGGTGACCAGCCGGTCGACGGTGAAGGTGCCGGCGTCCGCGAGATCCTGTTCACGGGCTTGGATGTCGCCGCTCTTGATGGAGACGACCTCGGTCCGGGCGTCGGCGTCCTGCAACGCTTGCCGGGGCCGTTCCAGCTCTACCCGTTCCACTCCATCGGCGGCGAGGATGGCGATGCGGCGTCCGTTCAGTGTCCCGGCCATGTCAGGCACCCGCCGATGCCATGGCCGGGTGCAGGACGACCTTCGTCCAGCCGTCGTCGCGCTTGTCGAAGTGCTCGTAGGCCTCCGGCGCGCGGTCCAGGGGCAGCTCGTGGCTCACGATGAACGACGGCTCTGCCTTGCCTGCGGCGATCAGGTCGCGGAGCTGCCGGTTGTACTTCTTGACCGGCGCCTGGCCGCTGCCGATGTGCTGGCCCTTGAACCAGAACAGGCCGTAGTCGAAGGCGAGTTTGCCCTGCTTGGCCAGTTCGTCGCTGGCTCCGGGGTCCTGCGGGACGAAGACGCCGACGTTGCCGATCTTCCCGGTGAAGCGCACCGAGGCGACCAACCGGTTCATCGTCAGATTGGCCCGCTCCTCGCCGTCGGGTTCGTGGGCCTGGTAGCCGACGCACTCGCAGCCGTTGTCCGCGCCCAATCCCAGCGTCTCATCGAGAACGGCCTGCACCGGATCGACCTTGGAATCGTCGATGGTGATTGCGCCGATCGACTCGGCCAGCCGCAGCCGGTCCTGATGCCGGTCGACGACCATCACCTTGCTCGCCCCGCGGATGGTGGCCGAGAGCGCGGCCATCAGCCCGACCGGGCCGGCCCCGTAGATGACCGTCTGGTCGCCGGGCTGCACGCCGGCCAATTCGGTGGCGTGGTAGCCGGTCGGGAAGATATCGGCGAGCATCACGTAGTCGGTTTGCCGCTGCTCGGCGTCTTCCCCGAGCCGCAGGCAGTTGAAATCACCCCACGGCACCCGCAGCAGCTCCGCCTGCCCGCCGCCGTACGGGCCCATATCGGCGAAACCATATGCAGCACCGGCCATCTTCGGCTCCGGCTGCGCCGTCAAACAATAATTGGTGAGCTGGCGCTCGCAGTTCTTGCAGTGCCCGCAGGCGATGTTGAAGGGCAGGACGACCCAGTCGCCCACCCGGATCTTGTCGACCCCGTCGCCGACCTCGATGACCCGGCCCATGTTCTCGTGCCCGAACCATCGGCCCGGTTCGAAATCGGTGCGGCCCTCGTACATGTGCAGGTCGGAACCGCAGATGTTGGCGGACGTGATCTGCACCAGCACGTCCGTTGGTCGCTCGATGCGGGCGTCCGGAACCTCCTTGACGCTCACCTGACGCGGTCCTTCGTAGACGACTGCCTTCATGCTGCCTCCTCGTTCCTGACGGTCATGGGGAGCTGCCCGGGCGTCGACGGCGGCGACGCCCGAGCGCCCCTCCATCCGACGGCAGGACGCCACGCCGGGCTATCGGCAGACCTGCCTATTTCCAGATCGTTGCGGAGCACGAATCGGTCGCTCTGCCGATTCCGGACGCGGAACAGCACTCGCACCATGGACGCCGATCGGCGTAAGTCATGGGCACCGGCGCCGTCATCTCGAGGTCGAGGGCATCCTGGAGGGACGATGAGCAGCACACGGCAGACCTCCGAGCGCTTGCGGCGCGAGCTTGCGGAGGTCGCCGCCTCCTCCGCAACCATCCATGAACGGGCCGGCGAGATCCTCGCGCAGCTGGGGCGGATCGTCGCCTTCGACGTCGGCTGGCTGGCCGTGCGCGATCCCGAACTGCGCAGGCACGTGCCGCTGGCCACCACGGGCGATGCCGCGCCGCTCCGGGATTACTTCGGGCGGCCCGAGGCGGACGCTGAGGTGGAAGCTCTGGGGCTCAACCGACTTCGACCGCCGATTCTCGCCAGCGAGATCCCAGGCCCGCTGTCGGAGGTCCGCGCATGGGGAGAACACCTGCTCCCCGCAGGCCTCCGCCAAGGCCTCGCGGTGGGGCTCTTCACATCCGGCGGCCGGCACATCGGCTTCCTGGGTCTGCTCTCCGCTGATCGAGCGCACCCCAGCCACGCTGAGCGAAACGTCGTGGCCGTGTGCACGACCGTGATCGCCGACGGCCTCGACCGCACCAGGGAAATCGCCGAGACGGCCCGCGCCATCCAAAGTGCCGTCGCCGGTGTCGTGCTGACCAGGGGTGGTGACGTCCTTCCGCTGCCGGGTCTTCCCGACGATGGCATGCTCGCTCCGGGCTCACCGATCCTCCTGGTCGCCGCGGACGAGCTGGCCAGAGGCGGCCCGCACGCCTCATTCCTCGTCCCTGCGCCATCCAACGACGAAGTGCAGTTGATACGGGTCACTGCGTTGGACTTCACTCGCCCGGAACTCGACAACCTCACTGCCGCGGTGCTTCTGTGCCCGGCGGGCGACCTGCACGGCCTCAGAGTTCTGGACCTCCGAGTCCTGGGTCTGCTGGTCGACGGGATCACCGACATCCCGACCATGGGACAGGCGCTGCACGTGGCCGGGCGGGCGGTGAGTGATTCTCTGGACCGGAGCATGGCTGCTCTCGGTAGCGACGACCTCACCAGCGCGACGTTGCGTGGGCTGCGCAGCGGGCTCCGCATCCCGCCGGGTGTCTCGGCGGGCTGAGCCGTCCGATGAGCTGCGGCGCACGCTGTTTGCGCCCTGATCCGTCGAGTCCGGCCGTGCCGACTGCCCGACAAGCAATCGGTCGTTCTGCCGATGGCGCGGACGGCACTGCAGCGATGTGCTGTGACGCACCAGTCACCCTGTTCAAGAGAAGGGACGCCAGAGGCATGGAACTGCACTCGACCACCACCGTGACAAGGCCCGCAGAGGAGGTGTACGACTTCTGGCGCCGGTTCGATCGGCTTCCCTCGTTCATGGCGCACGTCGAGGATGTGCGCATCACGGGTGACCGGACGACTCATTGGAAGGCCAGCGCACCGTTCGGTGACGACGTCCAGTGGGACGCCGAAACCACCGAGGACATACCGGGGCAGAGCATCGCCTGGCGCTCGATCGATGGCGCCGACGTGCCGAACTCCGGCGTCGTCCGATTCCTTCCCGCCCCAGGTGCGCGCGGCACTGAGGTGCACGTCATGCTCACCTTCGACCCGCCCGGAGGCGGTCTCGGGCGCGCAGTCGCCCGCTACTTCGGCGAGGACCCGTCCCAGCAGCTCGACGACGATCTGCGCTGGTTCAAGCAGGTTCTGGAAACCGGCGAGGTCGTCCGCTCCGACGGCGCCCCTTGGGGAAAGCGGGCCCGCCGTGAATTCCCGCAGCACCCCGCCCGGCCGTTGACCGATGAGGAGCGCAAGGAGGTCTTGACGTGAAAGCCAATTGCTGGATCGGACCGAACAAGGTCGAGGTGCAGGATGTGCCTGATCCGAAGATTCTCAACCGCCGCGACGCGATCGTGCGGATCACTTCTACCGCCATCTGCGGCTCGGACCTGCATCTGCTCGACGGCTACGTGCCGACGATGCAGGAGGGCGACGTGATGGGTCACGAGTTCATGGGCGAGGTCGTGGAGGTCGGGCCTGGTGTCGACGGTTCGAAGCTACGGGTCGGCGACCGTGTCGTCGTCCCGTTCCCGATCGCCTGCGGCGCCTGCCTGGCCTGCCAAGCCGAGCTGTACTCCTGCTGCGAGAACACCAACCCGAACGCAGGGATGGCGGAGAAGATGTTCGGTCACCCGGTCGCCGGCATCTACGGGTACTCCCATCTGACCGGCGGATTCGCCGGCGGCCAGGCGGAGTACGCGCGGGTGCCGTTCGCCGATGTCAATCCGCTCAAGATCGACGGCGACCTGGCCGACGAGCAGGTGCTCTTCCTGTCCGACATCCTGCCCACCGGCTACATGGGTGCCGAGCTGTGCGACATCCAGGACGGCGACGTCGTGGCGGTCTGGGGCGCGGGACCCGTGGGCCAGTTCGCGATGGACAGTGCGCGCGTTCTCGGGGCCGCCCGGGTGATCGCCATCGACGACGTCCCGTACCGACTGGCCATGGCGGCCTCTCAGGGCTACCAGACCATCGACTACTCCGACACCGACGTGCGGTCCGCGCTGTTGGAGCTGACCGGCGGCCGCGGCCCGGACAAGTGCATCGACGCGGTCGGCATGGAAGCCACGCACGGCGCCGCGCATGTGCAGTTCTATGACCGGGTCAAACAGGCGGTCCGTTCTGAAACCGACCGGCCGCACGCCCTGCGCCAGGCGATCCTGTCCTGCCGCAGCGGCGGAATCGTCTCCGTCATCGGTGTGTACGGCGGGTTCATCGACAAATTCCCGGCCGGGGCATGGATGAACCGCTCGATCACCCTGCGCACGGGACAGTGTCACGTGCAGAGGTACATGCGCCCACTTCTGGAGCGAATCGAGCGGGGCGAACTCGACCCGACCCGGGTCATCACCCACCGCCTGCCACTGGCCGACGCACCCCGCGGTTACGACATCTTCAAAAACAAGAAGGACAACTGCGAGAAGATCGTCCTGAAGCCCTGACCACCGGCCCGTCCGAGGGTCAACGGCGGGCCGAGACGAGGGCGTCCGGGCTGTCCGCCGCCTCTGCGAGTGCCTCGACGAGGCGGCGGACGGCGGGGCGGGCGGGCCGCCGCCACACTGCCTCCAAGTTTAGGAACAACGCAGGATCAAGGGGGCGCACGACAACTCCGCTGACGTCCATGTGTTCTGCCACCCCGAGAATGCCCGGGGCAATGACGGCCCCCGCCGCCACGGCCCGGAGCATCGCCTCCGGGCTGTTGATGAGGTCCGGCTCGACGACCACCTGCCCCGGCTGTGCACCCGCCGGTAGCAGGTGATCCACGATGGGCTGCCAGATACCGGCGAACGGAGACCACGGGAACATCACCAGGGCTTCCTGGGCCAGCTCCGCAACGGGGATCTCCGTCTGCTCGGCGAGCCGGTGACCCCGCGGTAGGACGACGCCGAAGAGCACCGAGCCGAGGACGATGCCGTCGAGATCCCGATGCTCCCGAGGCCTGCTCCACACCACCGCCGCATCGGCTCGGGCCTGCCGGACCGCCTCCACGGCGTCGTCGCCCGGGCTGGACGTCACGAAGACGTCGACATTGGCAATCGCGGCACCCACCGCTCGTAGCGGGCCGTCGAGGACCCGCTCGGCCATGGTGCACACACGTAAGGTCACCTGCGTTCGCCCCGACGGGCCGGCCGATCGCACGTCCTCGCGGGCGCGTTCGACCTCCGCGAGAATCACCCGCGCCCGCTCCGCCAGAACTCGCCCACCGGGTGTGAGCTCCACTCCGCGTGGAGTGCGGTCAAAGAGTGTCACCCGCAGATCGCGCTCCAGCACACGGATCTGCTGAGACAGGGACGGAGCGGCGATGTGCAGCCGGCGGGCGGCAGCAGAAAAGCGCCGCTCCTCTGCGACGGCGAGGAAGTACCTGAGCTGGCGCAGGTCCACACGTCACGTTATCGCCCTGGGCAAGGGGGGCCGTCCGGTCGTAGGCCAGGCCTCAGGGGCCGTTGGTTCTACGTCACGGCGCGCGCGGTGGGCCAGTGATTCCTGGGTACCAGTACCTGGTCGGTGTCCGTTCCGCTCAGTCCACCAGCCTCGGTCATGGCCGGGCGCACAGGTGGAGTTCGCCGGAGGTCGTTCATGCGCTCGGATCAGGCTGGGGAATTGTTGTTGACCGAGAGCGCCGACTCGGCCGGCACTTCCGCCCAGCGTGCGCAGGCGCTGCTGGCGGTCCTCCGCCGGCTCGTCCCGTTCGATGGCGCATGGCTGGCGCTGGCCGACCCGCTGGGCGACGGATACCACAGCCTGGCGAGCGTCGATCTGGATGACCCAACCGTCGACTTCTTGTCCGGCCCGTTGATGGCTCACGACATCGAGGTCACCGGGACGGATCGCGAGCGTCCGCCGTTGAGCCCATCCGATCTGCCCTATCCGGCCGAGGAACTGCCGACTTGGGCCGACTGCCTTCACCCAACGGGAATCTACGAGGCCCTGGCCGTCGGGCTGTTCGTACCCTCCGGGCGGCACGTCGGTTTCCTTGCGCTGCTGTCCGGGGGTCGACAGCCTCCGTCGCCGACCGCGCGCCACCGACTCGGGCGGCTGGCGCCGGTCCTCGCGCACGGTATCGACCCGATGCGTTCGCTGGTCACGGCTGCCCGCCTGGTCCGAGATGCCATGGCGGGCGCGGTATTACAGGCGGACGGCAGCTGCGGGTTGCTGCCGGGTATGCGTGGTGATGCGCTTCTCTGCCCCGGGTCCCCACTCCTTGCCGTGGCCGCCGAGAGCATCGCTGACGGACACGTCTATTCGTCCTATTTGTGGCCCAGAGGCGATCCTCATGCCTTGGAGGGGCACGTTCGCGTCACCGTCCTCCGGACGCCGGAGGATGCGCCGCCCGGCCTCACTGGCCTGATCCTGCTGTCACCGGCGAGCGACTTGCACGGGCTCACCCCGCGGGAGATGGAAGTACTCGGCCTGCTTGTCGAGGGGTATTCCAACCAAGAAATCGCTCGCACCCTCGTCGTGGCGCCGCGGACCGTGGCCGCCCACCTGGAGCACATCCTGGGCAAACTCGACGCACCGACCAGGACACTCGCAGCCGTCCGCGCAGAACGGGACGGTCTGTACGTGCCCGCGCCGTTGCAGCGGCGCGGATAGGACCCGCAGGTCATCGGACGGGCGGTTCCCGGTGACTTATGGAGGCGCCGACCCCCACTGGACACCTGCACCCAGACCTCGAAAGCGTCTTCGCCATCAGGCCTGGCCCCGGAGCGCGTGCGACCAGAATTGTGACAGGGGAGCTGGAATCCGCCGGGCACCGCGGCAACGCGTGGCCCCCAGACCCACTCGGCACCTGGTCAATGAGTGACCACGGCAGTGACCAAACACAATCCGTCTGAAGCTCACGACGCACACCTGACACCGCCTCGCACTTGCCAATTATGTTGCAACCCAGTGCATCTGCATCTACCCATCACCCGGGGGCCAAGGGGTCGCAGGTTCAAATCCTGCCATCCCGACGCATGGGCTCCCTCACCTCATACCGCAGGTGGGGAGCCTTTTTCGATCTAGCGCCGACCGTCGATGAACCGAAGCGCCGGACCGTCCGTGTGACCAGTTAGTGACCCGGACGCGCTCAGGAACGCGTTGACGGCTGTTGCGGCGTCGGTCAAATGCCGGGTGTCCGCGTGCAGATAGCCCCTCGTAGTCTCCAACGAGCGGTGCCCGAGGATCTCCCGCAGCACGTGCAGCGGGACCCCGGCGTCAGCCATCCAGGTCGCGCCGGTGTGCCGCAGGTCGTGGCGGCGAAGTCCGGCCAGCCCGAGCCCGGTGACCAGCACATTCCAGTTCGTCGCGCGGCGAAGGGAAGCGGTGGTGATCACGCCGCCCTTCGGCCCACGGACCAGTGCCGCGTTGGCCGGCCGACCGTCCACGCAAAAGTGGAGAACCGGCCGAAGCGGCTCCAGGACCGGGACAGTGCGGGCCGCCCGGCCCTTGGTCTGCTTGGTGACCAGGCCCCCCGAACCCGGATAGACCTGCCGGCGGATGTGAACGAGCCCGGCGATCAGGTCGACATCACCGACCAACAGCCCGTTGACCTCGGAGCCGCGCGCGGACAGCAGAGCGCACAGCATGACCCATGTCCCGTAGACCGGCTCGACCTCGCTCACCGCCGCAACCAACCTCATGAGCGTGGGCAAGTCGGCGAGCGCCTGCGACCGAGGACTCGCCGTTCGGTCGTTGACCTTGTTCCACGCTCGACGCGATCGACTGCGGGCAGGATTGGTCGGGATCAACCCGTCGCGGACGGCCTCGTCGAGCACTCTCACCAAGGCGGCGACTGTGTTCTTGAGTGTCGACGAGCCGCACTCCAACTCCCAGCTGTCGATGGTGCGGTCTATCAGGCCGGCGGTAATCAGCCGCACCGGTAGGTGACCCAGAGCCGGCACGATCCTCTTGCTCAGGCCGGCCCGGTACGGGTCGGCTGTGCTCGTCCCATCGATGCCGCGCATCCACCGCTCGCCGAGCGAGGCGACAAAGTCGCCGAGGGTGATCCCTGGGTCCATGCCGGTGGCGACGGCCGCCTGCATTCGCTCGAAGAACGCGGCGGCCTGGTCCTCGGTCTGGCAGGTCAACGACCGCGACCGCCGGATCCGTGTCCCAGGCTCGAACCATCGGACGCGCGCTACGTATCCCGAATTGCGGCGCATGACATCCGCCGTCAAGGCAACGCCCGGCGGGGGTGTGCGCATGATCAATCACCGATGGGAGGGCAGCCCGCGCGTACCGAGCCACCGTTCGACGTCATCGGCGTCGAACCTGACCGTTGTGGACTTGAGGCCCGGGCGGCCGAGCCGGATCGGTGTCGGACCGACGCCGGCATCGGCCCAACGCACCAGCGTCGATCGGTGGACCCGAAGACGCCCGGCGACTTCGGCGACAGTCAGCAAACGCGGTGACTGGTCGGCCGTCGATGAGCGTTCTCCGGACGTCGCAACGGTTTCCGTGGTGGTCATGACAGTCCTTCCATTCTGTGTGGCGGCCCCGGACCGTTCCGCGGCCGCTGGCCCGATCATGAAATGCTCCCGTACTCCCAGTGCCAGGGTTCGGGTTTGGAGCCGCCGGCTTGAGCCCAGGCGGGGTGGTGCCAGCCATAGCGGCCGGCGTTGGTGGTGAGCCAGTCGAAGGCGGCGCCGACGCCAGTGTTGACGCCGCAGCAGCCGCCGATGTCGACGGCTTTGCCCCAGCCGTGGTTCGACGTGCCGGGGTTGGCGCACAGGCTGCCCTTCTCCAGGCGGCATTGGACCTGTTCGTCGTAGGAGCGATAGCCGTCGGTGATGCCGATGCTCTGTCCGATGGCTGCTTTGAAGGCGGTGTTGAGCTGGCCAAACGCCTTCGCGGCGCCGCATTCGAGCTGCAGGGTTGGCGCCGATGCGACGGGGCAGAGCGCGCTGCCCGGGATTCGCCCGTTCTGGTGTCCACCCCAGGCCGCTGATCCGCCACCAGCGGACGCCGCCTGGACCGGTTGGCCGCAGTTCGCGCTGGTCACGGCCTGGACCACGGCGACCGCTCGACTGCTGGCCGCTGTCGGCGCCGTGTCCAGCGACGCGACGATATCGCTGGCCCGCTGGTAGGAGTCGCGGTAGATCCCGCCGTCGCTGGACGGTGATCCCTGCACCTTCTGGGCAACGGTCCACGGTGAGAGTGTTTGCCAAGTAGCTACTTGCACCATCTGGTCGAGGAATTTGCCGGCCGCGGTGGCGGGGTTGATCAGCTCGACCGGGGTGCCCCAGCCGGTCATCGGGCGTTGCTGGAATAGTCCGATGCTGTCGAGGTTGTTGCCGACCTTGTCGTGCGGGTATGTCAGCGACTGGCGTGCAACGGCGCGTTCTGCGTCGTTGAGTTGCCGTCCTTCCGCAGAACCGACGAGGGTGCTGGTTCCGTCGTTGGCGTAGTTGTACAGGCTGGATTCGGCTAGGGCGGCAGCGACCGCGATGGCCGCCCCCGTCGGCCCGAGACCACGACCAAGTGCGACCCCGACCACCGTCTTGGCGTTGGCCTCCTGCGCCCGGTCGAGCCCCGGTGCCATGCCGGTGACGGCAGCAGGTGGGCAGTCGCCGTTGTTGCTGTCTCGGGCGATGGTGCTGATGGTGGCGCCGCGGGCGCCGGTCATGGTGCAGCCAGTGAGCAGAACCCCGGCCAGGCCGAGGAGCAGCCCGCACCGGGTGGACCGGTGGCTGTTCATCGTGGTTCCGCGGTCGCGGTGACGACGCGCCAGCCTGCGTCGGTGTAGATCACGGTCAGTGCCAGGGAACCGGCGTCGGTGCCGACGCCGGTTCTGACCAGGCCAGGTTGGAACGCACGCATCACGGGCTCGGTGATGCGCCGGCTGCCAGGCAGCGCCTTGCGGTCGGTGCCCGGCAGCTCGCGGGCGAGGGTGGGGTCGGCCCAGCGGCTGACTTGGTCACGCCAGGCCTGGTCGGATCCACCGGCGTACCAGGCATCGACGAACCGCGAAGTGACTTCCAGGGCGGCGGCCTGGTCTGCTTCCGGCAGGTACCCCGACCCGGCGCCGTCGACGGTCGTAGGGATCGGAACGCCAACGACGGTCGGCGTAGTCGTTGATCCGTCGATCCGGTTCCGGGTCGGCTGGGGCGCGGGGGTGTACCCGTAGACCCGATAGAGGCAGGCGTCCCGGTCGGGTCCTTTCGCCCATTGCGCCGCGCACTGTTCCGCCTTAGTCGGCATCGCGGTCGGTGTCGCCTTCGCCGTCGTGCTGGCTTCCGCGGCGGGTGCGCCGGTTGAGCCGGTTACGGGTGCGGCGGTGCTGGCGCCGGTGTCGAGGATGGTTTTGGTGATCAAGGCCAGGGCGAGGCCGGCAAGGATCAGGGCGATGAGTCGGCCTCGGGACCGGAGGGGCCAGCGCCAGGCGTTACGTGTGTTCATGGGGTCCCCCTCGGTCGTCGACGGTGCTGGGCCAGCGGGTGGTGCGGGTTTCGGGGCGGCCGTGGTCGGCCCATGGCGGCGGGTCCGGTGGGCGGAACACCGCTGGCTGGTCCGGAGCGGGCCCGGCCGGCCGGTTTTCGGGGTCTGCGGGTCGGAAGATGCGGTCGTCGTCGGCGAGCACCCAGCCGCGGCCGTTCCAGACCTGCCGGTGGATGTCGCCCACGGCTGGCTGGTCGTCGGGTCCGGGCTTGGCCGCGACCGGGTTTCGGTGCCCGTTCGCGGTAGCGATCACCGGGATGCCGCGTGTCGGTTCGGATGCTGACGGTCGGCCGACCGTCCGTGTCGAGTCGCTGGCGAAAGCTGGTTTGATCCGGGGGATGGGCGTGGTCGCCGGCCCAACGGGTGCCGGTGCGGGTGCCGATTTCGCTCGTCCGGGCGGGCCTGCCGGCAGCGTGCTGTTGCGGCGTCGGACGACGGTGACCTGTTCGGGGCGGCTCGGCCGGGCCGGTTCGGTCGGCGTGACCGGACCGGTCGGGTTCTCCTGCGGGTCGCTGACCCGGTGACTGCGGCCGCGGCGCCAGCGGGGCAGTGGAGTGAGCCGCCCCAGGCCGACCATCGCCCGGCGCCGCTGCTCGGACAGCTGGTGCGGGTTGCCGGTAGCGGCGTAGGACAACATGCCGGTGATGCGTTTGATCGGTCGGGTCAGCAGCCACGCCAGCAGGGACGCGAGGGCGAGGATGATCACCCCGGCGGTCGGGTCGAGCTGGTAGCCGGCAAGGCTGGTGGGGCTGAGCATGACCATGGACAGGTAGGTCATGAGGGCGCCTGCCGCGCTGAACATCAAAACGACTAGCAGGCTGCCGGCCATCACATTCAGCACTCGCCGGGCCAGGTGCGGGCGGACCATCATGCCGACGCCGACGAACAGGCCGGCGACCAGGCCGAGGCGGAGGATCAGCCGGGCGGCGAGGACGGCGGTGTAGGCGGCGGCCGGGAACGGCGCAGCCGCGGCCGATGCGGCGAGCGCGCTGAACCCGGCGGCGGTGCGGTTACCGGCGCGGCCTTGGATGTAGGGGTAGATCTCGTCGCCGGCGTCCTCGATGGCGGAGCGGTATGCGGCTTCGGTGGCGTCGACGACGTTGCCGGGTGGGCCGGGTTTCTCGCTGCGGCCGCAGACCTGTTTGTTGTCCTGGTAGGTGCACCACACGGCACCGGCCGGCGCGTTCTGCTCGATCTTCGTCAGGTCCGGCAGTTTGAGGTTGACGGCCTGCCCGTTGAGGAACCGGTCACCCAGGTCGGCGTCCGGGCCTGTCAGGTTCTGCGACCCGATCATGCCCTGTTGCCAGTAGCGTTGGATGGTGTTGCGCACCAACACTTCCGGGTACAGCCACCGCCGCACGTACTCGGCGTTGACCGGGTCTTTCGGGTCGGGAGTGTATTTCGTGGTACAGGCGGTGCCGGCGACTTTGAGGAATCCGTCGTCGTCGAAATAGGGCGCGAACAGGGCTGTTTGGTCGAATTGGCAGTGCTGGATCGGCGGCAGCACATCTGCCGGGAGCCGGCTGAGCACTTCGGTGTCGATGCGTTGCTGGGCGTCGACCAGGGCCTGGTCGGCGGATCGGACGAGGTCCATCGGCGATGCCGCGGCGATGGTCAGGATGGTCAGCCCGGCGAGCGCCGCGGCCAGCCGGCGGAGCACCTCGGGCAGGTTCCCGCGGATCGCCAACGCCAGGACGATCAGGCCGAGCATGGCCAAGGGCAGCCACACCCACGGCTGGATCAGCACCGCGTACCCCGCGGAGGTCACGGTGGACATGAAGGTGTCCAGGCTGCTGAAGGTGTCCGGGTCTAGGGCGCGGGCCCGCATGCCGGTGGCCCACGCATCCAGCAGGACGGCCCCGCCGAGGAGCCAGTTCCCGAGCTGCGTCGACTGGGAGGCACCGGACGCATCCCACGGGGACTGGATCCCGACCAGCTGGGTGACCGAGTTCAGGCACCCGGGGTCATAGGACCACCAGAAGAACCCGGCATACCCGTGGTCGCCGTGGGCGGTGCCGTCGAATGGCAAGTCCTGCTGCGGGTCCAGGAACCCGGCCACCCCCGCACCCGGTGTCTCCGCGGGCGGTGCGAGGCGGCAGTAGTCGGTGGCATCCGGCACCCCGCCGCCCACCGGATCCACCGGAGCGGCGGCACCCGCTGGCGGCGTCGCGATGACGAGCAACAGCCCGACAACTAAGGCGACCGACCATAGCCGACCGGGGCCGGTCATGATGCGGCCCGGTGGAAGGCCCGGCCGGGGGCGGATTCCAGTGCGGCCCACAACCAGTCGAGGTGGTCACCGGCGCGGGCGATCTCGATAAGTTCTTTGAACCCGGTGCCGCCGCGGGAGTAGAACAGGAACTGCCGGGGTACGTCTTCCTGGTCGTCGGTGGGGCGGGGCAGGTCGAGCAGCGCCTGTTCGTAGCCGACGCCGGTGGGGATCTGCACCAGTCCGAGAGCCCTTGCCGCGGCCTGTTCGTCGTCCATCCGGCCAAGGAACGCGCCGCCGACGAAGTTCCGCAGGGTGTCGTTGTCCGACCCGACTGCCTCTTCCTGTTTCGCGGCGAGGACGGCGAGGTTCTGTTTGCGTGTGTTGCGGGCGAACTCGGTGAGCATTAGCCGACCGGAGGGCAGTTGCTCGAGGAAGTGAACTTCGTCGAGGGCGACACCCTTGCGTTGCCCGGCGGGCAGGCCGTACACCCAGCGCATACAGAGCCAGGACGCCAGGTTCAGGATCGCCACACCCTGGCGGGCTTCGTCGCCCCAATACTCCTGCCCGACGTGTTGGTCGGGCAGGGCGATGCCCTTGGTGGAGAAGAACATCAGCTGCCGGTCGAACGCGACCGCGTCATGCTCGTCCCGCTCCGGGAACAGCAAGGAGGGCAAGGGTTCGTGCCGGATCGAGTCCAGCAGCTCCGCCGTCGTCAACGCGACCTGCCGGTGCTCGGTCGTGGACTGCCGCAGCGCTTCGATGACCAGGCCGGGGTGTTTCGGCCGGCCGGCGAACGGCCCGTCCGGGGCGTCGACCAGGGTCGCCGCGAGCAGCAGCTCGGTGGTGACGTGCGGCGCTTGATCACCGCGAACGACCAGCGACGCAGGAAGTACCTGGGTGAGCGAGTCCACCGTCAACCGGCGGCGGGCGGCCCGTGCCCGCACGGTGGCCCGTTGCAGCCAGCGTCCGCGGAGCTGGTCGATTCGGTCCGTATCGAGATCGTCGAGGGTGATGGTGCCGAGGTCCCCGGCGGTGACCCCGAGCGCGGCGAGGTCGGTGTCCTCGAGGTCGGCCAGGTCGTGGATGGTGAAGTCGTCCGGGTGGGGGTCGGCGACCAGCCGGTAGGTGTTCAGCGACCCGGGGTGCCCGTTCACCAAGTCCAACGCCCGCGCATGCGCCCGCAGTGGCGCGGTGCGCGCCAGCCGGCCGAGGCGGCCGGCGGGGTCGACGCAGGTCCACGGGATCCCCGCGGCACCGGTCTTCCCGATGATCACCCCGATGAGGGTGGACTTGCCGCCGCCGAGGCCGGCGACGATCGGGTAGTAGCCGGCGACGTCGAAGCGTTCCATGTTGGCCCACAGGTTGTACATCACCGGGGTTCGCCCATCCAGCACGGCGCGGGCGATGTTCCATCCCCGCCGGTCCCCGGCGGTACTGGTGATCGCTGCCCCGCCCGCGGCGACGGTGCGGACCGGGAGATCCCGCCGGTGGGCGCGGATCCGGACCGGCTCCCCGGGCAGGAACTCGCGCGCGAGGTCGTGCTGGCCGTAGGTGTGTTCGACCTGGACCCGCCGGGCGTAGGCGGTGATCACCTGTTCCACGTTCTGCAGGCACTCGGTCTCGGTGGTGCCAGAGACCGCGAGGCGCCACCACCCCCGTGCCCGGGTGGCCGAAAGATCCTGGGCGTCGGCCAGTTCCGCTTCCACCTGCAGGGCCAGGTCGTGCTGATCCCGCAGCGCCGTGGGTGGGTCCTGGTCGTGCTCGACCTGGTAGTGCTTGGTCTGTGAGGTGATCCGGGACATCACCCGCCGCAAGTGTTCTCGCACCTCGTGGTCGCGTCGGACGTACACGTGGGCGGACCACTCCAAGGGGATGCCGAGCTGGTCCGGGATCGCCATCCACGGCAGATCTGCCTGCGGGATGCTCATCGGTTGCATGCGCCCGACGGTCAGGATCGCGACATGCCGGGACACGGTGCGCCCGTCCCCCATGCCGGTGATCTTCAGGGTGGTGGCGAAGGGTTCCGCGGCCCAGGACACCTGACCGAGGAGGCCGGCGAGATCGCCGGGTCCCCACTCGTCGACATCCAGCTCCGAGCGGAGTCGGGGTGCGGGGAACCCGAGGTGGGTGGAGCGGTGCAGCAGCCACGCCATTTGCGCCGCCGTCACCGGCTTCCCGCGCATCCCGGGCCGGGCCATCAACGTGTCCAGCGCGGTCAGCTTGCCGTGTTGGGTGTTCAGTTCCCGGGCCAGTGGCTGCCACGACCGGGGAAGCACCCCGGCGGCCAGTTGCGCGAGGGGGGAGCGGTGCAGGTAGTCGACGCCGAGGTAGACCTGTTTCTCGGCGAGGTGTTCGCCGAGGAATTGGCGTTGCTCGCCGGCCAGTAGATCCGGCCAGCACGGCAACGGGACGGCGCCGAACGCGGCCTGCCGTTCGGTCACGAGGCGGTGGTGCGCCTGCGCCCATTCCCGCACCGGGAACGGCACCTGCGTGCCCCGTAGCCGCACCAACTGCCCCGACAAGCCCGCCAACACCGACGCCTGGTTCAGGATGTGTTGCTCCCGGTCCCGGTCCGGGCGGAACGACCATGGCACCGGATCCAACCGGTACCAGGCCGTCCCGGTGTTCCCGGTCAGGGTGACGTGCCCGACGACCTGCCGGGTCCGCATCGGCAACCGCGCCTCACCGGGCGCCGCCGTCCGCGCCCAACCGGCCCAAGCTGCACTGCCAGAGGTGCTGTCCTCCCTCGTCTTTCGGTTACGCCGCATCGCCGACCACCTCCGCAGTTGTCAGTCGCAGCTCGCGGCCGACCGTCGGTCGCGGTAAGGCCGGCGGGATGCTAAGCAGCCCGGGTGGGTGCCGCCGGTCCTGCGGTCCTGTCGCCGCGGTCAGCACGAACGTCAACCCGACCCA
Organism: Nakamurella sp. GG22; assembly: GCF_052976845.2. Lineage (NCBI taxonomy): Bacteria > Bacillati > Actinomycetota > Actinomycetes > Nakamurellales > Nakamurellaceae > Nakamurella > Nakamurella sp. GG22. Next base: position 300,092 of record NZ_JBRIIO020000003.1, on the reverse strand, counting down.
CGACACCGTCGTAGTGACTGGCTGTTCGTTGGGGGAGCGGCGGGGGGTGCCGAGTTCGGCCCACAGCACGGCCGGCAGCGTGGACAGCGGCCGTTCGTCATCAATCCGCCGGCAGATCCAGCCGGTGACACCGATGGTGATCAGCAGCGTGTTCAGCATCGTCCAGAACGTCACCTCGACGAACCGGGCGAACAACCACCCGACCAGCACGAACACCACGAACCCCACGCCGTAGGCGACATACCGCGTCGCCGGCCACGGGAACGACACCCGGGGCGGCCCCAACCACCTCGCGTCCACCCGGCGCAGCTCGTCATCCGTTCGGATCTGCATTGCCGGTCACCCGCCCGAGGCCGGTGCTTGCAGGTTCGGGATCAGCAACCTCGCGAGCCAGTACCCGACATCCAAAGCGGACCCCGAGAACGCGATCCCTAGCACCATCAGCCCGATCAGCGACAACCCGACCGTGGACACGACCCGGGAATGATCGCCCCGCCGGGACGCCATCAGGACCACCAGGCCGATGACAATCAGCAGAATCTTGACGGCATTGTCCCGCAACCAATTCCCGACTCCCGACGTGTCAACCGCGACCGGGGCCGCCACCTGAACGATCTGCATCCGCAGATCCCCGTCCCACACGTGCATCTCCGTGTCTCCTTCCTCGACAGCGACCCGGTTGAGCCGTCGCCGAATACACCCGCGAACCCGCAGGTCTTGATTGATTCGAATGTGGTTCGCCGAAATGGCGGGCGACTATCTCCTGTTGGAGCGCTTCGGTTGTCGTCCTGTGATCGGTGCTGCCCCGGAGGGCGCGAATTGTTCAGTCGGTGCTACGCGCGTCAAGGGCGCTGCCGCGTCGCTCCGCGATGCCCTGGCGGGCACCCTTGACCCGCTACGCCCCGACCGATTCGGCGCCGCAGTCGGGGCAGCAGCAGATGTCGAGGAACTCAGCGTCGATGCAGCCTGTTCAGCTGGTTCGTTCGATTGATCCTCGGTGATGGACTTGGGAGCCGGCCGTTTGCCGGTGGTCGGCCTGGCCAAGCCGAACAGGGCGAGTTGCTGCTCGGGCCGGCTGCTCATGACGCACCGGCTGTGGTTGCTTTGCACCAGATCTCGACCCGGCTGGTGCCCACGAGACCGAGCCATGAGCGGTAGCCGGGCATCTCGTTGACCCATTCATCCAGGCCCAGCAGGGACGCCCACTGCTGGGCTATCCGCACCCCGTCCTGCGGGTCACCCTCGCTCAAACCCGGGAACCCGATCACGTCGCCCCGGTAGAAGCTATTGACCTCTGATAAGTGCCAGTGCATCGGCCGGCATCCGTGTCGGTCGCCGAACTCCTGCATGGCCGCCGTGATCGCCTCGTTCACCGCCTGCACCGCCGCTGACCCGACCCCTTTCTGGTCCGGGGTTGTCTTCGCCCTGGTCATGTCCGTGCCTCCTGTCGTAGGAACTCAAGGGCGGCAACGTGGTCTGCGTGCTCGTAGGCGGCCAGCAGCGCATCGCCCGGCGTCGTGTAGCCCAGACCGAGGAACCGCCACTCACCCACCACCGGAACCACTTCGTGCTCGTCGAACGATGGACCGACTGTCTCGTCGTCCCACAGGCCCGGTTGCGGATCCGGCCCCGGATGCGGCCAATCGGTGGGGATCGCTGCCGCGTCAGTCGCTTCTGGCTCATGCTTGTCACTGTGTGCGGCGCGAAAGTCCCTACGTGCCTGACGCAGTGAACCTAGGGTCACCGAGAACCGATGCGACTTCGTCGTGAAGTGACCGCGAAAACCCAGCATGTGCACCCACCGCAGCAGACCCACATACTCCGGCAGCTCCGCCAGGCGTTCGGCAGCCATGATCATCGCCGCCACATGCGGCCGCAAACCTGCCCGCTCCGCGATCGCCGCCGTGCGGACCGTGGAGTCCAGGCCGAAGTCCTCCGCCGCCTTCGTGGCGTACTTCGCGATGTACGCAGCGACCATCCCCGACGTCACCGGACCATCCGACTCGTCGAGATCGGCCGCCGGGTCGTCGGGCAGCCCCGCGGGCTGGCGGAGGGGGCGGATGTCGATCTGCTCGCCGAAGCCCAACCACGTCACGCGGGTTTTGCTCAGGCTGGCCCCGACCGTCGCGTCGCCGGCCGCTGTCCGGACCGCCGCCGCAAACACGTCGTCGGGAACCGGAACTGTTGTTGGTGGGTAATCCTCGCCGGCCCCGTCGATGCGGACGATTCCGTGGAAGTGCACGACGCCGCGGCGCTGGAATTCCGCGACCTTGGCGTAGCTGACCCGCAGCGTTCGACCCAGCGCGGCCTCGCTCATTCCCAGCCCGGCGGCGAGCCGGCGGCGCAGGGCGATCGTGAAGCGCCGCCACAGTTCCGGGGCGCGCCAGTTGAACGCCACCGCCGCGGGATAGTCGTAGCAGTCCGGGCACACCGGTTCACCTAGTTCCGGGTCTTCGTTGGAGTGGGTCCGGTCGCAGGTCCGTTCCCGGCCGTGGTCACACAGGTCACCAGCGCGTCCGGTCCGGCCTCCGCTGGCGCTTCGGCCTGCCCTCCCGCGCCCGCACCCGGCACCATGCACCGCACCGAACCCAGGACCGGTGAGCGTGATGAACCACATCGGATGGGTGGCAACGTGTGCCGGGACTCCTTTGGTGCCGCCGGCGGTTCCGGCATGTAGGAGGTGCCACACGTCGCCCTTGTATTCGCGGCTGCACGGCGGGCACACCGAGCCTCGTCGGTTCCCGCAGCGGATCAGCAACGCATGGTCCGGTTCGCTGGCCGTGGAGAACAGCACGTCTCGGCCACCCGCAGACTCCCGATAGCGCTGCCCGGTGACCCGCACCGGACGGTGACAGAACCCCGCGCCGCGGACCTGACGTCGCCACCGCCGATACTTCGCAGACACCAACCGGCGCATCACCTCCCGCGCGGTCGGCTCGTCCACCTGCCCGTCCTGCACCATCACCCGCGCCGTCGACACCACCACCGCGGACGTCGTCCCGACAAGGCCGGTCATCACCGATCACCACCATCAACAGCCAAAGCCGATGCGGTCGGGGCGGGGAAGTCCAGGGTTTGGGCGTGGATCTCGTCGTCGGTGACATAGCTGGCCCGAACCCGGACCGGTTCCCGGATCCCTTCCACGGTCACGTAACCGACCCCTGGCCGGCCGGCCGGGATGCGGTCGGCGTGTGCGCCCATCGAGTGCATCCCGTCTCCGAGGACCATGTCCACCTGGCTTGGCGTGTCCAACCGGAGCGCGATCTTGGTGGGGAACAGGGAGCGGAAGGACACGACCTCCTTGCGGGGGTCCTGCGCTGCGGCCAGCACGACCACGGCGGCTGCCCGGCCGCGGGCCAGCAGCGCCGAGATCGCAGCGGTGGCCCGGTTCCGTAGCTTCGTGTCAGGTTCGTACGCGGTCAGCGTGGACAGCTCGTCGACGATCACCACGACCAGGGGTTCAACCGAGGTTGGTTGGTGCATGCGGGTGTGGCCGGCCAACCGTGAGCAGCGGGCATCCATGACCGTCACCGCGTCCTCCAGCAGCTCCACCATTGCCGCGGTCGACTCGCAGGCGAACCGGGTGAACAGCGGCCGCCCGAAGGCCAATTCCATGCCGCCCTTGGGATCCACCGCCCACACCTGGACCATCCCGGTGCGTATCGGGCGAGCCAACCCACGAAGCACAGACCAGATCACTGACCCCTTGCCGGCGCTCTGCACGCCGGCGACGAACACGTGCGTGCCGAGCAGGCGCAGCCGCCACGGTTGACCGTCTTCCCGCACCCCCACTGTGACCTGTTCCACGTCCTCGGTGTCTGCGACCAGTGAAGCAGGGACAACATCAGCGAGCGCGTCGTCGCGGATCACTTCCAACCAGAGCCGGCCCGGTTCGTCGGCCCACACGCGCGCCAGATGCCCGCCCAAGGAGGCCGCGAGCTCGGGGCAGGCCCGTTCGTAGTCGGCGATCGACTGCCCGGTCACCATCCGCACCTGCAGCCGGTCCGACACCGATCCGACCTCTACGCGCTGCAGCGCCGGCCGCAGGATCGACCCGTCGAAATCCTTCGTCAAGCCGCACAGGTCCATCACCCGGCCCCAGTCCCGTCGATACCGTGACCCGTTCTGAGCACTTCGCAACGGTCCAGACACCAAGCGGGCGAACAGGGTTGGCCGTAGCACCCGCAGGCCGGCCAGTGCGAGGAGAACCGCGGTAAAGACCACGGCGCCGGCCAGCCAGGCACGGGCAGCGAATACGCCGATCGCAATCAGCGCGCCACCCAGGGGCCAGGGCCGGCGCAGTAGCCACCACAGGCCAACCGCCGCCGCAATCACTGCCGCAACGATGGATTCCCATAGCTCGTCAACGAGGGTCGGCTCGGACGACATGACTACGCCGCCTTGCCCTCACCCGACGACCGGCCCGCCGCGAACTGTTCCACCCGGCTCGCCTTGAACGCCACCCCGTGCCGATCACCCATCTCCCACGTCCGGGCCGACAAGTCCCGGAACTGCACCCGGCTGCCGATCTCAATCCCCGACGGCTGACCGATCACCCGCACTGTCAACTGCTCAGGCCGCTCGCCGGCCACTACCGCCATCACATCCACGTCGAACAGCGGCACACCCGAAGCCTTGTCCAACACCGGAACTTTCGTCTCAAAATCCATCACCCCCCGAATACCACCCACAATGAAAGTCATCCCGTCCGTGTCCACCCGGAACTGCATGTTTCCTCCCATGTGCGGCGATCGGCTTGAGGGCCGACCGGCGGTCCCTGGATTGCGCTCACCTTGTACAAGCGCTTGGATCCCAAGAATCATGGACACCTAAGGACGCTTCAACCGCAATCTGCGGATCTTTAGGGACATTTTGATGTACCATAGTGTCCGTGGCGAACCAGCGGCTCCGAAACGGTCTGCTCGCTGTCGGGTTGACGTACTCCGCCTTGGCCGAGCACGTGGACGTCGATGAAAAGACGGTCGAGCGCTGGATAACCAAGGACCGAGTTCCACATCCCAACACCCGAGCCCGAATCGTCGCTGTGCTGGGACAGGACGAGACCTACTTTTGGCCAAAGCTTCTCGGCACGGACCAGGCGAGGAACACAACCGAGGCCGAACTCGTCCACATGTGGCCGACCCGAAGTTCCGTCCCTGGTGACGTATGGCAAGCACTGTTCACCCAGGCCAGCTCCGATATCGACGTCTTGGTCTACTCGGGCGGGTTCCTGGTCGAGGCATACGACCTGATCGAGGTCATCCGGTCCAAAGCAGCGGCCGGCGCCTCCTTCCGCATACTGCTCGGTGACAGTCGATGCGAAGCCGTCCGACAACGCGGCAAGGAAGAAGGCCTGCCGACCCTCCCCGAGCGCTGCCGTTCAACCTTGGAATACCTCAGCGAAGTCGCCAACCTTCCAGGTGTGCAGATCCGCACCCACCGCACCGTGCTCTACGCGAGCCTGTTCCGGTTCGACGACTCCATGATGGTCAACAGCCACACCTACGGCGCCTACGCTGCCCGCTCACCCGTCCTGCACCTCCGACGCGTACCAGGCGGCCAGCTCTTCGACTACTACGACCGCGCCTACGAACGAGTCTGGGCCACTGGCGAGGCGGTCATCAGCCGGTAGCCTGACCCGATGGGCAAGCGGATCGACTACTTCGATGACCCCTCGGCGCCGCCGGCCAACAGCGTCAAACCCAGTGCAACAGCCTTCGTTCTCCGCGACGGGGCAGTGCTGCTCACGTGCCGATCCGACAACGGCAACTGGTCCATGCCCGGCGGAGCCCACGACCCGGGTGAATCACTCTCGATGACGGCCGTTCGAGAAACAATCGAAGAAACCGGAATCAACGTCAGACTAACTGGAGTTGCTGGGATATATACCGACCCTCGACACGTCATTCACTACACGAGCAATGATGAGGTACGTCAAGAATTCACAATTGTGTATAGAGCAGAGTATGTCTCTGGTGAGCCGACCACTAGTTCAGAAACTAGCATTGTTCAATGGGTTCCATTAGCGGAAATCGACGGCCTGACAATGGACCGCAGCCAAAGAATCCGGATTCGGTGGGCGATAGATCAACCGGGAACTTGGATCGATCCGATCGGCGATTGACCTGCATTGATCAATTTTTGCCGGACACGATTAATGAAGCGGGTGACCGTGTCATCGGGGCCATACCGACCGCAAATCTCGTCTAGTCGATCTTCAACTACCATGTCTTGGCCTTGGGGGCCTGTCGTCAAGTCCGCCCACCATAGCGCAGCGTGAGCGCGACCCACGCTTTCCATGCCGCCGAGTCTAGGATCATCGACCGCAAACTGCTCAAACACTGCAGCGCTAATGCCTCGCTCTTCCGCCTCATCCGAGCTGGCGGAGTGATGAGCAACCAGATGGCAAACGAGGCTGGAGAACCCTAATCCAGCAAGGTACCGAGCACCGTCGATTGGATGGAATCCTGACGTCGGGTGTCCGTAGCCGATGTCGTGCAATGTTCCTGCCACAATTAGGTCTGGTCGCAGGCGGGCGGGCGCGAGGTGCGCGATCGAACTAACCTTCCGTCCCACGGCGATGGAGTGATGCATACGGTCTGGCTCCAGGCTCGACAGCAACTCCCCAAACGCCTGGGACGAGTCGGCTGCCACGATCCGATTCTACCGTCGACTGTCCAAGGAAAAATTGCGGGACTGACACAAGTTGTTGACGCCCGCGCAGGTGACGCTATGTGTGGCTGGTATCACTGCTGCGGGGTCTTTGGCGGCAGGGGAATCACGTAGGGGTGCGGGTCGAGCGCAGGCCACGGTGAATCCTCGGGCTGGGGCTGCGGTGAGTGCTGGACCGACTCGTTTGGCCATTGTCGTTTGAACCTCGCCGCCAGGACCAACGTCACGCAGCCGTAGACGCCGAGGTATATGAGCCACCAGAGGCCAGCGGCGACTGCCATGTCGAACGCGGCGAAGTCTCGGGGTAGGGACCCAGGCTCCATGATCGGGACGATCACGTACAAACCGACGATCCCGAGAAATAACCCAAGACCACCGAGGAACCATGCGCGTCTGCATTTCGGCGACATGCGGTATTTCGGTAGTGGCGTCACCGGAAAACACCTGAGACGATGATCAATGTTGCCTCCTGATGAGGCACGTGGACCCGTAAGGCCCGCATGGTTCACTCGATCATTCCTGGCGTTTAGCATCCAAGTCCACCAAGACACCTGTTAGAGATTGCTCGATGGCAGACAGTGACTGATAACTCCATGCGCGTACCCCAGTGCGATGGCTTGCCTCGCAGACCGGACGATTGACCCGGCTCCACGTGAGCGATAAAGAAGAGACCGCCCCGGTCTGAACTAACCCGGGGCGGTCTCTTGGGCCATGTGGATCGGTCAGAGCTTGACTGTTACACCATCGCTAAACGGGCTGTCCTTCAGCTCGATAGATGTCAGCTTTGCACCAGCAGGAATGTCGAAGACGATCTTGCCGTCTACCTTGTTGCCAGGATTGATCGGCACGTAGAGCGAGTTGCTGTCCTTCATGTAGATGGCGGCGGACGAATCAGCAGTGAACTCGCGACCTTGGCTGTCGAATGCCTTGGCGTTGCTGCCGGAGAACGACTGCGGCTCGTCGCCGATGTTGGCGACGCTCACGTTAACGATCACGAACTGCCCTTGAGCCTTCGTCGACAGTGGAGCTGTCCCGATTTCAGGAGTTCCCTTCTCCACGCTCTTAACGACGAACTCGAACTTGCCGTCGCGAACAGATGTGCCAATACCAGGCTCGCTCGCAGCGGCTCCGGGATCTGACGAACTGGGATCGGTAGTTGCCGGCGTCGTTGTGGAACTCTTCGAGCTGTTAACAGCGACGATGATGAGGATTAGAGCAACGATGCCGAGGAACCAAATGAACTTGCGCTTGTAGATCGGCTTCTTGACCTTGCCGACCGGCATCGGCGGCACCGGCGGTGCGAATGGGGGCTGTGGAGGCGCGACGTTGGACATCAGTTGACTTCTTCCCAGAACGTTGGTGGAGGCTGTACGTGGGACGTCCTCGGCTGAGTCCGGCTGCTGCGCTAGACGTGTTCCTCTAATGCCCCGTCAGCGGGCGGGCCAGCATCCCGACATACCTCTCCACAACGTCATCATCCTCCCTATCCGGGCACCAGGCTCGATGGCACCCGATCGAGTGAACCAGTTGAGCACGGCCAGTAACAGCTCTTCGCCCCCGGCGCAGCGCGCGGCTCCCAAGGGAACGGGTTCGTCTAGTTCGTCCGGTTCGATGAGTGATGTAGCCAAACTTCGGTCACTCGGCGTCAACCTTCTGTTCAGCATCGCTAAGGCTAGCGCCGCGCCGATGCAGGCAGGCGGTCAGTGTTGCCCGGGTGCGAACCGCTTGGCCGGCGCTTCCACCCCCTGTCTCACCCGAGGTTCCACGGGCGTCGATCCGTGAGGACTTTCTCTACTCATTCAAGTACCGGTGGCGCCAGTAGGCGGCCAACACTAGGCTCAAGCAGCCAACTGGCGTCGGGAGACACAAGATCTGGGGTGGGGTCGCGTGAACGAAATCGTTGAGATCGACTTGGGAGACGGCACCAGCTTATTGGCCGAGGTGGCCGTCGCAGGCGGCGATGTCGGCGCGTGGGACCGCTTCACCTTGAGTGCTGTTAAGTCAGCCATCGGACGAATCGCACGCTGGACAAAAGAAAAGCTGCTGCAAGATTTGCCCGAGCCGCCCGATCGTGTCGAAATCGAATTCGGAATGAAGTTCGCAGTACAAACTGGTGAATTGGTCAGCGTCCTAGCGGAAGCTTCAGGAGAAGCCTCGATTATCGTCCGGGTGGAATGGAACCATAAGGCCCAATGAGTCGAGGGGCCGCCGTTCAGGTGGTTGCGCGAAATTGTGCCGTGCAGATCCACCGGGACAAGCGCTTTCTGGGGAGCGGTTTCTTCGTTGCACCCGAGTTTGTAATGACCTGTGCCCACGTCGTGGGACAAGCCAGTTCGGTTACGATCACCTGGCAGGGACACACGATCGCAGGAACCGTCGTGGTTAGGCTGCCCGACATCCGGGGTGACGGCGAGTATTGGGCATATCCAGACATTGCAGTAATTGCCCTAAGTGAGCCCCCAAGTCATCCGGTCTGTTGGTTCGACACGGACCCAGCTACCGCTGGTGACGTCCTAGACGCGTACGGATTCAGCACAAAAACGCCCTCGCCAGGGGCTCACGTTGATAGCCTCCGCGTCGAGGCTGCCGGTTCCGGAGGCCAGTATCTTCGGATAAAAGACGACCAAGTCGTGGCTGGCCTCTCGGGATGCCACGTGGTCAACCAACGCACCGGCCTAGTAGCTGGCATCGTTAAAGCGAGCAAAGGACAAGCCCTTGCAGTGGGGGGCTGGATCATCCCAGCACCAATATTACTCCAGGAGTTACCACAGGAAATTTTGACCCAAATCCTGGCCCCCAGGCGCATCAACGATGAGTGGCTGCAAGCCCTGCTCCTCAAATTCAAATCGCTGCTTCGTGCTCAACAATTAGGTTTACAGTCACTCCCTTACAGGCTGTTGGAGGGCCCAGTACCCCCGCTTAGCCAAGTCTATGTCAGGCAGAATGCGTCGTGGAGCAGTGGCCGGGACGTGATGCAGGACATTTTGGCTCAATCACGGGACATAATATTGGTCGGCGCTCCCGGAGCTGGAAAATCGGCCACAGTCCAGCACATCTGCGCCGAGACGGCGACTTGGTGGCAGAACGGACGGGGCCCTGCACCTTACGGGATGTTTCTCGCCGTCCGCGTCGCCGCAGCAGCGTTGGCGGCCGGGAGAGCGTTACCCGAGGCAGTTTCTGACAGCATCAATCATCAATTGGGCGCACACCTTACGATCCCCGTCGAACCTTCCTATTTCAGTCGCCGCCCCGCGCCCGGAATAGACTGGCTAATTCTTGTGGACGGCCTCGATGAGATTCTACTGCCAGAAGAACGTCGCGGCGTCACACGAATGCTTGCTCAGCACATCAGCTCGGAGAATTCCAGCTGGCGCTATCTTATAACGACCCGGCCAATGCAGAGTGTCGAACTAAAAGAAATTTTAGCGGCCGGCGCGCAATCGTGTTACTTGCTTCAGTTCGACCCAGACGGGCTCGCAGAATTTGCGCGAAATTGGTTCGACGTGAGGTCGCCAAGTACGGCTCAGGAAATGACCGATCGCTTCCTGGCGCAGGCCTCGGTCGGAGAGATCGCTGAAGTGGTGCAAGTGCCACTTTTTGCGACGATAGCAGCTATTGTCTTTGAGGCCTCTCCCGAGCGTGCATTACCGACGGACACCTTGGGTCTCTACGATCGCTTCATGCGATTGTTGCTAAGTGAACGGCGCTATCGCTTGGACAGCCACGCCGTTCTGCGGGATAGGTTAATGGTCGTTGCCGGAGAAGATCGTAAGATGGTTGCCGTTCTCTTCGAGGTAGTCGAGGAGCTTTTGGACCATATCGCCCACATATGGTATTTCGATTCTTCGCGCCCAATAGACGATATCGCCGACAGTTGGCTGCGCGTCAACTATCCTGCAGAGATCTACGATGTTCCACAGTGGCCGATGTTCTTGCGGCAGTACTTGGCGGAGACTGGCATACTGATAGAACAAGGGCATGAGTTGCAATGGATCCATTTGAGCTTTGCCGAATACCTGGTTGCACGCGCGCTTGTCAAAACACTCCCGGTTACAGAGTGGGCATGGCTGGCCCAGAACGACTCTACCGCAAATATCGCCCGAATGGCGCTGGCCATGGACCTCAAGAAAAGGAAGAGCGCGGTTGAAATTCTTGGATCGCTTCTGAAGGCTTCCGATAGGGTTAATGACTTGGTCTTTCCTGCGCTACTTAGTTACGGTAAATTGATTTCTGATCATGATGTCCAGAAGTTGACTCGTATAGCGATTAAGAAGCAGACACGGTGGCGGTTCAGCAGCCCACCGTTGTCCCCCTTCGCCCGCCGCGAAGCTGGTTTGACCGAACTTAAGGCCGCACTCGGAAGGTGGTGGCTGCGTCCCCAAGCCCATGTGGCCGTGGTGACGGTCCTGGCCGAAGCCTCCGCCGACAGATACGACGCCAAGCGTTATTTGGAGCTGCTAAGACGATATGTGGTTATGCGACGGTACCTAGTGGGTACGCGAACATTTGCGTTATCATCTCTTCTCCGTCTCACGGAGGTAGACGCGCCGGCGAAATTCCGAAAAAAGGATTTCCGCGATCTGGTGGGTGAGCTTCTTTCCAATGGCGCACCCAGGGTGCGCTTGATCACCGCCGTAACGGATGAGGTAACAAGATTTGCAACCGGTCCACGCTTGCCGGGGATGCGGAAGATGCTTCGTAGTGCGATTCATGAGCGCCTTAGCCGGTCGAGGAGGCGAGGCGGTCGGCGGCTTTCGTTGGGGCGAGCCCTTCTTCTATTAGGTGATCCGGCTTGTGTCGACATACTTGCCGAGCATTGCAAGCTTCGGGTCGCGATCGGACGATCCCTGAGGATACGGACCGCAGCGCGCGACGAGCTGATAAGCCTTGCGCTAGGGTCGAGTGACCTCATTTCGTATAATCGTTATGTTTCTCCTGTCCGTGTTGAGGAACTCGGACGCATAGCTGGTGAACGGTGTCGCGAATTGGGGTTGGAATTGGTTAAGCAGGACCGATGGGCGATCTCGCGCTCCGGATATTTTGGAAAGAGGTATTGGATAATTAGAGACCTGGAACGGGCAGCGCGTGAGGTAGAGTCTCTGAATACGGGCGAGGCTGAAGTTATCGTGAAAAGCGCCGCAGCGGGTGCTGGCCCTTTAGAATGTTGGATCTTGGGATCGGCCGCCTGCGAGTTCGCGCGATCAGCACCTCGTGGTTCCCGCGAGATCCTGTTGTGGTTGCTGGACGGCGGCTCGATGTGGGGCATTCACGAGCGGCGGATCCGGAAGGTCTTGCGGGTTTTAGGCGGGCCTGTCACGTTAAGAAGATGAATGCGTCAAGTTTGATTAGAGCGGATTTGGTCGTCATACCGAAGTAAATCTAAGGCGGCGCTGCCTCTGCCGTAACCGCGCGGGCCTTTGGTTTATTACAACTGGGCCCTCTGGAAGCCAAGACTTCACAAGCCTGTTGAAAAATGTGTCAACCGGGCTTTCGCTCTGCCCATCGGCCCGGAAAGCGAACACATCGAACCGCTAACCCCAGTGGTCGGCGGCCTGATCGTGCTGGCTTTGCAGCCGACCTCACCCTCACACGAGACAGCCAGGGCCCAGCTAGGTTTTCGGCCGCACAAACATGCGATGAAGGAGTCCGTGCTTGGCACACTGCTCGGCAGAATTGTCTACGTCTTCACTCTCGGACAGCCATATCTGACCCGCGCAGGGTGGGACCGGGCCGTGTGGTGTTTGGTTGCCTCACGCCTCACCGAGAGATCCTTCCCGTACCCGGCCAACCCCGCTACAGGGTGCGTCAGCAACCTCCCGGGATACAGCAACTAGTTCAACACTCTGGCTGATACGCACACCAAGGGCCGACTTCCACAAGAACTTGTCCGCCTGGTCTGCTACCCCGCTGATCGTGATCAATGAGGTCGCGTACATCCCGTTCGAATCCGAGACGGCGACCTGCTCTTGCAAATCGTCTCCGCGCCGATACGAAGGGCGTCGCTGATCGTCACCAGCAACAAACCGTTCGGTCGCCGGGGCGAGGGTCTTCGGCGGCGGGCGACGACGTCGCCGTCGCCGTGCTGATCGACCGGCTCTGGTTTGCGCCTGAGTTAGCGATACAGATTGATCTTGGTATCAGACAGCATCTCGTGGGGTCGTTGACCGAGCGAGGAGGATCTGGCCATGGACGAGGAAGGTCGATCGAGGGACCGGGCTGGGCGACGGCCGAAGCGGTTCCTGACGCCGATGCAGAAGTACGAGATTTATCTGCAGGTGATTCGCGGCGAGGTCACGATGGCGGAGGCCGCGGCCGCCGCGCAGGTGGATCGGTCGACGGTGGTGCGGATCCGGCAGGTCGCCAAGGATGGCGCTCTGCCAGCGCTGGCGGAGTCCCGACCGGGTATCAAGCCCGGGACCCGGGATGTCGAACTGGACGCGGCGAAAGCGGAGATCGCGCGGTTGTCGGAAACGGTCAAAGAAATGGCCGTGAAGCTGATGCTGGTCGAGGGAAAAGGCGGTTGGGAATAGGTGGCCGCATTCCCCGCCGGGTCGATGCGGCCACCAAGTCTGCCCTGCTCGAGTTGCTCAACCGGGCGGTCGAGCAGGGCTGGTCGGTATCGGCGGCAGCGGTCGTCTTGGACCTTGGCCGGGTCCGGGCACACCGGTGGATGCTCCGGGCGGGGCTCGGCGAGCTCGTCGACCGCCGACCCGGCGGATCCCCGGTGCACGGGTTGTTACCGGCCGAAGAGGCCGAGATCCTTGCAGTCTTCGAGCAGTGGGCCGAGATCGACCGTTCGCACCGCAAGCTCGCGCACCGCGGCTCCTACCTGCACAGGTTCTGGGCCTCCCCATCTACCGTGCGTCGGGTTCTGTCGTTGCACGACAGGCACTTCCGGCCACTGCCACGGCCGGGACGGTCGCATCGCCGGCCGTTCCCGGAGTGGGCGGAGTACCGACCGAACTCCATCTGGATCTACGACACGACACACTTCACCGCCCCCGGAGTGGCCGCCACCATCGTGGAGGACCTGGTTTCCCGCAAGTGGCTGGCGCACATCGTCTCGGGTGAGGAGACCTCCACCCAGGTGCAGTTGGTATTCACCGATGCGCTCGAGCTCGAGGGTCTGATGGACGACGTGCTGGCACGGATCGACCGCCCCGACGGGCGGACCGTCGCCGACCCGACCGTTGACGACGAACACCGCCCGATCCTGCTCGCAGTGTCGGACAACGGCCCGCAGATGACGTCCGGGTCAACCCGCGAATTCATGGCGCTGCACGCGATCGCCGTACATTTCGGGCGACCAGGCACACCGACCGACCAGGCATGGATCGAAACATTCTTCGGACACCTCAAGGCCGAGTTCCCGCACCTGCTCAAGATCACCCAACCCGCCGTGCTGCACGCCGAACTTGATCAGTTACAGGTCCATTGGAACACCGTCAGGCTGCACGCCGGCGTGGGATACGTGACCCCGGACGACGAGCACACGGGCCGTGGTGAGCAGATCCGCAAAGACCGCGAGGCGGGATTGGAACGAGCCCGACGGACCCGGCTTGCCCACCACCGGGCGAACCGGCAGCATGATCAACAGCGACACCCAGAAGGACCCCGCGATGTTGTCTAATGCAACGCGATCTTGTATCGCTAACTCAGAAACACCTCAGCTCGTCCACCACGCCGACGTCATCACGCTCTACGGGGACCTCGGTCGCATCACGACCTCAACCAACGACGACAGGAGCCGGAAGGTGGTCAAAATTCAGTGCCGCTAACTGGTCGGTCAGCCTTCGGTTCCGTTGGCAGATGAGACGACCGGCGCGGCGGCGACAGGGGACGCCTGGGACCCTGGGACGAACCATTACGGGCCGCAGTCGTCACCCGAAGGCTCGTAAAAGGCACGGTGACCAACTGGTCACCGTATCGAGCATAATCGTCACCCAAGGTTACTGAGTACTTCCGCGTTTGACGTGGTCTCGAGGGCGGGGCTATTAGCGCGTATTGGTTCGCAAACACCCCGCTGACTTACGGATGGCCATCTGTGAAGAATGTCTGAAACAACCTCATATCCTCGTACTTCGGCGTCAGCCGGCGCTCGAACAGTTCCCCGGACCGCCCGTCCAAGCCCACACCCGACCACCGATCGGGCGTGCACATCCAGACCGACGCTCGTAGTCTCAACGCTCACTGGGGCCTCCCACATCTTTCTACCGGCCAGCACCACCCCTGTCGGCAACCCAAGAAAGTTGCCAATATGCCCAAGTGCGAACGGTAGCCTTTCCACCGATGACTTTTGTGCGAGTAGAAACCGCGACGACGCCATCGTCACCAATTTCCGTTGCGTCAGCTCCGGCTTTGAGGGCGTCTGCGCCAATTCTAATCCCCCGCAGCAACTCTGGCTACCCCAATCCATCTGTTCAGCTGGCGCCTGGACTGCCCGTAGAGTTCACCTGATAGGGTGACCCATGCGTGCGATGCGGTTCGTTCTTTCGGCCATTGTTGGTAGTTTGCTGGGCCTGTGGCTTATCCCAGAATCTATTCAGGATTACCTGCCGACGCACCAGCCGTGGGATGGCCCCATATCTTGGTCGGGGATTCTGGACTGGCTGCAGCTGCCATCAACGATTCTTACTTTCTTTACTGTCTTCCTGTTTGTGATGGCGATCGCTCCATACTTTCCTGATATGAGTCGCCGGGAAGCATGGCTTTATTGGAGACTGCCAGTACTGACAGGATGTGCCGCCTCGGTTTTTTGGCGGGCGAATAATGATCTACCCGAGGACAGAGCCGATGTGTTAACCAGTCCCGCCTTCTGGTTGTTAGCTGCCCCAATTGTCCTCATGGTCGTTGTATATATTGTAGGTAAAAGTGGAATCAAATTATGGGAATATTTCGTCTCGCGGTTGAGGGAGAATGATCGACGTTGGGTTTATCGAGAGCAAATCGGCAACGATGACGCTCCTTATGAACTAGATCGGTGCTCATCGACGGTACAGCATAAGTGTTCACCCGGTTGGGCTCCATCGAGGCTCTGGAGTGAAGCCAAAGACCGGCCTTTGGCTGTCCGCTTCTGGGGTTCAGATTTCGACGGGCCACGGAAGAGGGTCCGACAACAGGAAAGCCGATACTACGGCGCGCGTTCATGTCCTGCTGCCCCGCCTGCGCGGCCGCCCAGACTTACAGCCCAGAAGCAACTCCGGTTGCGGCGCGAAGAGGAGTACCGCAAACAGCAAGAGGAAGGCGGAGATGACGGTCCTACGACCGCTTCCAAAACATAACCACGTCGCACGAGTTCGGACCACTGATGCTGGCGTAGCCCTCGATGTGACTCGACACGGGCGCGGACATGCCGGCCTCTTCTAGCACGCGCAGCGAGTCGATCTTGCTGGTCGGCTCGATGATCCGGGCGAGTGCACACTTTCAGCCCGCACCGGCGCTGTCTCCGCAGGTCACAAACCTACAAGATCAACAAGTCGTGATCCGTGAGCCAAGTCATGTGTTTGCGCAGGTCACGCCTCGGCTCGCTTGCCAGAGGACCTGCGCTGGGCCAGACGCATGTTAGGCATGTTTACCCGAGAGTGACCGTAGCGATGGTGACAATTGCCCAGGAAAAGTCGCTGATGGGTCTCAGTTTTAGGGGCGTCCAGTCGGTCTGACATGCCAGGATCAGCCGATGCAGACCATCCTGTGCCTTTGGGACGGCACGCCGGAAGGCTACGACCCCGCCGCTTTTGAGCGAGATGTCGCAACGACCTCAGCTGGAAGTCCCGCGCGAGGAAGATGGAGCATCGGTCGGCGCCGGCATGGGATGGCCCCCGGAGATCGGGTCTTCCTTCTTAGGCAGCACAACCAGCGAGGGATCGTCGGTGCGGGACGCCTCGTCGACGGAGTGGTCCGGCGAGAAGCTCACTGGCGGCCGGACGTGCAGGACCAGGCCTTGTACGTCGACATCGATTGGGATCGGATTCTCAATGTGCACGATCGGCTGCCGCTCGAGACGCTCATGGAGGAAGTCCCGGGCCACCAATGGCGGGGCATAAGAAGCTCGGGTCAAATCGTCCACCCCCCAAACGACGACCAGCTCGAGCGGTTGTGGGCAGACCATCTGTCCCAGTTGAGCACGACGGCAGGTGCGTGGGACATCGAACCGGGCCAAACACTCGGCAGAGCCGAACGCGTGCAGCGCTTCGGCGGGGGGATGTACGGCGGAATCGAACAATCCGCCCGGACACCCAATGTTTTCGTTTACAGCGACCCTGCTGAAGGACGAGCACACGGTTACTTCTTCGACGGCTGGGCAGAGGACGACTCTGTGTTTCTCTACACAGGTGAAGGGGCAACGGGTGATCAAAGGTTGACCGATGGCAATGCGGCTATGCTCAACCACTCTATGGATGGCCGAACATTGCGCCTCTTCGTCGCTGACGGCACCGAGCCTGGTTCCTCGACAAAGATCCAACGCTACGTCGGACAGTTTGCCGTCGACTCAGCATTGCCATTGGTACGCACCGATTCCTTAGGTGCGGACAAAACGCTGCGAAGCGTTCTCGTGTTCCGGTTAATACCCACCGGCCCGACATTCCGTCGCACCATCGACCGAAGCACGGCACCATCGATCAGCGCCACTCCAAACTCGAACCAAGTCCCCGTCGACGCCGCCCGGTATGCCGCCGGCAGCGCAGAACCAGTACCCATAGAACGATTCGACGTGAGCGCATACACAGTTGCAGGGTCAGTAGGCACGACCGCAACGAAGACTGAGTCCCTCCTGGTAGAAAGGTTCGTGCAACAGCTTGCGGACCTGGGTCGAACCTGCTCGCGCTACCGGATCCAGCCACCCCACGAGCTCCGTAGCCTATACACGGATGTCTTCGACAGCACGCAAAACGTACTATATGAAGCCAAAGGGGTGGCCACCCGAGAGGCAATACGCCTCGCCATCGGACAACTGCTCGACTACCGCCGACACATTCCAACCAACCCATCAATAGCGGTGCTCGTACCAGTGCGTCCCAGTGATGACCTGCTCCAACTGCTGAGCGGCCTCAGCATTCGATGCGTATACGAAACCAGATTGGGTTCATTCGAACCAGCGGACGGAGGAGATCTCTAGAAGTTGCGAACGTAGACAAACGGTGCGATCTGACACAGTCAGGCGGCTGCCCGTCGTTGCAAAATGCTCTACGTGCCGGGCGCTCGGTTGAGCAAAAGTCATGGTTTGACCGATGCTGCACCGGGCTACATTCGGTTGCCGATCGCGGCAGTGAACCCACATCTTGTCCGCCACCTGAAACGACTCCGTTTTGCGCCCGCGGTTCTCGTCGGGCTCGTGCTAGCCGGTCAGCAAGTCCAACGAGCCAGGAGAATGCAGGCATGACCAACGATCAGCTCAACATCGACGTACGCGCCGCCGCGTTGGCGTCGCGGCCAACCCCGGACTTGCTGGTTGCACGCGAGGCACGTGAGGTGATCACTCACATGCTCGGAGACGGGAGATCAATGATCGACCCGCCAACGAGTATATGGACGGCTGGGGCGGCTGAAGAGCTTCGCGCCAGGATCGGGGACAATCCGCTCGTCGGGACGGGCCAAGGGCAATGGGACAAGCTCGACCTGCAGCTCCGGGGCGCTCCGAGGGAGGTTGTGGTCCTTGCCGCCGAACTAGTCTTCTTGCGCGACCATCCTCTTCGGTCGGCTCTCCCTGAGACGCGCCGCGCACACGTTGAGCGGGTGTTATCCCATCTCGATGTTCCACTGACTATTCCAGAGCCGATGTCGACTTGGCTCGCCCGTCCTGCGGGGACCGCTGGGTTTGAGCCGGGGTCCTGGTACAACGGCGCGCTGTGGCGACACGTGATTTGGGCTTCGACCTTTGTGCGCCACTGGAATGGCCTGCCCGAGCCCGAGCGTGAAGCTGCGAGGACCGATCCGTGGGAGTTGCAGCGGGTCATGCTCGCTTCGGGTGACGACCGCTCCGACATTCGTAACGCGTTGCAGTTCCTCGCTCGACCGGACGAGTTTGAGCCGATCTCGTCAGCAGGGATGAAGACACGGATCCGCGATGGACTCGCGGACCGGATCGGCGGGTCTACCGGTGACACCCCCCAAGCGATCGACCGCGACCTGCTGGCGATCCGCGCCGCCCTGTCTAGTGAGGTCGAGGGGCCTTTCCACTTTTGGACACCTGGCGTGGCGGAGCTCTGGGATTCATCTCCGAAGGGGGCTGCCTCCACCACGACTGAGGCTGGCGAGCTCAACGAGCCTCGCCCTCGCCACTACTGGCTGTACTCCCCTGGGGCTCAGGCGTCGGAGTGGGAGGAATTCTCAGCAAAAGGCATCATGGCGATCGATTGGAGCGAGCTCGACGACCTCGCGACGTATCCGAGCCGAGAGGCGATCCGGCAGGCTCTTGACACTGAGGGGACGGGTGGTTCGATGCGGAACGCCGTTCTCGCGTTGTGGCAGTTTCAGAATGAGATCGCCGTGGGTGACATTGTCTACGCCAAGCGCGGAAGGCGGGAGATCGTAGGACGCGGCGAGATCACCTCCGACGCTCGATTCGAGCCGGCCCGCACCTCTTTCCGACATGTCCGCTCGGTGACGTGGACCGACGTAGGGTCTTGGGAACACCCCGGCGACGCCGCAACGAAGACGCTCACCGACATCACGACGTACCACGACTACGTCGAAAAGCTTGCGGCGCTGTTCAGCGGGGATGTCGAGCCGGAGCCACCTATCCCACCAACGCCGCTCCCGGCCTACGACAGCGCGGCGTTTCTCAGTGAGGTGTATCTGTCCGAACAGCGCTACGAACGCCTTCGCGCGCTGGTCCTGCGCAAGAAAAACGTCATTCTCGCCGGACCGCCCGGGGTTGGGAAGACGTTCGCTGCCAAGCGCCTGGCGTATTCGATCATCGGCGCGAAAGACCCGAGCAGGGTTCAGATGGTCCAGTTCCATCAAAGCTACTCATACGAAGATTTCATGATGGGATACCGGCCCACCGAAGCCGGCGGGTTCACACTCACCGAGGGACCGTTTTATCGCTTCTGCGACGCAGCCCGCGCCGACGACGATGACCGGCCGTACTTCTTCATCGTGGACGAGATCAACCGCGGCAACATTTCCAAGATCTTCGGCGAGCTGCTCATGCTCATCGAAGCCGACAAGCGGGGGCAGGAACTGCGTCTCCTCTACAAGAACGAGACCTTCTCTGTCCCGGCGAACTTGCACATTATTGGCATGATGAACACCGCGGACCGTAGTCTTGCTGTCCTCGACTACGCGCTGCGTCGCCGCTTCGGCTTCTTCGAGCTGGGCCCCGGCTTCGGCTCCACTGGGTTTACCCGCTGGCAGCAGGAGGCAGACAGCCCGACACTCGACCGCCTCGTCGTTGTCGTCACTGAACTCAATGCGGCAATTGCGGACGACCCGGCGCTCGGCCAGGGGTTCGCCATCGGACACAGCTTCCTGTCCCGCCCCATAGGTGGCGCCCTCGACGATCTATGGCTCTACTCCGTTGTCGAGGACGAGCTCATTCCGCTGCTCGACGAGTACTGGTTCGATGAGCCCGGCCGGGCCGAGGAATGGGCGGGCAAGCTCCGGGCTGCCGTCGCATGACCGACCGGTCAATAGCCATCCGCAACGTGTACGTGATGCTGGCCTATGCCTTCCGGGCCATGCACAGCGAAGGCAGTGAACGCATCGCGGCCGAACGGTTCGACCATCTCCACGATCTGCTTGCGGAGATCCTAGTGCGTGGCGTCGGCTCTCAGGTGAAACGTGGCCTCCACCGCGACTACCTTCAGCGTGCCGACGAACTCGCGACGGTGCGGGGACGCATCGACATCAGTCGCACCATCGCCACCCGCTCGACCAACCGGTCGCGACTGGTGTGCGAGTTCGACGAGTACGAGCTTGATACGCGTCACAACCGGGCGCTGAAGTCAGTCATCGTCCTTCTCGTCCGCCGGAGCGATGTCACCAAGCCACGCAAGGACGCCCTGCGCCGCCTCCTTCCGTACCTGGATGCCGTGACGTTGGTCGCGCCGACTTCGATTCGCTGGAACACACTTACCTTTCACCGCGCTAACGCCACCTACCGCTTACTGCTCGGCGTCTGCGAGCTGATCGTCCGCGGGCTCCTGCCAACTCAGGATGCTGGAACCGCAAAGCTCACCTCCTGGGTTTCTGACGACGCCATGAGCAGCCTTTACGAGCGATTCCTGCGCGGGTACTACAGCGTTCACCACCCTGACCTCTTGCCCGGCGCGTCGACAGTCGCCTGGGATTACGACGTCACAAGCGCTGTGGGCGCCGACCAACTCCCGGCAATGCGCACCGACGTCATGCTAAAGCGTGGGCAGCGCGCACTCATCATCGACGCAAAGTACTACGGGCAGTCGATGCAGCTCGGCATGTGGAACAAGGCGACCGTCCACTCGGCCAATCTTTACCAGGTGCTGACCTATGCCAAGAACGCCGACGTCCGGCGCGACGGATCCGTCAGCGGTTTGTTGCTCTACGCACGCACCGAAGGGCCTACACATCCCGACCTCGACGTTGTGATCCAGGGGAACCGGATCGGCGCGCGAACACTCGACCTCAATCAACCGTGGGACTGTCTTCGGGCTCGGCTCGACGACATAGTTACCTGGCTTGACCCGTGATGCACCGCACTGCTCGTTGGTCGCACAACGATGTTCGTGGAAGGTCTCGGCGATCACGCTGACCCAAGTCGCCACCCACCCCCGTTACGGGCATCCGCTCCTCATCACATCCGACACCGCCGTGGACACTCCGTACACACGTTTTACGCAATTGACTACGTCGATCTCGGCAATCCGCGCATTGAGCGCCCATCTCGTGCGCATTGACCTCTTCGGTGTCGAAGTTCGATCGCTTCAATCAGGTAACCAACCGGCGTAGGTCCGCTCTGTCATTCTCCGTGGGGTGAGTGGCGGTTTCGGTGTCGATCCCGGGTTCGACGGCTTCCCGCGCGACGATCCGCGGCGGAACGTCAACGATCACGAACGCGGAGACGAGGGGATCCAATCGCCGGTGTTCCGATTGAGGTTTGGCTTGCGGCGCGGGTGGACAAATCGACGCGCTGGCCACAGCCGATCGGCTCGTGCACATTGACGGCTCTGTCGTGTCTCGGGCTCGTTCCCGGGTGTGATCCACGCCTGTTCTATCGCAACCATGGATTGAGGGCAGTGACACCGTCGGCCGGGTTTGTACGCGTTGGCTCCAGCGCTCCGGAGGAGAACCATTGGGCGTAACCAAACGACACACCGTCCGGTCCGCTCCGAGCATCTGAGGTTCCCGGATGAGTTGACGACCCACACGGGCAGTCGATTACGCAACACATCGCCGCACGGGGTTGTACTACCCAGAGTCATCGACTCAGGACTCTGAGTAGCGTAGGCTGCGTCCCAGCCATACTTGATGGCCGATATCGTCCCATCGGCGGTTGTGTGACCGCATTTACTGCTGGCGAGACGCGCGACCGGGCGGATGGGGGGCGCGATAATGAAGCACGCGATGCTTACGTCGATGTCCGATCGGCTGCTGGTATTCGGGACTCGGGACGATGTCGCTCGCGAGCCGGTCACCCAGGACCCGCTCGGCTTCCGCACGACTTCTGAGGGTCTTGCCGACGTTTTCGCGCCGGGCCTTACGGTCAGCACGCGGTCAGTGCGTTACTACCAACTACTGGCCGCGGGTGTTGCTGCGGACGCCGGCGGTGGCGACCCGCGGAATACGGTGATGCGGTTGGAAAGGATATGGGCGCTGGCTTCGTACCTTTCGAACCCGGGGAATGGGGAGCTGCCTGGTTCTGGCCTCGCGGGTATCAGTCGTGTGCGAGGTGCGGCCAGCGGGCGGAGTGCCAAGCTGACGGTGTCGTACCGCATGTTCCAGGGGGACGGGCAGGCTCGCCAGGGTGTCTGGGGTTTATACCGCCGATCCGCTGAGCAACTGCTTTTCGTCGATGGGCAGGTGCCGACGGCCCTGGGGTCGAGGATTGCCGGTCCGATGGAAAGCGCAATGGACCGCGGTCACCTGCGCCGCGCAGCACTCGGCACGCTCAAAACCGCGACAAGACAATCACTAGCAAGTTTTGGCCGGTCGGCGGGCCTGTTCACCCCGATCGACAGGGAGACGGCGGACGCGGCGTGGGAGGCGCTTCGGGCCGATCCCAACCGGCGGGAAGCAGCGAAGGCGCTCCGCACAGGCCTGAAGAATCAGGAAGCCCTTCTCGCTAGACTAGCGAAGAACGCGAAATTTGCTGTTGCGGCCCGTGCGGCGCAGTCACTCGAGGAGATGTTCGCAGCGTTGACCCGGCTGCTCGACGCGGCGGTCACTCTGGCCCAGCAAGCTTCCGCCGTGGACCAAAGAGAATTCAGAGGGAATAGCGTCCTCGTCGGCACCTTGAACAATTGGAAAGGCGCCGCCATAGACCGGTGTGAGGCGTTGGCGCGGTGTGACGTTGTTGATCCCGGCGTGGTGACCTTAGGTCTTGAGGTGGCCGCCTCGAGGGACCCATGGAACGCCCTCGAGATGTTGATCGGACGTCATCACCAGGTTCAGGAAGCGAAGGGCCGCCAGCCTTGGCTTCACTGGCGGAGCGGGCACCTTGTCCGGGGCGCGGCCTCTCCGCTGACGGACTACAACCCATTTGATCCCGCCCATTCACCCCACGGTCACGACCTCCGTCTACTCAATCTCCGCAGCATGGCGATCGAGATCGATAAGGCGGGGGCAAAGCTGAAGTGAACGACTCCGTGAGGCTTCTCGACGTCTTGACTAACATGTCGGATGACGGCCCGTTCACGACGATCCTGGCCACGACGTTCACGTTCGACCCGGTTTTCTTCGTGTCGACAGGGGTGCTGCCGGCGCTGGCCGGTGGACTCAACTCCAACCGTGGGACAACTGACAAGCGCCAGCGGTTCGCGGCGGAAACTGTGCGGGATCTGTTAGGGAACCCGTTCGTGGCCGTGCTGCAGGGCTGTCCCTCGCCGTCTGGCGCAACCCCGGGATGGATCGATCGGTTCCTTTGGCCGACCCGGCGCCTCGGTGTGCTGCACGCCAAATGCCTTTTAGCCTTGGGAAAGTCGAGGGCACACGTGGTAGTCACCTCGGCCAATCTGACCGAAATGTCCTGGTGCAGCAACCTTGAGGTGGCAGCCAGTTGGTCGGCACCACTGGCAGCGAAGAAGACCATCGCGGAGCGTGGGCGAGCCGCCGCGGTCGCCGAGGTAGCGGATGGGATCGAGCGGCTCGCGACGCTGGTGGATGCAACAAAGACACGAAATGAAGCGCGCGCGATCGCATCCGACCTCCGCGACTCCGAACCGGCGAATCCCGCCATCGGATGGTCCGGCGGCCCATTCGTTGGGCATCCACTTGACCGTCTTGATCCAGGCGATGAGGTCGTTGCGGTCTCACCGTTCTGGGCAGCCGACGAACAGTCCGCTGACGCGCTGCTGAAAGCCTTGGGGCGGCTCGGGCCGAGGATGCAGTTGGTCGGCCGCAGCCTCTCGGGGTCGACACTTATTGAACTGCCCGCGGCACTGGAGTCCGCAGCGAACGCCGCCGGAGCGACGCTCGCCGTCGGGCGGCCGAAGTCCACAGTCGACGACACTGATTCTGATCAGATGAACCGGAGGCTGCACGCCAAGCAGGTCGCTGTCAGGTCCGGCGGCCGCTGGCGCTCCTACGTCGGATCGGCCAACGCCACTGCACAAGGGTATGGATTGGCCGGTCGCGCGAATATAGAACTCGGGGTCGTTGTCGAGGCCGCTCCGCTGCTCACCCGAATGAACGCGTCAGGTTCGCAGCCTCCCGCACTCAGCCTGGACCTCGACGACCCCGCCGCGTTACTAGCCGACCCTGACGACCTACTCGGCATCTACGCTCGAGCCTTCCTTGACGCATCCGGTGAGTTGCGCGTTCACATCGAACCAGCACCGGGGCAGGCGCACGTGGAAGTTCCCACCGGCGGCGTCAACCACGACCTGACGCGCGAGACTGATCAACAGGTGCGGCTACAGGACCACGAAATCGACGCCCTGGTGCGTCGAGCTGAAATCACCGTTGTCACCTCCGACGCAATGCGATTGGCCGTCCCCATTGTGCTCGATGAGTCATACAAAATGCGGGTCGGTGGTCCCGCCGACTTGGAGCTCGACGAGTTACTCGCTCGACTCTCCGGCGATCCGGTTCGCCGGCCCTCTGACGATGAGGCCAGCGATCCGGATGACGGCAATCCTGACGTGACAAAGCACAGTGCGCTGAGTTCACCTCGCAAACCCGTGCACCGCGCGCGGGAAGCCATCGAGGTGATTGCCTCTGCAGAGAAATCCATCAATGACTTCATCGCCAGCAATCCCTCCGAGCGTCTCCTCGAGCTCAGGCTCGGTGGCTCCGGCAGCATCGTCGATCTCGCTCGACGGGCTGCGGTCACCAGTGGCTCGCCGGCAGGTCTCACGTCGGTCGCTGCCGCCTTTGTGGTCAACGAAATAGCGTTGCTTTTTGACCGGTTACCCACCCAAGATCCTGATACTGCGTTGGTGCTAAAGAAGCTGACCATCGAAATCAACGACTACCTGGACGGCTTGCTCAAGAATCTCGAGCACGCGTTGTCGCGCCCCCTCCGCGGCCTCAGAGCCACGCGATGACACCACTCCCTGGAATCGACCTGAGCGGACCGCGTCGGTCTCACGGCCAAGCACATCTTATTGCAGCGGAGGAAGTGGATCGTCAACATGCGACGGCCCGCGGAATTCTGGACCGCCTCCCGGGTCGAGCAGTTCAGCTCCTCGCGGACGAGGTCGGCATGGGCAAGACCTATGTCGCACTCGCGGTAGCATCAGCCCTGCGCCCACCCGCACGGAGCTGCAAGGTCGCTGTCCTCGTCCCCACCCAGGAACTCGCGGACAAGTGGACGGAGGAAGTTCATGAGTTTAACGCCACCTGCGTCACCCAACCTGGCCTCACCCTTAGACCCGTCAAGCCGGGCGGTAGTTACCAGGTCAGCGATCTCGAACAACTAGCGGACCAGGCACCGCGACGTCAACTGGCCGTCGTCCGCTACGGTGCTCACGGCCTCGCGTCCAAGCAGCTCCCCAACAGTGGCGAACGGCTAGCGGCCGCGGCATGGGCGCTGAGTCTCCATCGGCGGGTGAGTACCCATAAACAGGACCTGCGCCACGCCTACACCCCGGAGGGCAGGCCCGGTGCCAGTCAGCTCATCACCGCCATCACCGCCCTGCAGAAAGCGAACCGACCACTCATTCCACGGCCGCGGCCCGGTGGAAAAAATGGTTGGGCACCAACGCAGATCGAAGGCGTCACCGGGAGTGAACTTTGGTTGGCCGCAATTGAAGCGGTCTCGCAGCACGGTGCTAGGGATCCACGGACGGCAGACGCGCTGCGCAGACTGGCCCGCGGCGCGCTCCTCTCCCAGATCAACGCGTTTGACTTGGTAATCGTCGACGAGGCGCACAACTGGGTGAACCGGGCCAACGGTGCCGACCCCGCCAGGCTCGCCTACCTGCACCAGGCTCGCCATGCACTTCTCCTCACCGCGACACCTCTCCAGCTGGAAGCTGGCGACCTCCCCGCCTTGCTGGGACAGTTCACCGATCTAGGTAGCGCCCTTCGGACGAAGCCACCTGGTGAGCTGGCCGACAAACTACCCCAGGTTTCGGAACAACTGGTGAATGCATCCCTTGCCGCAACCCGATTCCGAGCCGTATGGCACGCATTGCCGGCGGATGCGAGTGCCGAGTCGGCAGGCGCGGATGTCTTCGCCGATGACACGCCAACCCAGAAAGCGATCGAGGAGCTCGACCGGGCGAACCGCCAGCTCGAACGCGTTTTGCGCCCCTGGTTGATCCGGCACAGGCATAGCCGAGCGCACCGCCGCATACTCATCGGCGACGAATTCACCGTCCAGAATGTCGGCGAAAATCCACAAGCTATATTGGATCGAACGGCGCTCCACGAAGCCGCTGGACTGGAAGACGACCACGCCGAACTCGCGCAGCTAGCACTCATGCGCTTGGTTAGTATCGTCCTCACCGCGGAAGGCCGCACCGGGCGCACGACGCTCGCCGCCTCCATGACCGGGTGCTACTCGACCATCACCGTATCCAAAGAGGCAGCACAGCTCCGGACAGCAACATCGGAGGCAGCCCCGTACCTGAATCTCATCAAGCCTCACGTCGACGTCGAGAAAAAACTCCTGGCCGGAAAACCGGTCAAACTTGCCAATCTCCACCCCAAAGTGCGCACGACCCTTCGGGTCGTGGATGACCTCTGGCAGCGCGGCGAAAAGGTCCTCATCTTCTGCTGGCGAGTAAATACCGCAAAGGTCGTTGCGGCGGCGATACGGCAGCAACTCCGTACACAGATTTCCGACAGCAGGTGGGTCGGTCTGCAAAGTCGCCTTTCCACATCGCCTCTTCTGGCGGCTACCCAGGATCGGATCATTCACTCCCTGTGCCTCGCGGGACGAATCACCATTCCGTACCAGCAACTCGTGACCAGAACCCGCGAAGAAACAATCAACAGGCTCGTTGTGGACCAATCTCGCAGAATCAGTCCAAATGACCTACGCCGCCTGCACTCGCAACATCAGGCAATCTTGGCGGCAGAGGTTATCAGGGTAAAGGCAGCGGATGAATCCGCGACGGCACTCCTGCGCGAACTCATCCGCGTCGAAACACACCGCAAACCGGGCTCCTTCAAGGTGACCGCCCCGTCGCCCGAACCTGTACTCCAATCACTTCTGGAGAACCCAGCACTATTCACCGGACCAATCAAGAATCAGGGCGACCGGAAGGCAACTGGCAGTCTTGCTCACAATCTCGATACCTACACCCAACGATTCATCACCACCCCGGGGGACGCCCTCAAACGTCGGGCCATGCTCGTTGCAGCTCTCGCCTCAGCAACGCAGTCCACTCGCACACTCTCGCGTCTACCAGGGATAAACCCGGATCACCACCCAGACGCGCAGGCGCTATCGACGGCAATCAGCAAACCGATGGGCGCGGGTGGCCATGCCAGGAGCATGCTCGATCGGCTCGCCGAACTGGTCAACGAGTTGACTGCGATCGAGAGCCTCACCAACCTTGACGATAGACTGAATGAACTCCGAGTCTCCCAGGAACGCCCACCGGTTGACGAAATCAATGGCGCGACTGGACACGACGAACGGAGACGGCTTTTTGCCCGTTTTAATAGTCCGCTTTTCCCGGACGTTCTCGTTTGCACTCAGATCGGAGGGGAAGGAATCGATCTTCACCAGTACTGCCGAGTGGTCATCCATTACGACCTTTCCTTCAATCCCAGCAAACTCGAGCAACGCACAGGTCGTTGCGACCGTATCGGAAGCAGATCCCGAAAAGAACGAACGGACCTGATCGTCGGCGTACCGCTCCTCGCCGGTTCGTACGACGAGAGGATCTTCGCGACCCTTCTCAGGCGGGACCGAGAACAGGAAGCGCTGATCGGAGCCGGCATCGGCGGAGATCAAGACATCTCCGCCATAGAACAAGACCGCCCGGACGAGGTGATGGACACGGCCGACCTGCATCGGAAGACACGGCCAATCCCACCAGAACTCATTGAGAAGTTGCGGTGCGACTTCACGATCTGGAAGGCACGCCGCATTGAGCAGGCGTAGAGCGCATCCGCCGGACCCGTGTGACGGCGACACACGGGGTCTTATGATTCAGACTACGACATCGTTGTCCAACGGACCTCCTGTGTCGCGGGAGGATCACGCCCGCGCGACGCGCCCTGCGGCGCCCCGGGATCCCCACGGGTGAGGAGGGAACGACCGAGCTGCAGACCCGTGCCATCCACGTCCGCGCCTCAGAACGGACCGCGCGAAGTGTCCAGGTTTGACCGGCGTGTTAGACGCCTCAAGTAAGGCATGTTGAGCGACTGGTGACTGTCATGATCGTGATCATCACGCATCTCGGCAGAGGTCAGGTGCACCAACCTCTACAGGCGGCACTACCGCTCGATCCCGCAAGGCGACTTCTTACCTGATGGCCGGGGCCATCGAGAGGCGGTCCTCCATCCAGTGACCACGGCAGTGACCAAACCCGATCCTCCTGATTCGCATGACGCACGTGCGACACTCCTGGCATTTGTCAAATAGGTTGCAGCACAGTGGATCTGCATCTGCCCATCACCTGGGGGTCAAGTGCGCCGCGGGGGACCGATGACCGTGGGGCTGGCAATCGAGGCCTGAGGCGGCTTTGGGCAAGCAGTGCAATGCTCACGGTGTCTCGTCGAGGTGACCGTGGCTGCTGCGTTTTTCTAGGAAGCCGCCAGGCCCTGACACGCGCGCAGCGCCCGGGGCCCGATGGGCATCCCAACTGCCTTTATCGTCTCGATGGTGATCAGCCGAAGGCCAGCATGCCGAGATGGTCGATGTCAGCCATGAAATGGTCGGCGCCGTCGGGGTCGGATGGCCACTGGGACATTGGCTGGTCGCCGTCGCGTCGCCAAGTGGCCGGGTGGTGGCCTTTCCTGCATTCGACGGGTGAGCGCCCAAGGGTTTGTGATAACCGGCCGCGAAAGCCAGGTAGGTAGCGGAGGTAGAACTCGCCGGCGCGTTCGGCGGTGGCAGTGGGGTCGCGATGGGCGGAGTACCAGAGCCAGGCGATGACAGCGAGTTCGTGGGCGAGCCAAGGGTGTTTTGGCCAGCAAGGCGGGATGAGCTGGTCCTCGGCGACGGCGTAGCACTTGTTGTAGGAGTCGACCCAGTCCTCGATTCTCGCGCCGAGGGCGAGGCGTTCCGGTGCGGTTAGCGTGGACCAGGTCCACGGCGGCCGTCGTTTAGTGCTTTTGGGTTGATCGGGCCAGTAGTCCTGGAGAAGTTGCTGGTCGGGATCGGTGAACAGCGGCGAGGTCACGGAATCTCGTTTCCAAGCGGCATGTGGAAGCCAACGGTCCGGGCGCCTTCTCTGACGTCGTCGAGGCAGTAATTCGCCGCGTTGGCAGCGGCGATACGGGTGCTGACCCGGGCTTCTTCACGGTGAATTCGTCGGTACAGCCGGCGCTTGTCGTACACCGATGACGCGTGCCCGATGAAGGGTGGGAGTCCGCGGGCGAGGACGACGGCGTGTCCGTCGGCGAGGTTCTGTTGGTCAGCGACGGTGAGGCTTTCCTGGCGTTCGGTGTGTTCGGAGCGGCTGGCGGTGCCGCGGGCGGCGGTGACGACGGTGGTGGTGCCGGCGCGGTCGGACAGTTCCTTGGCGAGGTTGATGTCGATGCCGCCGACGATGGTGACGCCGGCGGCGTCGCGGAGGGCGGCGGCGTCCTTGCCGTAGACGGCTTCTTCCTGGCTGGAGGATTGCACGGAGTAGACGAACCCGATGCCGTACTTGCGTTGCGAGCTGGCGACGTACGGCAGGTTCGGGACTGTGACGCCGTACCGGAGTTCGTCCAGGACCGCGATGAACGGAACCCGCAGCCGGCCGCCTGGTTGGTGGAGGGCGACGGTTTCGGCGGCCATGAACATCTCGGCCGCGAACAGGCTGAGCAGGGGCCGGGCGCGGTCGATGCGGTTGGGGTCGGCCAGCAGGTACACGGTGCCGCCGCCTCTGATGATGTCGGTCATGTCGAACCCGTCGGGGTCGTCGGGAGTGGGGGTGCAGAGGGCGCGTCCGTCCGTGGTGGCGACGGAGTTCAGCGCTAACGCGAGGTACCGCAGCACACCGCTGGTGGTCCTGGACGCGCGGGTATCGAGGTGGGTGGCCAGGTTCAGAACGGCGGAGGGGTCGGTGTGGTGGGGGTGGTCTTCCAGGATCCGGGTGGGGGTGGGGTCGTCGGGGTGCCGCATCCAGTCCAGGAGATCGTCGATGCCCCGATGGCCGAGGGCGGCGGCATGCAGCCAAGCGGCGAGGACCTCGGTGGCGGAGCTGCGGAAGAACCGATCCGAGTCGGATCCGCGCTCGTTGGTGTTGTCGACGCCCGCGACGAGCGCGCCGGCGCGGCGGTGCGCGATGGTGTGGTCGACGCAGGCCGGGATCGGGTTCCACCGCACATTGGGGTAGCCGGCGGCCCATCGGTTGGCCGGGTCGGAGAAGTCGACGACCGCAACCGGGTATCGCCGCACCCGACCCACCTCGCGGTTGATGAAGCGCAGCCAGGGGAAGCGGTGCGGGTCGCGGCGGTGGGTGCGGGCCAGCACGGTCTGCGTGAAGATGCTGGGTTCGGTCGACGCGACCAGTGCCGGCCCTGGCAGTGTCCGGATGATCGGGATGAGCAGGCGGGCGCCCTTGCCCCATCCGGTGCGGGCGATGATCCGGATCCGTTGTTCCCAGTCCGCCCACACGACCCGCCGGCTCTTCGGGGTCGTCGGTCTGAGGAGCCGGTACCCGAACGCGCTGGTGGGCAGCAGGAACCGCTGCGCTCGGGTGAGGCCGGGGCGGGTGAACCGTCCGGCCCGGCGGGCGGCGCGGGTGCCGAGCGCGGCCCGGATTCGGCGTTTGCGGGCGAGGCCGCGGTGTCGGGTCTGTCGGGACAGACCCCGGCCGACCGGACGCACCAAGAGCACCAGCCATCCGAGCCACAACACGATCGCGATGAGCGCGGCGGTTCGCGTGTTCATCTCGGGCCAGGCGATGGCGACCGGGAACCGCAAGGCCCCAGGGGGTTCCCCCGTGTTGGCGCCGAGCCCGAGGAGCCCGGAGCCGTCTTCGCGGATCGAGCGGGTCTCCAGGGTGGGCCACTGCCACTCATTTCTGAGCCAGGATGCGATGCCGGTGCCGATGGTGACGGCGCCGATGCCGCCGACCAGGGCGAGGAGCACGGCGAATCGGATGCGGCGGCGTTGCCGCCTGGTGTAGAGGCGGGTCCGGCCGGCCTCGGCGATGTGGGTCATACCGATACCTCCAGGAACCGTTGCAAGCCGGGGGCTCAGAGTCGGACGGCGATGTTGTTGAAGTCGCCGCCGTTCCGCACGACGGAGACCTTCACGTGATCGCCGCTCTGGGGTGCTTCGACCATGTAGTGCTGCCCGTTGATGGGGCCGAGGTATAGGGCGACGTGGTGGATCTCGGTGCCACCCCAGAACAGCAGGTCACCCGGCAAGGCCTGGGTGTAGGGGAGTTGGTGCCCTTTGTTGACTTGGTCGTAGGAGCCGTGGGACAGCGCGACCCCGGCTTGCGCCCAGGCGTAGAGAGTTAGTCCGGAGCAGTCAAATCCGGTGATGGTCCAGTCGTGGTGGACCTGGCACAGCCCGGTGCAGCCGTCCCTGGTGCCCAAGGTGGGTCCCTGGGCGTTGCCGCCGCCCCACGCATACGGGGTGCCGAGCCAGGACAGTGCGGCCCGGATCGCGGTCGCGGCCCGCGTGGTCGGTGCGGTGACGGTGCCGGTGATCCTTGACGCGGCGGGGAGTTCGATTCGGGTGCCGGTGCCGCCGACCGGGGTTCCGCCGGGGGTGGTGGGTTTGCCGCCGCCGGTGGACCCGAAGTAGTCCTGGTAGAGGTAGAAGAAGTTGCGGTTCCCGTAGCTGGAGCACCGGTCACCGGTGCCGGGGTAGGCGGCGAGGGACGCCGGGTTCGGCTGGTACGGGGTGTAGTTGTACAGGGACGCGGTGGCCGTGTTGCTGATGGTGACGGGTGCCGAGCCGCAACCACTTTCGGCGACGTTGAACAGAATGTTGACTGTTTGCCCGGCACGGTAGGTGTACTTTCCGGGGTCGGTTCGGTATCGGGACCATTGTTTGGCCATGCCGTGGGCCTGGTTGACCAAGCCTGCGTGGGCGGGGTCGCAGTTCGCGGTGCCGCCTGGTCCGGTGTCCGGGCAGTGCCACCCCCACGCTGCCGCATACGAGGCGGGTGTGGGGTCGGTGCGATTCAGCAGCCGGGATTCCTTCTGCAGGGTCACCAGCATCACCCGCGGGTTCACCCGACATGCAACGGACACCCGGGCGATCACCGCCGCCGCGTCCAGGCCGGTGCCGCCGGTCACCGCGGCGCAATACCGGTCCGCCGGTTGATCGGCCATGGTGAACCGGACGGTGCGGAGGCAATCGTTGCCGGTGCAGGCAGCGCCCTGTTCGGCGATGAAGTCGCGGATCTGCGGTTCGCTCATCGCCGTGGTGTTGTAGAACTCTGTGTCGGAGATGATGTTTCCGGGGTCGAACGCCTGCCCGATGCAGGTGGCGGCGCCGACCGGGCAACCCGCAGTATCTGTGGTCGTGGCGATCTGGGCGCCGTCGCCCAGACCCACGGCGAGCACCAGGATGAGCACGATCCCGGCCACCAGAACACCGGTGCCGCCGCCGCCAACCAGCAGCACCACCTTCATGCCGGCGGCGCGGGCGACGACGCCACTGCCGGCGGAGGAGATGACCATCAGCCGCCGACCGCCGCCACGTCGACTCGCCACGAGCCGTCCACGCCCAGCAGGACGTACTGCCGCCGCTCGATCCGGAAACGCCGTATCGCAGTGTGTTTCGTAGTATCGGTGACGGTGCGGGTCGCGGACACCAGTACCAACACCGTATTTGTGCTGCCCGGTGGGCGGGAGACGATCCGCGCCCGCGGGGTGTCGCACGACGCGGCCGCGCCGGGTTCATGGCTTGGGGCGGTCTGGCCGGGGGTGGCTGTGAACTGCGCCCACCCGGCGTCCGTCATCACCGACCGGACACGTGCAGCCACCTCAATGGGACTGCGGTGGTAGATCGGGCACCACGCGGCCAACCAGCGGGCCGCCGCGGTTTCCGGCGAGGTCAGGTCCACAGCGGGCTTCTCTGATCCTTGCGCGCCTGGACGGGTGATCACGGACGTCGTCAGGTCGGGATCGAACCTGCGCAGATCCGTTAATTCCGAACCAGTTTCGGCCACAGTCTGCGGTGGGCTCGGGGCTGTCGACGTCTGTGAGATCCACCAGCCGGCCGCCGCGACCGCGATCACGACGGTGGTCAGTAGTGCGGCCACCACCCGCGGACGTCCCCGGTGCCCGGCGCTTTGATCGGGCTCGCTGCGGGTGTTCCGTCGGGCACTGAGCAGCTCGGCGAGTTCGGCTCGGCGGGTGGCGGCGATCGAGTCGACCTCGCGGCGCCGCTCCTGCCGGGCCCGTGCCTTGGCCCCGAAGGGAAGCAGACCGGGGCCCGGTCGGACCAGATCCCGGGCGAAGAACAGGCTTTTCGCGGCGGCGGTGATCTCGGCGTCCAGCACCCGCGGCGGCTCACCGGCACCGTCGGGATCAGTCTCGAGACACGGCATCTCGGCATCGGAGTCGTCTGGCGCAGCGGAGACACGCAGGACGTTCTCCCTCCTGGATGGTTCAGTCCGGTCAGGCTCCGTTCCAGGCGGCACGGCGTGGCCGGTCATGGCTGGGCCGCCGTGGGTCCGTCATCCAGGGGTGTGATCCGGCGGCGGGGGCGAAGCCTGGGCGTGACCCTGCGCCTGCGGGTTGCCGCCGGGGGATCCGAATCCGCCGCCGGCGCGGCGGCCGGTGTGGCGGGTCGCCCGACGCCCGATGACCGACGTGAGGGAGCGGCGGAAGGTGCGGCGGGTTCGACGACGGATCCGTCGGGGACGGACACCCATCGACCGTTGCTGGTATTCCGCACCTGTCGCCCGGCCGGTTCGGCGCCGGTCGAGTGGGTGCTGCGGCCCGGGTCGAGTTGCCGGCGACCGTCCTGGCCGGGCGCGGTCGGTCCCTTCGGCAATGCACCCGCCGGGCGGCGGGCGCCGCGTCGGATAGGGGACTGGTGCGGGCAGTCCTCACCGGACGGGGTGGGTGGGCGGCGTGGCCCGCCCGGGCGGGCGGCGGGCGGTCCGCCCCCTGGTGGCCGCGGCACCAGCGGACCACCACCCCCGCTGCTTGGGCTGGAGCGGCCGATGGCTCGGGGGCCGCCCTGGATGCCTGGTGGCGGGGTCGGGAGCAGTTGCCGGGGACCGTTGTCCAGGTCCGGGACCCGGTAGGCGTCGACCCGTTTGACGTTGGGGATGCCGTTGTTCCGTGGGCCATGGCGGCCGGTCCAATCGACGCCCTTGGCGCGGTCCCGGATGTAGCGGCCCGCGTTGTACGGGGAGCGCATGACTTGCCGGCCGAAGTGTCTGACCTTGCCCAGTGCCCACCCACCGGCGCGCATACCGGTCCAGGCGGCCATCATGCCGAGCATCCCGGCGCTGCCCCCGCCGCCCATCATGGTGAGCGATTCGATGAACGCCCTGACCTTCACCGCCCAGAACATCAGCACGATGTTCAGCAACCCGACGATGAAGAACCCGTATTTGTCGACGTGGCTGCCGATGAACTGGGAGACCATCATGACCGCGGCAAGGATGACGGTGACGAACAGGGCCTGCAGTTGCAGGCCGAGGGTGTATTCCCACCATTTGGTGCCGAACCGGCGGAACCAGCCGGGAATGGGCCACCCCACCAACGCCAGCACACCGAGCAGGAACATGGCGGCGAACCCGATCACCGCGGTGAACCCGGCGATCACGAGGATCAGGGTGAGGATGGCCATCGGCAGCGCCATCATCACCATGACCATGACGTAGCCGAGGCGGCCGAGGTCCATGCCCCGCACCCAGTTCTGCCAGGTGCCGAACTCGGTGACCTGCCCGTTATCGGCCATGGCCTGCTCCCACCCGGTCCAGGTGTCGTCGCCGGCGAGTTTGTGGAACCCGGCGACCCGGCAGATATCCAGTTCGTGGAACTGCGCAAGGCACCACGGGGTGGACCCGAAGGAATCCCATAACCCGGCGACCAGGCTCCGCCCGGCGACCTCCTGCGCCGGACCGGTCAGGGCGGGGTTCCGGTACCCGGTGACCGACACCGCCTGTGGGGTCAGCGATGTGGTGGTGCCGGTGATGACCTTCGCGGCCAGTTGCTCACGCAGGCCGTCGACCTGCAGCATGATCTGCGACGGTTGAGTCACGAACCCGATCGCCAAGGTCGCGGCGGCGATCACCCAGGCGATGTCGGAGACCCAACCGCGGCCCTCGCCGCGCCACCGGGAGTACGTGACGACGGCGCCGACGGCGACGGTCGCGGAGATCAACGGCCAGAACACCTGATCCGCGAGAGTCCTGACCGCGGAATCGATCTGCGCGGCCGAGTCCCGGTAGAACGTCAAATTCAGGAACCACTCGAGGAGCAGGAACGCCCCGTACAGGGGGAGCAGCGCAATCCACAGCAGCAGATTGCAGATGACGCCGACGATCTGGTATAGCGCCGCCGTTAGCCCGAACCCGGACTGTGCGTCATCGTCGGGTTGGATCGTCAGCGAGTACGCGAACGGGCCGTGCGCCTCGAACAGCGTCTGCTGGCCGTCGGCGTAGGTGGGGTGGGAGAACAACCCGTCGGCGTGTGCTAACCCCGCGGCGCCCATGGTGAAAAGGCCCAGTAACCACGCCAGGGCGAGGAGCCGCCCCGGGCGGCGCAGGCTGACCAGCATCCACCCGGCCAGCCGTCGCAGAGCGCCGAGCGCGGTCCGGAGGCACCGGCTTGCGACACCGGCGATCCCCATGGCCGCCGCATTGGGCAGCCCAGTCACCATGGTCATTGGTCGGCGCCGAAGAGCGCGAATTCGTCGGTATCCGCTGTGCCCGTTGTGGTGTCGGTGCTGCCATCCGGGTTGGGGTCGGTGTGCGGGTCTGGTGGGGTGGTGTTGGGGGTGTCGTCGTCGGCGTCGGTGGACAGGGTGTCGGCGATCCATTGGGTGAGCCGGTCGAACTCCATGACCGTGAGGCGGCGGTGCCGGTCCCGGGCGACGCATTGCCCCACGTGCAGGTCGGCCATCGCCGCCCGCAACCGGGGTCCGGGATCCGGGCGGCCGAGCAGGACCGCTTGGGCGTCCTGTTCGGTGG
This sequence comes from Nakamurella sp. GG22, assembly GCF_052976845.2. Classification (NCBI taxonomy): domain Bacteria; kingdom Bacillati; phylum Actinomycetota; class Actinomycetes; order Nakamurellales; family Nakamurellaceae; genus Nakamurella; species Nakamurella sp. GG22. The sequence continues at coordinate 263,556 of NZ_JBRIIO020000003.1, read as the reverse complement.
TGCCGGTGGCCTGAAAGCAGAAGGCCATCAGGATCTGTTCCAGCAGGGCGATCATGTCGGCAAGGTCACGAGCCGACTGCGAGTCCAGCAGCAGATAGGTCTTCAGGGCGCGCCCGACCCGAGCCAGCCAGTCCACGAACGCCCGTCCCTCGGGGTAGGCGGTGAGCAGGTGCAGCTCAGTGAGGGCAACCACTTTCACCATCGTCCTGGCCCGCCGGGATTGCAGCAGGGCGTAGGAGAACGCGATCCGCATGGTCGCCATGGAGCAGCGCTGCGCCACCGACCACTGCGCCGGGTCCGGGGTGTGCCGGGGCAGGTCCAACCCGTCGAGCCGGAGGTAGATCAGCCCGCGGCCGGTCATCAACGGCGTGGCTTTCGGGTGCAGGTCGCCCAGCACGGCGCGGAGTTGCGGGGTTTTCGCCCGCACCCGCAGCGTCCCGGATATCGCCTGCGCCACGCCTGCGTTCGGGTCTGCCGCGGACCCGTCTTGCAGGGCGGCGATGACTGAGGGGCTGGACCACGTTTCCCGTGGCCCGGCGAGAACGTGGTCGATGGCGGCCTCGAGGACGGTTTCGCCGCGGCGCCGGTCGTCGGCCGACAACGCGCCCAGGAGCACGTCGAGCGTGAGGGTGCGGGCCTCGTCCGCGGTCGGGGCGAACCGCATCGGGTCCATCGTGCCGGCGCACGAAGGGTGCAGGACGTCGACCTCCTGCACGGTGACACCCAATACGCGGCGGGCGGCATCGACGATCCCGGCAAGGTCACCCTTGTTGTCCACCAGCAACGCCCACGCCCCCTCGGCGAGCAGTCCGAGCAGGGTGAGGCAGGCGGCGGTGGACTTTCCGCCGCCTGAGCGGCCGGTGAACACCAGGGTGGTGGGCATGGTCCGGTCGGTGTCGGTGCGGGAGGCGATGTGCAGCTGCACGGGGTCGGCAGAGGACCCCAGGTTCGCGCCCATGTACGGGCCGGCGGGGTCGCCGAAGGGGCTGCCGCCGTGGAACCAGGATCCCGCCAGGGTGCGCAGCGGTTGGTCGTGCCCGAACTCCGGCACCCGCACCTGGTCGCCGGGCAGGAGTTCCTTCCACAGCAGGTCCTGAATATGCGGCACTTGCTGGAGCTGGACGATCCCGTCGTAGCGTTGCTGCAGCGCGGCAACCCGCTCCGCCAGCACCATGGGCGTGTCGGCGGTGACGACCCACCGGGGGTGCTGGGTGCCCTCCACGTCGTGCCGGTGCTGCACCTCCGCCCGCCGGTCGGTGAGGGTGTCCACGGCCTCGACGGCGTCGCCGGGGACGGGGGCGCCCGCCTCCTCCGCCTCGGTGACCTGCGAGCGGGCTGTCTTCAACCCCCGGTCCAGCAGCGCCCGGGACCCGACCTGCCCGTGGTTGACGCCGCGGACGTTGGCTTCCACACCGTGGATGTCGGTGAGGATCTCGAGCCATTCCCCACCCGGCAACTCCAGATCCTGCGCGGGGAAACCGTTCCCGGCGGCCGCGGTCAGGATCGACACGTACTGCGCGGACCCGGTCGTCAGGTCGGTGACCCGGACAAACCGCGGGTCCAAGGTGGGATCAATGTCGCCGTGGCACAACCCGGCCAGCATCGGCCCGGGGACCACCGTGGCTTCCGGGACCGGTAGCGCGGTCCGGCGGACCTCCCGGGCATAGGCCCAGGCGATCATCCCGGCCGCCGCAGGCGTCCCATGCAGGGTGTACCGGGCGACCGCGGCGTGCCATTTTTCGATGCCGGGTTGTGCTGCGGCCAACCGTTCCACGGCGTCACGCCGCTGCTTGCTCGGCGTGGCGGGGCCGGCCAACCGGTTGAGAAATCCGGTCGCGGTCGTCCGGGAAATGTTGGGATCGTTTTCGAGGCAGCGGATCCCGAGGAGCACAACCTTGCGCCGGTAAGTGCCGGTGGCCGCGTTGAGGTCGATGCGGTGAGCGCCGAGGTCGATGTACTGCTCAGCGTTGGGGGAGCGGACACTGTCGAACCCTGCCCAGGACCTCCGGTAGGCGTCCCCGCTGTGCGGCGCCGGGATCACCTTCAGGTGATAGTCGACCGCGGGCGGAAGGACCGCGGCCAGCGAGCGGGCGGTGGCGAGGGTGGCCTGGTCCAGGTCATCCTCCTCGGCAAGGAACGTGCTGGCGATCGGGATCTGCACCCACGCCCACACCGAGCCGGCTGTAACAAGGGCGCCGTCGGTGATCAGCAGCGGCGCCGCCGCCGGAGCGTCGACGCGGCGGACCTGTTCCCGGGTGTTCCTGGCAACCATCGCCGTCACGCCCCTTCGCCGGGCTGCAGCAGCGCGGTCACGGCCAGCCGCTGCGGGCCGCGCACCGCGGTGGCACCACCGGGCAGCAACGGATTGCGCAGTGGCCGGCGGCGGGACCGCTTGTACGCCAGGGCCTTGTCGTACCAACCCATGACGGCCATCCGCCCGGACTCGTCACGGCGGATCGCCCGGTACACCAGGATGAACGGCGGCACGATGTAGGCCTGCGGCCCGAATCGGGAGAACAGCGGCACCCCAAACAGGAACAACATGCTGATCCAGGGCACGGTCACAGCGGCGCCGATCGTGAGCACTCGGCGCTGGATGCCGTTGCCGAGGCGTTTGTTGAACAGCTCGTACTGTTTCGTCTCCAACCGCAGGCTCGCGGTGTCCGTCGGAAGCTGAAGGCCCATCGGTCAGCCGCCAGCAGGGGGTTGCGGGGCTGGTGCGGGGGTGGTGCCCGACGTCGCTGACGTGTACAAGGATTTCAGCATTTCCATCGATTCCGCCGGGAAATAGCAGAACCCGGCAACCACCGCACCGGCAAGGATCAGCGTCGCCATCTTCCCGTGCTTGTCCTCCGCCCACGCCGCCAACGCCCGGATCCCGATCAGAGCGCCCAGGATGGTCCCGCAGATCGCAAGGATCACGCCCTGCAGGCTGACCCCGGTCTGCGTCGTCAGGTCGGCCAAATACCGGACCGGCTCTTCACCGCTGGATGCCGCACCGGGCAGCACCGTCGATACCGACGTCACCAATGCGATCATCATGATGCCTCCAAGGAGGGCGTGATTTCCTGCAGCAGCCAACGGTTCTCCCGCTGAACCAACTCGACGCGGTAGTCGCACCGCAGCTGACCGGCGTCGTCAGCCAGTGTCCACAGCACCGTCACATCACCCGCCCGCACCGCCGGGTCAACACCTGCAGACACTTTGCCCATCCGCCACGACTCGACTTGCCCGGCGGTGACCATCCCTGCGAGACCGGTGAAGTCGCTGCCCGGGCCCCGCATGAACTCCAGATCACCCGAGCCAAAGGCGGTGATGAGCTTCTGCACAGTGCCTGCGGTGGTCCGGCCCGTGTCGGTGTCCTCGTCTGCGGCAGCGATCACGGCCGGCCGGAGCGCTTGGCTGGGTGGCGATCCGACCAGCGCCGGCGGCGCGGTGATCACGACGCGGGAGCCCCTCAATGCGACCGGAACCGCCACCGTCAACCATGACGACGAACCTGCGAGCACCGACGACTTCGAACTCGTCGTTGCCGGCGTGGTGGCCTGGTCAGGTTGCGGTGGTGCCGTCCGAGCCTGGACAGTGACTACCGCACGGTCCTCGGGAAGGCGCAAAACAGCGATGGCGATGGCGTTCTCGATTCTCAGTCGACCGGATCCGTCCCAGCCATCGGTCACCGCACCGGTGAAACCCCACTGGACCAACGCGGCGGACCGGGCGCTACGTGTGGCCGCCGCATCCCACGACATGTAGTCCAACACCGCGGCCTGGGCGGCACCGGAGAATTGCAAATCCAACACCCGCTGCACTGCGGCCGGTGTCACCGGGGCTGGATCGACCATCGCCACCACCCGGCCCGCCACCGTAACCGCCCCCGCGAGCAGCAACATCACAGCCGCGGCAAGCATCAGCCACCGGCGCACCTGGTCGCAGAACGAGCCGGCCCAGCGTTGGCCAGGGATATCCCACGGGCCGTTGGCTGTCAGGAGTTCGTCGGGTCCGCCTCTGATGCGCGCCTCACGCCGTGCGGACAGCAGCCGTCGAAGGTGCTGCAATCCCGACGCTCTCGCGATAACTGCACCTAGCCGTGACGGCCGAGTCGCCGTCGGTCGGGCCTCGTCCCCGAGCCCGTGTGGTGCGTCTCCCCGGTCGCCAGGCTGTGTCGCCGTGAGCGCTTTCGATTCGAGTTCGAGAGGTTCTGAGCCTTGGCCGTGAACTGCGCGCAGCGCCGACTGCAGCTGCCCGATCGAGATCAACCGACCGGGCGCCGGGTCGATGCCCCCGACTACGGCATCGACCGGCCCCTCCGGCTGGTCTGTCCTAACCGCCGCCTTCATGGTGATTCCGGTGAGGAAGCCGCCATTCGGCGCATCACCGCACGCTGCCGGGCCGCCCAAACCTCGAAGCCGTCCAACAGCAACGCACCGTCCAACCTAGCGAGCTCGGCTCGAGCAGACGCCACAGGCCGGAGCGAGACCAACAACGATTCCAAACGGGCCAACAGCAATCCGAGTCGCGCGGGCGAGTCGATGGTCTCGGCCTCATCGATCACCAGGACGTCCGCCCACAGGACCACAGACAGCAGGTCCGCAACCTGATCCGCGGTGAAGCGGTGCGATCTCGCTGTAACAGGTGGGCTGTACCGCACGACAGATGCTCCCCAGGGTCGAAGGATTCACCCCCATCAAGCGCATCGTTGAACGGCAACGTGGACACCGGCTGGTCACTTCGTGCGGAACCCGATGATTGTCATCGATCGACGCAAGGCCGCGATCGGTGCAACGTAGGTCGGCTGGTCAGCTGAGGGAACGCTAACGGCGTGAGCCGGCCGATACAGTTCTCATCAAAACCCAAGGCTGCGCCTGCAGGACGGCGTTCCCTCGCCCGGAAGACGAAATTGTCAGTCGCCGTGGATGTTGCAGGTCTGACCGTCATGCGCTCGCCCATCCCGACCTCCGTCTGCCGGGACGAAGCAGTTGGTCATAGGGCTGCTGGCTGCCTTATCGAGAACACCGATAAGGACGGAGCTGTCGCCCCAATTAAATTGGTGCGATGTGCCGCATAACTGGACCACATTGTCGCAGGCGACGCTCGTTTCGAAAATGTTGGCACTGCCTAATAATGACACCCTCAAGCGGAGCGAATTGGCCGCATGATGCATAGTCGATCCGTGATGAATTGGATGTCATCGCGCGTCACCGAGCATAATGTTCAATTATCGGCGGTCAGATAACGGCACATGTAAGTGACCCGCTGCTGGTCCGGCGATCCTCCCCAAGATTTTTTACCGGGGCCCTACCGTGGACTGCGGGCCTGCTGACCGGCGGGAACGAGCCCTCGAGGGGTGGTTGGTGGAGTTCGTCGAGGACAGGTTTGTGCTGCTGCCGGGTGCGCCGCGGCTGGTCGAGTACCAGCGGCTGCGCGCTCACGCAGGGCTACCCGGCAAGTCCCATGGTCAGGCGGTCGGGGCGCTGCGCGGCAGCTGGGCGATCTGTCACATCCGGGCGCCCGGTGGCGGCGCGGTGGCGATGGGCCGGGTGATCGGTGACGGCGGCTGGTACTTCACGATCGCCGACCTGGCCACCTCCCCGGCTTACCAGGGCCGGGGCCTGGGCAGCCGGGTCCTGGGGTGGTTGCTGACCCAGATCGATGCCCGGGCGCCGGCGGACCCGTATGTCACCCTGCTGGCCGACCCACCGGCCCGGGACCTGTGCGAGCGGGCCGGGTTCCGGGTCCTCGGCCGGCACGGCAGCGCCGTGCACATGGTGCTGGACCCGGACCCGACGTGACCACCGACCCGGACCGGGCAACACCCGCGGCATCCGGCGCGGTCATGCCGCCGCTCAGGGACACCGACGTTGAAACTGCAGAAGGGCGTTCGGCTGCCACTCGATCGCCGACCGACGCTGATAGGGATCCGGTCGATGAAATCTCAGCGCACGGTTCAGTTGCCGCACCGCAGGTGCCCGCATCGCAGGTGCTGCGGAGTGTGCGGTTGGCGGGGTTGGCGGAGGCGACCGCCGCCGAGCTCGAAAAGGCCACCCGCAACGGGGGAGTCGCCGCACCGCAGGTGCCCGGGCCGCAGGGGCTGTCGGAGCAGGCACTCGTTGATGTGTTGTTCGTGGTGGATGCGTCGACGGCGGTGAACACGAAGGCGGCGTACCGGTCGGACTGGGCGAGGTTCACCGCCTGGGCGGGGGAGCGGGGGTTCGCGGTGTTGCCGGCGGATCCGTTGGTGGTGGCGTCGTATGTGACGCAGGCCGCGGCGGAGATGACCGGGGTCGGGCGGTGGCGGTACGCCCCCGCGTCGTTGACCCGGTGGGTGTCGAGCATCAACCAGTTCCACACCGCCGCGGGGCTTGACGCCCCGGGCCGGTCGGAGGTGGTGCGCCGGGCGTTGTCCGGGATCCGCCGCATCCGGGCCACCCCACCGATCCGACGGGCACCGTTGTTGTTGGGGGACATCCGCACCTTGTTGACCCGTATCGAGGAGACGGCGGCGACGTGGCCGGCGGGGGTGGCGGCGCGGCGGGACATCGCGGTGTTGTTGATGGGGTTCGCGGGCGCCAGTCGGCGCAGTGAGCTCGTCGCGCTGACCATGGCCGACGTGACCCTGCACAAGACAGACGGCCTGCACGTCAGGCTCCGGTCCTCGAAGACCGACCAGGAGGGCCAGGGTTCGGTGAAGGCGTTGCCGTTCGGCCGGGACCCGGTGACGTGCCCGCCCTGCGCCTATGTGCGGTGGCGGCAGGTCCTGCACGCCTGGGACACCGCCCCCGACGGCGGCAGTCGGCGCGCGGTGATGGGGGTGCTGCGCCGGCAGGCCGCCCTCACCACCCGCAACGGTGCAGACGACGCGGATCAGGGGGAGGGGGCGGTGCTGCATGTGTGCCGGACCCGGCTCCCCGAAGCCCCGGACCCGGGGCGGGTGTTGTTCCCGGCGGTGCACAAAACCGGGGCGATCGGCACCCGGGCAATGACCGGGCATGCGGTGAACGAGATGATTCGGCGCCGCGCCGACCTGGCTGGCTTCGGTCCCGCCCAAACGCAGCGCCTTGGCGGGCACTCGCTGCGTGCCGGGTTTGTCACCGAAGCGTTCCGGGCCGGCGCGGACGCCCACGCCATCATGCGGCAAACCGGGCACAAAAGCCCGGCGATGCTCGAGGTCTACGCCCGCGAACACGCACCACTGATGGGCAACGCCGTCACCCGCCTGGGTCTGTAGAGGTGTCCACTGCCAAGGATTGCCCGCCGCAGGCGTTGTCGCCGCGGACGGTGCGGGCGTATGCGGGGGACTGGGACCTGTTCACCGACTGGTGCCACACGGTGGGGGAGTGGGAACTCCCCGCGGACCCGGACACCGTGCTGTTCTTCCTCACCGACTGCCCCGCCGCCCCCGCCACCCACCGCCGGCGGGTCGCCGCCATCGACCACCACCACACCACTAGCGGCTACCCGCGGCCGGGAGAGTCCCCGGCGGTCCGGGCAGCGGTCGGCCGCCCGGTCCCGAATCAGACTGCCGCGCCAGGGATGTCGGAGGAGGTCGCGGCCGCGCTACGCGGACTGCCCTCTCATGGGTGGACCCGGGGGATGTTCGGCCGCCGCGACAGGTGCCTGCTCTTCCTCTCCGAACTAGCCGGGGTGCCGTACAAACACCTGGCCACCCTCACCGCCGCGGACGTCACGATGCTTGATGGCACAGCGCGGGTCGAGAACGCCGCCGGCGCATGGATGGTCGCGCCACACGAGGACCCAGTGATGTGCGCGTCGTGCGCGGTGGTGCGGTGGCTCCGCGTCCTGGACCTGGTGATCACCCGGCCCAGCAAACTGGATCTCGGCCGAGCCCTGAAGAAGGCGAAGGCGGTGACCGGCGGCTCGGCGCACCTGTGCCAATCCACCCGCCACCTCGACCAAGCGACATTGGCGGTGCCGTTGCTGTCGCCGATCGATCAATGGGGGTACATCCCGTTCCCCGTCCAACGCCTCACCCCGCAGTCGCTGTCCCGCCGGGTCCGGGATCTCCTGGCCGGGGACCTGGGTGCGCACCGGGACCTGCCCGTCGACACCGAGGAAGATCCGGAAACACCGGTGCACGTTCCACCGCCGGTAACAGGGCCCGTGTACACAAGGGACGACGCGCAGCGGGCGTGGACCCGCCGCCGCGCCGACCTGGCCGACATCGCCGATGTCGATGACATCCTCAACCAGATAGATGCTCGCGCGAAGGAACTGCAGCAACGGACCGCGGCGATCCTGGCCGCGGAAACCGACCGATAGTCGTCCACTACCTCAAAGGAATGCGGTTCACGATGGCGCATGTAGTCACCCTGGTCACCGACGACCGGAACCGGGTCCGCGCGCACTGCCGCTGCGCCTGGCGCTCCCCATGGATCCTCCCCGACGCCCAGTCCCGTGCCCGGCAGCACGCCGGTGAGCGCGTCGCCGCCCGACACGTACAGGAAACCGCCCGGCTCAGAACCAGGATCCGATGACCCGGCATGCGGGTTCTGAGCTGCCGATGACCCTCGCCGAGATTCGTGACGACCTGGAGCGGATCCGGGAACGGTGGCGATCCGGGACCGCCGCGGAACGAAAGCTGGACCTGGTGTGTCGTTGGTCGCGGTAAATGGCCCGCTTTGATCGAATTATTTGGCGCTCTGTCGCCTTCAGATCCGCCTCGACACTGTCAGTGACCTGCAGTGATGCCCACGGCTGTTCGCCGTCCCCCGCACGCGTGTTCGAAAAGAGCGCCATTTATCGCGACCAGAGTGCGCCAAATAATAGATCTTGGGTTCCAGCGGTCGTTGCAACACCTGATCCCGTTCGGGAGCTGCAATGCCTGTACCGAAAGACCGCCCGCAGCCTGGGCCCGGCGCCCCGTTGACATCGGAGCGGGAGCGTTACCTTCGCCTGGTGGCGCAAGGGATGAGCAACGTGGACGCATGCCGGGAAGTCGGGGTGCACCGGATCACCGGCACCCGTTGGCGGGACGGTCGGACGATGATCGACAGCGGCGGCCGGGCCCGCTATTACGCACCGATCGCCGCCGAGCCGGTGGTCATTTCGGCGCGGTTCCTGTCCGAGGATGAACGACTTCAGATCGGCGATTTATTGCGGGCTGGCCAGACGATCCGCGCAATCGCCGCATCGCTGGGACGGAGCCCGTCCACCGTCAGCCGGGAGATCCGCCGCAACACCACCGAGTCGGGCAACTACCGACCCTTCACCGCGCACCGGACTGCCCTTGCCAGGCGGGGCCGGCCACGGTCGGGCAAGCTGGCCCAGGACCAGCAGCTGCGTGACTTCGTGCAGTCCAAGCTCGAGGACAAGTGGAGCCCCCAGCAGATCTGTCACGCGTTGCGGAGCGAGTTCCCCGGCCAACGGGAAAGGCACCTGGTGCACGAAACCATCTACCAGGCCCTCTACGTGCAGGGACGCGGTGAACTGCGCCGCGAGCTGGTCAGGGCCCTGCGGACCGGTCGCGCCCGACGCAAACCCCACAAACGATCCGATGCCCGTCGGCAGGGCTGCATCGTTGATCCCACGGTGATGATCAGCGAACGCCCGGCGGAGGTCGAAGATCGCGCAGTACCGGGCCACTGGGAATCTCAATGCTGTTTGTCAAGCCGCTGCGGGTAGTGCAGGGACTGGCTCTTGGTAGGCGGTGCGGTCACGGATCATGGCCCAGATCGTGTTGAGCCGGCGTCGGGCGAGCGCGATGATCGCCTGCTTGTGGGACTTGCCCTCGGCGCGTTTGCGGTCGTAGTAGGCCTTCGAGGCGGGGCTGGCCTTCAGGCTGGATAACGCGGCCAGGTAGCAGGTTCGCAGTAGTCGTCGGTTGAATCGGTGCGGTCGGTGATGATTGCCGCTGATCCGGCCGGAATCTCGCGGCGACGGGGCCAGGCCGGCGACGCTGGCCAGTCGGTCGACGGTGTCGAAGGTGGTCACGTTGCCGGCGGTGTTGGCCAGGAACGTCGCGGCCAGGACGACCCCGAAGCCGGGCATGCTGAGCAGGATCTTCGCGTCACGGTGCCGGTCGAGCGTCTCTGCGATCTGCTCGTCGAGGGCGGCGATGTCGCTGTCCAACGCCATGATCTGCCCGGCCAGCTGGGTGACGATCTGCGCGGCCACCGCCTGGCTGGCCAACACCGTGCGTTGACCGGCGGCGGCCTCAACAGCCTTGGCGGCGACGGTGTCGGCGCCGCGGGCGCCGCGGCTCCTGAGCCAGGCGGCGAGCCGGGCAACGCCCATGCGGCGGATCCCGTCCGGTGTCTGATAACCGGCGACCAGGATCAGCGGTGCCTTCTTCGAGAAGTCGAAAGCTGCTTCTAGAGCGGGGAAGTACTCCAACATCGTGGCCCGCAGCCGGTTGATATGACGGACCCGGTCGAAGATCATGTCGGTCCGACGCGAGGTCAACAGCCGCAGATCAACGCTGACCTGGCCGGCGGCCCGGACCGGTTGCAGATCGCTCCGCATCCGCGCCTGATCGGCGATGATCCGCGCATCTTTGGCGTCAGTCTTGCCGTCACCGCGGTAGGTCGCCGCGGCGTGGTGAACGATCCGACCGGGTAGGTAGAGCACCCGCTGCGACCGGTCGGCCAACAACGCCAGAAGCAGCGCTGCACCACCGGCGTTGAGATCGGTGGCCCACACAGCCTCATCACCGTCGGCCAAAGACAGCACGGCACTGATCAGGCCGGTCAGCGCGGCCTCATCGTTGGCCACCCGCCGGGACAGCAGCACCCGGCCGCCGGCGTCGATGACCACGCAGTGGTGCGCCCACTTCCCCGAATCCATTCCTACCCAGACCGCCGTCATCAGCCATCCTCACGTCGCCGTCACCAAAGGGGGTTCTCCTCGAGTGGCAGCCACGCCGGCACGTCCTTACCCAACGATCGTCGCGCGAGTCTCAATGAGCGGTCGAGCTACCAACAGGACAGGCGGGCGGCCATTCCCAGTGAGCCGTCACCGACCAACGATCAGCCCGGCAGGGAGACCTGAAGCCATACCCACCTGTCCCAAGGAGAGCGACCAAGACCTTACGACCGGGCCTGATCCACCCCTCCACGAACGTAAGGAGGGCGACCTCATTACCGGCGAGGGCAACCGATCCGCGATCGGCACCCTGGTCGAGCGGTCGACCAGGTACGTCATGCTGCTGCACCTGCCCGTCGATCACACCGCCGAAGCAGTCCGTGAAGCACTGACGAGAACTGTCCTCACGCTGCCAGCGCACCTTCGTCGATCGCTGACCTGGGATCAAGGCAAGGAAATGTCTCAGCACCGCCAGTTCACCCTCGCCACCAATGTCCAGGTCTTCTTCTGCGACCCCCATAGCCCATGGCAGCGGGGGTCCAACGAAAACACGAATGGCTTGCTACGCCAGTACTTCCCGAAGAGCACCGACCTCAACATTTACAGCCCGGCGGACCTGGTCGCGGCAGCCGCCCAGCTCAACAGCAGGCCGCGGAAAACCCTCGACTGGGACACCCCGGCAGAGCGCCTCAACAAGCTGCTTGAATTAGCTACATAACCGACCGTGTTGCGACGACAGCTAGAAACCGCCGATCATCTACAGGGATGGGTGGTCTCCTTCGCCGTGGGGTGACACCGAACTGCTGTCCTCTGTACCCAATCCTGGCGGGTGCGGCGGGCCCGGCATACGCGGATCAGCCGGTCCGGCGCCGGACGATCATCGGAAGCCCGCCCCTGGGTCGCAGCGTGATGGAGGGATCGGCGGCGACATCGGCCATGCTCACCGGCTCACAGGACACCTGCTGCAGCATGGCCGCCATCACCAGGGTCATCTCCATCCACGCGAACCCGTTGCCGATGCAGACCCGGGGGCCGCCACCGAACGGCAGGTAAGCCTTGTCCCGGCGAAGCACCGGATCCAGCCAGCGGTCGGGACGGAATCGTTCCGGGTCCTCGAACAGTTCGGGCCGGCGATGCAGGACCCAGGGACTGATCAGGATGACGGTGCCCTTGCGCAGCTGCCGGCCGCCGAGTTCGAGGTCTGCCAGCGCCTTCCGGTCGAATGCGTACACCGGCGGGTAGAGCCGCATCGATTCGCGCAGCACCCGCTCCAGCACCACCAATCGCGGAACGTCGGCGGCGCTAGGCAGCCGGCCGTCGAGGACGTTGGCCAGCTCTGCGTTCACCTCGGCGAGTACCTCCGGGTGGTTCCCGAGGAGATGCCAGGTCCAGCTGAGCGCGATGGCCGTGGTCTCGTGCCCCCCGACGAACAGGGTCATCAGCTCGTCGCGCAGTTGCCGATCGGTCATCCCGGCGCCCGAATCGTCCTGCGCCGCCAGCAACATTGACAGCAGGTCCCCGGCGTCCTCGCCGCTGGCCCGTCGCTCACCGGCCACCCGGAGGACCATCCTGTCCATGTTCCGAACGGCGCGCCTGAGCCGGCGGTTGGTGGGGGTCGGCAACCACTCCGGCATTGGCTGGATGGCATTGAGCTTGGCAACGAAGCACAGCCGGACCACCTCCATGTCGCGGCCGAGGGCGGCGGCATCACCGGTCACGTCGGCGCCGAACAGGGTCCTGCCGACGATTCGCAACGTCAGCCGCATCATGTCCTCGCCCAGATCGCGCGTCTCGCCGTCCCGCCAGCCGGCCGCCTCCTGTGCGGCATATCGGACCATCACATCGCCGTAGGTGGCCAGTCGGCTCTTGTGGAAGGCGGGCTGTGCCAGGCGCCGCTCCCGTTTCCAGAAGTCACCGGAACTGGTGAACAGGCCGTTGCCGAGCAGCGCACCGCCGACACTAGGCAGGTAGTGCTTCCCGAATTCCTTGTTGCGCCGCACGAGGACCTCGTCGATCAACTGGGGGTCGCTGAGCAGGGCCACCCGCAGCACGCCGAACCGCATGAGTGCCAGCGGGCCCCTTTCCAGGGCAACTGCGGGCAGGAACGTCAGACGGTCCCGGGCGAATTCGGGCAGGTCGCCGGCAATTGCGCGTAGGAGTGCCGAGCGGACCGATCGGCGTGGCCCTTTCGGAGTGGGCGGTTCGAGTGTGCGTTCACCGGGCGCAGTGGTTGGTGGTGCGGTCGAGTTCATGACGCTCCTGTTCAGAAATCTGTGGGAAGGAATTGGCGGGGATGTACGAAACCGCCGCCACGGCGCTCTCTGTTGCCGAGGGGACGCGGGGGGCCGGGTCACCACAGGTGAGGTCCGAAGGCGCGGTTTTCGTACACCGCGCAGAACCCGATCAGTGCCCGGAGTGGCACTACCACAGGGAGTCTCAATGCCTGCAGCTCTGTTGACCGATGCAATTCCGGTGACCCTGTCGGCCGCCAGGCGGCTGCTCGACGCCGGCTGGGGCCAGCCTCTCGACCTGCCGGACGACCTGATGGCGACCGCGGATCACTGCGACCGCATCAAACGGGTCGCGGCCACGAACTTTCCCCTGGTCGGGATTCCCGACGACCTCGGTGGCCAGGGCGGCGACATGTTGGATGTCGCTGCGGCGCAACGCCAACTTGCCGTGATCGACCCGGGAATGGCCATCGGGTTGTGCATGCACGCGCATTCGGTCGGTCTTGTTGTAGAGCACCATCGGCGGCTGTCGGACACCTCGTGGATGCTGTTGGAGGCGATCGCGATGCGGCATTCGCTGGTGGGATCCGCCTTCGCCGAGCCCGGTGGCAGCGCCAACCTGATGCGGGCCAGAACGACCGCACGCCGATCGGGAAAGGGCTATCTGCTCAACGGCGTGAAATTCCCGTGTTCGCTGTCGACCACCGCAGAGCTGTTCTGCCTCAACGCCGCAACCGAGGACGGGGAGACCATCGTCGCCCTGTGCCCGGCCGGTGCCGAAGGGTTGACGACGGATGGAAATGCTTGGCCCGCAATCGGAATGCGCTCGTCGGACACCGGCAAGGTCGTCCTGAGGGATGTCCACCTCGATGACCGGCTGATCTATCACCGTGCGTCGTCGGGCAGCACCGATCCCATCGTGGTCATGGGATTCGTGTGGTTCGCCGTCCTGATGGCGGCGACCTACCACGGTGCACTCACCCGGATGATCGAGATCGCAGCCACCGGCGCCACCGCGGCCGGTGCGCGCGGGGATGACCCGCGCAGCGGGCTCCTCGGTCAGGCGACCCGGGAACTCCTCGCGCTCGGTGGGAACGCCCAATGGTTGGGCCGGGTGTGGACGCAGAACGGGATCGACCAGGAATCGGCGCTCGCCGCCGCGATGGCCCTGCGCGCCCAGACCAGCGCGACCCGGGACCGCGTGGTCAGCGCCCTCACACCGGTCATCGGGTCGCGGCTGTACACATCCGGTCAGCTGGTCAGCGCGCTCAACCTGGACTCGCTGGCGGTGCACCACCACCCGCCGGCCCTGCTCGTCTGCGACGACGGTGTCGGCAGTGCCGTGCTGGGGCAGCCGGTGAGCTTCGACCTGGCGGAGCGGGCGACATGAACCGTGATCCTGCGCTGGCCGCGCGCTGCCTCGGTCAGGCGCGCAGCCACCTGGCTCCCGGCTTGGCCCTCGGCCAGAAGATCACCGGCCGCGGCGCGGTCGAGATTGCCGCCCAGGGAACGGTTGTGCAGCTCTCCGACGGCCGCGAGGTTCTCGATTTCGGTTCCTACGCCGTGGCGCTGCTCGGTCATCAGCATCCCGACGTCATCGCCGCGCTGAGCGGGCAGCTGTCGCTGATGTGCACATCGACCAGGTCACTGGCCAACCCGGTGACCACCGAGCTGGCTGCACGACTGATCAGCCTGATGAGGCCGTCCCGGCTGCGGCGGGTCTGGTTCGGCCAGAACGGCACAGATGCCGTCGAGGTGTCGCTGAAGCTGGCCCGGTTGGCCACCGGCCGGTCCCGCATCCTGGCGGTCGAAGGCGGCTATCACGGCAAGAGTCTGGGATCGCTGGCCGCGAGCTGGAGCCCGCGGTACCGGCGGGGGCTGGAGTCGGTCCTCGCACCCGTGACGCACCTTCGGCGGGACGATCACTCGGCGGTCACCCGGGAAACTGCCGCCGGCGACGTCGCCGCCATCATCCTCGAGCCCATCCAGGGCGAGAGCGGGATCGTCCCGCTCGATCCCGAGGTGCTGCGGGAGTGGGCAACAGCAGCCCGCGCGGCCGGGACGTTCGTCATCGTCGACGAGGTGCAGTGCGGGCTCTGGCGCGCCGGCGCCGCGAGCCTGGCACTGAGCGCCGAGTACGACCTCGATCCGGACGCCGTGCTGCTCGGGAAGCCCCTGGGTGGCGGT
The DNA here is from genome assembly GCF_052976845.2 of Nakamurella sp. GG22. Classification (NCBI taxonomy): domain Bacteria; kingdom Bacillati; phylum Actinomycetota; class Actinomycetes; order Nakamurellales; family Nakamurellaceae; genus Nakamurella; species Nakamurella sp. GG22. The sequence continues at coordinate 248,320 of NZ_JBRIIO020000003.1, read as the reverse complement.
GTTCTACCGTTGTCGGCAGCGGTCTGCAGCGAAGCGCTGTTCGCCCCGATGCGGGCCGACCCGTTCATCCACACCGCGACGTTCTCCGGGCACCCGTTGTCCTGCGCCGCGGGGCTCGCCGGGCTCGCGGCCATGGAACGGCTCGTGAGCCGTGCCGAGCAGATCGGGCGGCGGCTCGGGCACCGGTTGCACTGCCTGGCCGGCGAGTTCCCCGATGTCGTTGTAGGGGTGCGCGGCCGAGGGCTGATGTGGGGGCTCGAGCTGTCCAGCAGCGCCGCATCGGGGACCGTGCTGACCGAACTGTCCGATGGCGGGCTGCTGGTCTCACCCTGCCTCGGGCGGCCGGAGGTCCTTCGACTGCTGCCGCCGATGGTCGTCACCGACGCCCAGCTCGACACCGCAACGACCCTGCTGGCCGACGCGGTCCGTACCGCCGGGCGTATCACCCACCCCGTAGCCGCTCTCACATCCTGAACCAGCGAGAGGAAACCGACATGCCCCGCGTCGACGTCAGTGTCGTCATGAACGCCCCGGCCCATGAGGTCTGGAGCGCCGTGGCCGATGTGCTCTCCTATCCGCAATTCATGCAGAACGTCCACGAGGTAACCCTTCTCGAAGAGCTCGCGGACGGCAGCACGGTCACTTCCTGGTCGGTGTCCCTCAAGGGATCCAGGCTGGAATGGACCGAGCGTGACATCCCCGACCACGCCAGGCGCCGGCTCGATTTCGCCCAGCTGGACGGTGACCTCGAGCAATTCGAAGGTGCCTGGACGGTGACCGAGAATGCCGACGGCGGGGTGACTGTCCGGTTGGAATGCGACTTCGACATCGGGATCCCGCTGCTGTCGGACATGCTCAACCCGGTGGCGGCGAAGGCCCTCACGGAGAATTCCGAGGCAATGCTGCGGCAGATCGAAGCGAAGGTGGCGGCATGAACACCAGGGTGCTGGTCACCGGCGCCGGGGGAGTGCTCGGATCCGAACTGTTCAGCCAGCTGCAGCAGGTCGACGGACTCGACGTCGTCGGCGTCACCTCGCGAGGGCGGCCGGACCTCGGCGTCGCGGCGTGGCGGATGGGCACCGATCCCCGTCCGGAAAACCTTTCCGGCCACTGGGATGTCGTTGTGCACTGCGCGGCGTCCACGCGGTGGAGCATGACGCCGCAAGAGGCGATCGAGGCGAACATCGCGCCGGCTCTCGCACTCGGCGACGTCGTCGACGGTGACACCCACCTGATCCACGTCTCGACCGCCTATGCGGGCGGCCGCACCGGATCGGTCGATTCCGATGACCCGGCCGACTATCGCAATGCCTACGAGTGGTCAAAGGCGGCGTGCGAACGCCTGGTGCGTCAGCACTTTCCCTTGTCGACCATCTACCGACCGCCGCTGATCATCGGCCGCCGGCGGGACGGTCACGCGTCCAGATTCACCGGCATCTACACATTCCTGCGCGCCGCGAGCACCGGACTGGCGCCGGCTCTGGTGGCGGCGCCCCGTGGCCGACTGGAGATCGTTCCGGTCGACGACGTGGCGAGCCATGCCGTGACACTGGTGGCCGGCAGACGCCCGCAGCGCACCGTTGTCGACGTGATCGGTCGGGGTCACCGGGCACTGACGGTGGGCGAAACCCTCGACGTCACCCAGGGTGCCCTGAACGAGATCCGGGCGGCGCACGGACTGGCGCCGATCCCGCGGCCGCCGTTGATCGAGCCGAAGCGCTGGACGCGGTTCTACCTGCCGTTTGCCCGCGAACACCTGACCCCCAGGCAGCTGCGCACCGTCAGGTTGCTCAGCGAATTCGAGCCGTACACGAGCATCGAGCAGCCCTTCGTGGTCACCACTCCGGTCCGGGACATCACGCCCGCATTGCACACCGCGATCCGGTACTGGGCCGAACGCTATCCGACCGCGGCCCTCGGCAAGCCGCGGGCATGGTCCGCCGACGCGGCGTCGTGAAACACGCGGCGCCCATCCCGACCCGGCATGCGGCCCGTCCGGCCCCACCGCCGGCTCGCGAGCCCGAGATGGCCGAGCGCACCGACCTCTTTGGCCGATTGGGCCGGGGTGCCGTCGATCATCCCCGGATGATCGTCGCGGTCTGGGGCGTGTTGCTGGTCGGTCTGGGCATTCTCGGTCTCGGGCTCCCCGACAGGCTCGGCACGGGGGGGTTTGATGTGCCGGGATCGGATTCTCTGCAGGTCCAGCAACTGCTGGAAACCCAGTTCCCTGGTGTTTCCGCGGACCCGACCGTGGTGGTCCTGCACGCCGACACGGCCGCCGACAGCGCAGATCTGGTGGCGGCGGTGACCGGCGTGCGGGATCGGGTGGCGGCCGTCGACGGAGTGGCCGGCGTGCGCTCCTACCTCGACGAGGGTGGCGCGGGGATGCTGTCACCTGACGGCAGGACGACCTATCTGGCGGTCTCCCTGACCGGTGACCAGAACGAACAGGTGCGGACGGCCGCCGACGTGGAGGCCGCCTCCCTGAGCGGCGCGCCGCCCGGCTTCGAGATCTCCACCGGCGGCAAGGCGGCCCTGTACTCGAAGGTGAACGAGATCTCGCGGGCCGATCTCGGGACGGCGGAACTGATCAGCCTGCCGATCACCATGATCGTGCTGCTGCTGGTCTTCGGCAGCGCTGTCGCGGCCGGCCTACCCGTCCTGCTCGGGGTCGTCAGTCTGGTGATCACGCTCGGACTGCTCTACCTGCTGACGATGGTCACCACGTTGTCCATCTACGTCACCAGCACCGCGTCGATCATCGGGATCGGTGTCGGCATCGACTACGCACTGTTCATCGTCACCCGGTATCGAGAGGAACTGACCGCGGGCGTCGGACGCAGGGATGCGGTGATCACCGCGGTGTCGACGTCCGGCCGAAGCGTCGCGGTCTCCGGTCTGACGGTGATCGTGGCGCTGGCCGGGATGTTCCTCGTCGACATCCAAGGCTTCCGTTCGATGGCCGTCGGATCGATGACGGTTGTCGCTCTGGCGGTCGCGGCCAGCCTGACCCTGCTGCCGGCCGTCCTCGGCATGCTCGGCCCCCGGATCGAGAGCTTCGCCCTGCGCCGACGGCGGCCGGCCCGGCACCGGGTGAGCGGCTGGCACCTGTGGGCGATGCGGGTGATGCGCCGCCCGGTCCGCTTCCTGTTCTCGGCGCTGGCGATCCTGGTCCTACTCGGTGCTCCGTTGGCCGGGATCTCACTCGGCCAGCCGAGCGCATCCACGCTGCCCGAGGGCGCGGCGCCGCGGGTCGCCCTGGAGCGACTCACTGCCGCCTTCGGCCCGGGTGTGGTCGGACCGGTGGAGGTCGTGGTGCGAACGCCGGGTGGTGCCGGGGATCCCGTGAACATCGCCCGCCTGCAGGACCTGGAGCGCGCGCTTGCGGCCGACCCCGGTGTCGCGGGCGTCACCGGCGCATCATTCGCCGGTGGCCTGCCGGCCTCCGGGCTGGTCAGCCGGGACGGATCACTCGTCCGGATCGTGGTCGTGGGCAGGGACACTCCGCAGTCGACTGCTGGGCAGGCGATGGTCATCCGCATTCGCGAGGACATCATTCCGGCCACCGGCATCGATGCGGTGGTCGGCGGCCAGGGGGGCAGCGACCTAGACCTCACCGACAAGATCTCCGAGCGTCTGCCCTGGGTGATCGGCGGGGTGCTCTTGCTGTCGTTCCTGCTGCTGGTCGTCGCGCTGCGGTCGATCATCCTGCCGCTGAAAGCCATTGTGATGAACCTGCTGTCGGTCGCCGCCGCCTACGGGGTGGTGGTAGCCCTGTTCCAGTGGGGGTGGGGTGAGGATGTTCTCCGGTTCGAATCCGAGGGGTTCATCCAGGCCTTCGTGCCGCTGTTCCTGTTCTCCGTGCTGTTCGGCCTCTCGATGGACTATGAGGTCTTCCTGATGACCCGCATGCGGGAAGGGTGGGATCGGACCGGATCCAACGAGTTGGCGGTCGCCCGCGGGCTGGAGCGGACTGGCCCCACCGTGACATCGGCGGCGCTGATCATGGTGGTGGTGTTCGCCGCCTTCACCGCCAGCCGACTACTGGCCTTCAAGGCCATGGGATTCGGCCTGGCCGCGGCGGTCCTGATCGATGCGACCGTGGTCCGGGTGGTGGCGGTACCGGCCGCGATGCGATTACTGGGCGACCTGAACTGGTGGCTGCCGGCCTGGCTTGACCGCCGACTGCCCCACCTGGAAGCGGGCGATGGGTCTCCTGCGCCGCATGTCCGCCGGCAGCACGCCCTGGAGCCGTCGTCCCGGATCGGCTCCGCGTTGCCCGCACAGAGCGGTTGATCGACCCCGTTGGACGGTCCGAAGGAGTTGCGATGAACAGTCAGAGGATCCATCAGGCCCAACCCGGGCCCGGGCACGGCGTGCCGACGGCTCGACGGTTCCGCGACGTGGTCGGCCAGTTCGCGACGGGAGTGACGGTCGTGACCGTTGCGAGCGACGGACAGATCAGGGGAATGACGGCCAACGCCTTCACCGCGGTGTCACTGGACCCGCTGCTGGTGCTGGTCTGCCTGCGGCTGGGCTGCGCCACCGACGACTTGATCAGTACTGCACCGTCCTTCGCAGTCAGCATCCTGTCGGCGGAACAGGAGGCGGTCGCCGCATGGTTCGCCAATCCCGCCCGGCCCGCCGGCCGCCGGCAACTCGACGCCGTCGCCTGGTCGCCCGGCCGGAGAACCGGTACGCCGCTGCTCGACGGTGCGCTCGGGTGGCTCGAATGTGCCGTCGAGGAACGCGTGGTGGTGGGGGACCATGCCGTGATCTACGGCAGGGTACTGGATCTCGACCTCAGCGGCAGCGGTGAGCCGTTGGTCTTTCATCAGGGCCGCTTCGCAACGATCCCGGAACGGCGGGACCGACGTGCCGCTTCCTGATTCGCCTCCGGGACCATCAGCCCAGTTCTTCGAACAGCGTGAGCTGTAATCCGGCCGGTCCGCTGAGCCGGGAGTTCAATGAATCCCACGGAGTGCGTGTGGGTGAGGCGATGACAGTTGCTCCTGCATGCTGCAATTCGCTGGTGGCTGCCGTTGCGTCGGACACCTGGAAGGCGATCCTGATGGGGCCGGCGACGCGGTGCCCGACCTCCACCTCGTCGATGTACGCGGCGTAGGCAGGATCGTTGATCTCCAGGGTCGCTCGCCCGACCTCCACAATCGTGACCCGTCCGCCGTTGGCCTCGTAGGTGCCCTGGGTGGGCAGCCCAGGGCGTCCCGGAAGAATGCCAGTGCCTCGTCGTAGTCGGTCGCAGTGACCAACAGTCGCAATTCCCGTACGTCACAGCTGTACACAGTCCTACCAACGGGAGATACGACCGGAAAAGAACTCGTACGTCAGGCCGTCCGTGTGTGAAGGACGACAGGCGGTCAGCGTTCGTGCTTCACCCATTCGATCTGCACCGTAGCCGGGTCGAACCCTGCGCGGCCCCGCTTTCCGGGCAACATTGTGATGGTCGCGATGGTGGCGACAACGGCCTGGGCGGCGGTGAGATCGGTGTCGCGCAACGTCAGCCACGCCAGGCCGGGGTCTGCCGCGGCGGCCACCAACGCCAGTGCCGACCGTTGCCCGGCCTCGGTCCTCCTGACAAGGATCTCCGCCATTTCAGCCTCGATTTCCCGCTCGGGATCGCCGGCCAGCTTGTCATGCAGGCGGCGCGACTCGGCGGCATCCCGGTCGTCGGCGATCATCGCGGCGAGATCGTTGCTTCTCAGGTAGGCGACAACCTCGCCGATGATCAGTTGGTCGATCGGCTCGGCCTGCCGGACAAGATGCCCAGAGGCGGCGCACTTGTACCGCCGCGTGGTGACCCGGGTCCCATCCACTTTTGTGTAGTGCTTGTAGTAGGAAACCACCCGACCCCCGCAGACCCCGCACAGCAAGAGGCCGGATCCCAGGTGCACCTTGTGCGAGCCAAGACGTTTCGATGAGGACAGGCTTTTGGTGAACCGGGCCTGAGCGGCGGCGAAGGTTTCCGGATCAATGATCGCGGTCCACCTGCCTTCGGTGATCACTTCCAACTCTGTCCGCGAGCCCTTGCTCGGGCCCACCAACCGCGCCCGCTGCCCGACGTAACGCGGATCTCGCAACAGCCAGGTCAAGCCGTCCCTGCTCCATTTTGTGCCCCCGCTGGTCGGGACGGCTGCGGCGTTGAGTTCGTTAACGAGGCCGTTGACGCCGCGCCCGGCGACGAACTGGGCGAACAGGTTTCGCACCAACTCCGCCTCATCCTCGATGATCGCGCCGCCTGGCCCGTAACCGAGCATCCGACCGTGCAGCGGCTCACCTTTCGCCTGTGACTGCCGGTATGCCGCCCGTTGACGTCCACCTTCCCGATCGACCTCTGCTCTGGCCACGGACCCCAGTATCCGCCCGTCAAGGGCGGCCCTGATCGCTAGGCAGGTCGAGCTCCCCGCTGACGGTCGGCTTCGAGGTAGAGCCGGACCGTTCGTCGGTTCCTAGCGACGTGCCGGTCGATCGCGGAGATCGACAAGCCCCGATTTGCCGCGCGTGGATGCCCACGTCGTCCTGCTTGATGCCGTGAGTCGCGGCGACCTGCCACGCCCGTCCTCACTGCAGACCCATCAATGAGCCGCTCATGCGAAGGAACACCGTGCGGGCGCCGGTGTCCGGGATGAGGTCATAAAGGGACTGGGCGCGCATTGTCGCGGGATGGCTCTGCGTCGAGGAGCGCTCATCGCAGAAGAAGCAGGCATAAGCCATTGGGGGGAGCCGGCGTTGCCCGATCGGCTGCCGTCCTTGTCCGGGACCCTCCGATTCGCAAGCTTGCGGTGAATCTGTCCACCGGTTGTCCACCTATTGTGCACAACCATTCGGGTTGCCCCGGGCTGGCCGGCGCCGCGGCGATGACGGTGCGTCCACCCGTGGCTCGCTGCTGCTGGCACGCGATACCGGTGATGGTTGTTGGTGCTGTCGCTGCGTCCGTGGGTACGGCGTAGTTCGGACCCGTTCGCGTCATTGACAGTGCAGGAGCTCGGCCCGATACCCTCATCTGATGGACCCAGGAACCGGCAACGCGGCGACACATCATGTCGTGCAACGGTTATCGCCGCTGTTCCCGTCGGTTGATCCTGTGGTCGTGAACAGGGTGGTGCTGGATAGTTACCGGCTGTATGTGGATCATCCCAATCCGAATTCTGTGCCTGTCCTGGTCGAGGAAACCTCGCGGGACCGACTCAGAGGACACCTCGAAGCCTGCTCGATCCGCGTAGGGTCGCGGCTCTAGGAGCCCAGGGCTCCGTGAACGCGGGTTGGCAATGAAGCACCGAACGTGTTGCCGCGCGCGTTCGTCCGGTGGCTGCAGTCCTGCAGACATGAGGTTCCAAGAACCCCGGACGGTCAGCGGCCCGGCGCTGAGCGCCTGGCCCACCGCAAGCCGGGCTGATCCGGGTCGTCGGCCGGACGATGGCGATCCCCGCTGTGCGTCGTTGGGGCCGTTCGGCGCCGGGCTGGTTGCAGGCAGCGGAGCCATCTCGTCCGGGGCTGGTCGAACCGGCCATGCCGACCGTGCTGATCCGGCTTCTGAACAACGGGTTGGTCAGCCTGCGGTAATTGCCCGGATCATCACGCTCCGGTTCATGAGCGCAACCGCCGCAGATCGAATGCGGCGCGAGCGGTGAGTCCGGCGGTGACCATCGACGCGCCCTTGGCCTGCCCAACCTGGCGGCGATAAGCGTTGATGACTGTGTTTCATCACTCAGACCCCTGGGTACCAGACCTACCGGCACGCAGTTCGCCCCGGGTTGTCGGCAAGTCACTACCACCGACACTGGGATTTGTTGTGCCGCAGGCGAATTCAGGCTTGCAGCTGACGCTCACCAGCCGCCTTGCGAACCAGGTTTTTTCCCGACTTACCTTGTAAACGCGATATGAACATGCTTCCCTTACAAGGTAAGAACACTACGGTGCTAGGGGCGTATGCGGTGGCGGGTCAATCACTGGATGGATTCGCGCGTGATGTTTAGCCCCCGGTCCGTGAGTGAGGCGGATGAGCGGCACACCACCGTCGGCACCGTCCCTCCGAGCACTGGACGACAGCGTTGTCGTCGACGCTGGTGCCGGGGAAATCGGCAGGGCCGGAGAGGATTACATCAACACCCAGACGCGGAGCCGAGCCGTCGGGAAGGAACAGGTCGAGCTCGACGACGCTTGCTCGCGCGCAACCGTCGAACAACTGCCGCTGACAGCGCACAGTCCTTGACGATCGGCGACGGGGTCAGACGTCGCACACGCGTCACGACAAGCAGCGATCAGGAAAACTCCGAAAGCGACGACACAGGAACGCCCACCGGCCGTGACGACCGGGCCGCGACCAGTGACGTGCACCGAGACGATGGCGACAACCGGTCCCGGGTCCAGAGATCCGGCTCGGCCAGCGCACCGGCAACCCTTCCGCACCAGACCCCTGACACGTACACCGACACCTAGAGTTCGGATGAGCAGCAAGGGACTTCGGAGATGAGCACACCCATCGAGCCGACCAACGACGACCGCTCCCAAAGAACCGATGTCGACAGCAGCCCGTTGCCGGGCCGCGACACCAATCGCAACGGCAGCCCGTTGCCGGTCGGACACCCCGAACCCGCTCGCAGCAGCGGGAATCACATCGCCAGTGATGACAACCCGCCGCATAGTCCGGAGGTGACCGAGCAGCACTCAACACCGGCTGTTGCGGATGGGGCGACAATTGTTGCCCGGCAGAGGGAACGGTTTGGTGGGGTCAAGGTCGGGTCGGCGTTCTTCGGCTGGCTGACCGCGACCGGGATGGCGGTCCTGCTGATCGCGTTGCTGGCCGCTGCCGGGGTCGCGTTCGGGGTGGCCACGGACACCACCATCGACCAAGCCACTCAGGAATCGCAGAGCAATACCGGCACAGCGCAAACCGTCGGGCTTGTCGGTGCGATCACCCTGCTGGTCGTGCTGCTGCTCGCGTACTACTGCGGTGGTTACGTCGCCGGGCGGATGGCCCGGTTCAACGGCGTCAAGCAGGGACTCGCGGTCTGGTTGTGGGGGGTGGTGATGGCCCTGATCATCGCCGGGATCGCCGCGCTTGCTGGGACCCAGTACGACGTGTTCGCGCAGCTGAGTCTGCCCCGGCTGCCGATCAACGAGGGCCAGGTGACGGTGGTCGGCGCGATCGCGATCGGCGCCGCGATCCTCGCCGCCCTGATCGGTGCCGTGTTGGGCGGGTTGGCCGGGATGCGGTTCCACCGCACGGTCGACAAGGCGGGCTCGAGCCACTGGACGACCGGACCACCTGACGGAACGAGCCATTCCGCGATGCACGAGAAGCTTCCTCGATGGGAGCAGGGATGAACATCGTTAAGGACACCATCGTGAACATGTTGCGCAGCAACGGCCGGGATGCCGACGCGGACCGGGCCCGGCCGGAGTTACCCGATCAGGTGGATACCGATCAGCACGCCGGGTTGCTCGACAAATTCGGAATCAACCGGGCCGATTTGATCGCGACATTCACCGGCGGCGGCGGCGTGGGCGGCCTCGGCGGTGCACTGGGAAAACTGCTGTAGCGGGCGGTCAGTCAATGTGCGCGATGGCCGGACAACCTCCCGACCCGGACAGCCCGGAAGGTCTCGGGGTGGCCGCGTCGGCGGCCGTACCGGCGGTGGGACCTGGTTACATCCGGGGACCGCTGGACCGGCGCACCATCTTGTTGGCCGCTATCACCCTGATCGACGAGCACGATCTGCGGCATCTGACGATGCGTACCCTCGGCGCTCGACTCGGGGTGGAAGCCATGTCGCTGTATCACTACATCCACGGCCGGGAGGATCTGCTCGACGGGATCGTCGAACTGGTCATCGACGACCTTTACGGTGACCCGGACGTGCACCTGTCGGCCGATGTGTGGCAGGACTACCTGCAACGATTGGCGCACGGTGTGCGGCGCATCGCCTTGGCCCATCCGCAGGTGTTCCCGCTGGTCGCGACCCGGCCCCCGGCGGCTCCCTGGGTTCGGCCGCCGCTGCGGAGCCTGCGGTGTATGGAATCGTTCCTGGGCACCCTGCGCGATTGCGGGTTCTCCGACTCGGGCTGCGTCGGGGCCTACCGGGCGTTCTCCAGCTTCCTGCTCGGCCACCTGCTGCTGGAGGTGTCCGGTCAAGGAGCCGATATCGGGCCGATCGAACAGGCCGACCCGGGCGACAAACCCGCCACCGATCTGTCGCTCTACCCGCGGCTGCAGAGCCTGCAAGGCGAACTGTCCCAAGACCACTCGGCCGACGAGTTCGAGGAAGCGCTGGAGACCCTGCTCGACCGGATCGATCTGCTCGAGCACCACCCCACCCGCCGGCGCAACAACCAACGCGGAACCACCCCGCCACCAAGGACCGCCGCACCAACAAGGACCGCCCGTGGCGGCGCGACCCCTGCCAACCGTGGTACCCGCCCGACCTCCCCTAAGAAAGGCACGACATGACCGACGGATTCCGATCACCCCCACCACCGTCCGGGAACCCGGACACGTCCCGGTACCGGCAGGAAGTCACCGAGACCGTGCAGCGGATCATGGGTGCGGACATCGCCCCACCACCCGCGCCGATCACCCCGTCGCCGGCAGCGAAGCACGCTGACAGTCCCACCACCACTACCACCGAGGTCGCGCAGCAGCAGACCGCCGCGGTCGCCGCCACCGCGAAACAGGCCGGTGCGCAGGTCGCCGACACCGTGAAGGAACAGGCGGGTCACGTCACCGAAGAGGTCAAGCACCAGGCCCAACAGTTGCTGTCCCAAGCACAGTCGGAACTGTCCGGGCAGGCCGCGAACACCCAGCAGCGGGTCCTGCAAGGCCTACACGCCCTCGCCGACGAACTCACCGGCATGGCCGAGAACTCCGAACAGGGCGGGGTCGCGACCGACCTGGCCCGGCAGGCCGCTGAGCGGGTCCGCACCGCGGCCGGGTGGCTGGCCGACCGGGACCCGGGCAGCATGCTGGACGAGGTGCGGTCCTTTGCCCGGCGCAAACCCGGCACCTACCTCGCGCTCGCGCTCGGCGCGGGTGTCCTTGCCGGCCGGTTGACCCGCGGCCTGACCGCCCCCGCCGGCACCCCCGCCGGCCCGCCCAGCCCCCGTTCCCCCAGCACGCCCAAGGCACTGCCGGCGCAATTTGACAGTACCCTGGCCGATCCGCGGACGGCGTCGTGAGCACCCCGGCGGGGACTGGGCCCCCGGCCGAGCAGGTGGCCGGTGACCGGTCCCTGGGCGAGCTGATCTCCCAAGTCACCGGTGACCTGTCCACCCTGATGCGCCAGGAGCTGGCACTGGCGAAGGCCGAAGCGCAGCAATCGGCCTCCCGTCTCGGGAAGGGCGCCGGGATGCTCGGCGGCGCCGCGATCGCCGGGTACTTCGTGCTGCTGTTCCTCTCGATCGCCCTGTGGTGGGCCATCGGTGCCGCCACCGGACGCGGCTGGTCCGCCGTGATCGTCGCGGTCCTGTGGGGCGTCATCGCCGCCGTCCTGGCCATCACCGGCCGGAACTCCCTCAAATCCGTGCGCGGCATCCCCGCCACCGCGGACACGGTGAAGAAGATCCCGGACGCCCTCACAGGCAACGAATAGCCCGCCTTGCAAATGGCGTCGCGCGTAACGACTCCGCTTTCTGCCGAGAACGAAGGATGACTGATGAGCAATGATCCAGAGCAGATCCGCCGGGAAATCGCACGCACCCGCGGCGAGTTGAGCGGCAACGTCAACGCGCTCGGTGACAAGGTCAACCCGGGCAGCATGGCCAAACGGCAGGTCAGCCGCGTCCGGGGGGCCGCGACCTCGGTGAAGGACGCCGTCCTGGCACCGCCGACGATGTCTCAGACAGTGCCGTTTCCGCCGCCGACACCGTCGGTGACGCCATCACCGACGCACCGGGCGCGGTGGCCCTCAAAGCGCAGGGCTCACCGATCGCGGCCGGTTGATCGCGTTCGGCGCCGGCCTGCTGGTGTCCTCCCTGTTCCCAGCGAGCCGGGTCGAGCAGCAGGCCGCGGAAAAGGCGAGAGACACCGCACAACCCGTGGTCGACGACCTCACCGACACCGCCAAGGGCATCGCCGGGAACCTGAAGGAACCGGCCCAGCAAGCGGTGGAAGAGGTGAAGTCCACCGCGACCGATGCGGCCGCGACCGTCACCGACGAGGCCAGCACCGCGGCCGACGACGTCAAGACCACGGCGCAGGACTCCACGGACACCGTCCAGCAAGCCGCCCAGTAACCACCCACAGCTGTTTGTCCCATTCCGGGGCGGGCAGACACCACAATGAAGGAGCAGCAATGACCAACGCAGTGAACCCTGACCGGTACATCGGCCGGAACGCGGTCGACCCGCAGGGCAACAAGATCGGCTCGGTGGGGCAGGTGTACCTCAACGACGAGACCGGGGAACCGGACTGGATCACCGTGAACACCGGCCTGTTCGGGATGAAGGAAAACTTCGCGCCCTTGGCCGGGTCCAGCTTCAACGGTGAGGACCTGGTCCTGCCGTTCGACAAGGACGTCGTCAAGAACTCCCCCGACGTGGCCGATGCCAGCCACCTCGACGCCGACGAGCAGCAGTCCCTGTACGCGCACTACCAGCAGTACCTCGGCACCGGCAGCGGCGCAGCAGGCAGCTACGACCGGACCACCACCACCGGTGATACCGGGTACCAGCGCGGAGAAGGGTACGACACCTCCGGCCCTAACACCGACGACGCGATGACCCGATCCGAGGAGCAGCTGCGGGTGGGCACCGAACAAGTCCAGACCGGCCGGGCCCGGCTACGGAAATACATTGTCACCGAACAGCAAACCGTGCAGGTCCCGGTGTCCCGCGAAGAAATCCGGGTAGAGCGCGAACCGATCACCGACACCAACCGCGGCGACGCCCTGTCCGGCGCCGACATCACCGAGGAAGAACACGAGGTCGTCCTGCATGCCGAGCGCCCGGTCGTGGCGACCGAGGCCGTCCCGGTGGAACGGGTCCGGCTCGGCACCCAGACCGTCACCGAGCAGGAAACCGTGACCGGCGAGATCCGTAAAGAGCAGATCGAGTTCGACGACCCCACCAGCACCCGCCGGGACCGCTGACCCACCGGGCCCCGACCGGACCACCGGCCGGGGCCCACCCGGGGCTTGAACCCCAGGCAACCACGCAACTCTCCGATCAAGTGCCCGATCGGTCAAATGCCTTTCCCCCACCGCCGCCAGCCCACAGGAGGGAACACCCATGTCACATCCACCCACCCACAACGGCCGGCCACCGGGCAGCGATGCAAAGAATCGGGACCCCGCGCCTGACACGCCCGGGAAGCCGGAGTCCCCGACCAAACTGACCAATCCCTCGTGGAAGTTCATCGCCCGCAAGACTTTCCGGGAATTCAACGACGACCAGTGCACCGACCTGGCCGCCGCCCTGACCTACTACGCGGTGTTGGCGTTGTTCCCGGCGCTGCTGGCGATGGTGTCCCTGCTCGGACTGTTCGGGCAGGCCGGGAAAACCGGTGAACTGATCGCCGTGCTGTCCGACATGGGCGCCGGGTCCGTCGCCGACACCATCAAAGGACCCCTGGAACAACTCACCGCGACCTCCTCCGCCGGGATCGCGCTGGTCATCGGCATCGTCGGCGCCCTGTGGTCCGCGTCCGGGTACGTCGGCGCCTTCGGTCGGGCGATGAACCGGATCTACGAAATCGAGGAGGGCCGCCCGTTCTGGAAACTCCGCCCCCTGATGATCGTCATCACCCTGGCCGCCGTCATCCTCGCCGGCCTCGTCGCGATCGGGCTCGTGGTGTCCGGGCCCGTCGCCCGCGCCATCGGCGACGCCATCGGTCTGGGCGACACCGCCGTCACCATCTGGGGAATCGTCAAATGGCCGGTGCTGCTCGGGCTGGCTGCCGTCGCGATCGCGATCCTGTACTACGCCACCCCGAACGTGCAACAACCCAAATTTAAATGGATCAGCCTCGGCGCGGTCGTCGCGATCATCACCTGGGTCCTCGCGTCCGCCCTGTTCGGCCTCTACGTGTCCCAATTCTCCAACTACAACAAAACCTACGGGTCCCTCGCCGGGGTCATCATCTTCCTGCTCTGGCTGTGGATCACCAACCTGGCGTTGCTGTTCGGCGCAGAACTGAACGCAGAAACCGAACGCGGCCGGCAACTGCAGGCCGGTATCCCCGCCGAAGACGAACTGCAACTACCACCCCGCGACACCCGGGTCATCGACAAAAACGCCGCCAAAGACGCCCAGGACATCGACCAAGGCCGGCAACTCAGGAACAGCCGCGGGAACGACTCGACAACAACAAATCCCTGATCACCACCAGAGTGATCGACCGCCCGCAGCGGCGTCGTGCTACAACCGGTGGGCCGATCAACGGGTCATGATCAACGATGCCCGGTGAGGATCCGCGGCGTCACCGCGTACGCCGGCGACCTGGGAGACCTATTGGGTGTACGCGATCAACCACGAGGTCGGGCACGCGCTGGGCCACGGTCAGAAACCCTGCCCGCGGACCGGTGACCCGCGCCGGTGATGATGCAACAGTCCTGGGGTATCACGAACATTGACCTGCTGAACCCGGACCTCATCCCCGCCAACGGGAATGTCTGCCGGGCCAACCCCTACCCGTTTCCCGCCGCCCCGGTTCCGGCCGGATAACCGCACCGCAGTACCCGCCGCAAATGCCACGACCACAGGTCATGGTGTTCGCCTCCACCAGGGGGTATTGCCGACACAGCTCACCCACATGAGGTTCCAACGGAAGAGGAGCGCATGCGCGCGAGATACCTGCTCATCGGTGTGGTCGTGGTGTTGGTGGTGGTGACCGGGGTGTTGATCTACCGGGGCGCCCGGCCGGGCGGCACCGCCAGCCAGTCACCGGTCACGATCACCCAAACCACCACCGCCGCGGCGGACCCGCAGACCTTGACGCCCGCCGGCGGCACGGGCGGCTCCAGCACCGCGGCGCCGGCACCGGAGACGTCGCCGTCCGCCGGGGCCAGCCTGGGCGGTTCCGCCCCAGCCACGGTCACCAGCACCGCCGGGCCTGCGGGGAAGCGGCCGGCGTCGAAGGTGCCGATGACGAAACTTCAACCCGGTGACACCGCGCCGCAGTTCATTATCTTTTCCTTCGACGGCGCCGGTTCGCACACCAAATGGCAGGAGTTCCTGGACGCCGCGGCACCCACCGATTCACGGTTCAACGGGTTCCTCACCGGGCTGTACCTGCTGGCCGATGAGAACAAAACCCGGTACACCGGGCCTGGTCATGCCCCGGGCAAGTCCTCGGTCGGCTTCGGCGGCACCACCGACGAGGTGGCGACCCTGATCGGCGACCTGAACCAGGCCTACGCCGCCGGCCACGAGATCGGCACCCACTACAACGGGCACTTCTGCTCCGGCGCCGAACCCTCCGGCAACTCCTGGTCCTCGGCCGACTGGTCCAACGAGCTGGACCAGTTCTTCGGGTTCTTCACCGACTACCGCGCCAACAACCCCGGCGCCGACCTGCCCGAACTGACCGTGCCCGCGGACAGCGTCAAGGGTGGCCGCACCCAGTGCCTGGAAGGGGTGTGGGAGGAACTGGTCCCGGCCTGGAAGCAGCACGAGTTGACCTACGACTCGTCGATCAACGCCCCCTCGAAAGGCATCTTCTGGCCGCAGAGGGTCGACGACATCTGGGAGTTCTACATGCCTTTCGTATACTCACCGGCGTTCGACGGATCGGTGCTGCTGATGGACTACAACATGTGGTTCAAATTCAACCAGGGCAAGGAGCAACCCGAGACGGCACCGGAACTACGGCGCATCGTCTACGACACCTACACCCACCTGTACGAGCAGACCTACAACGGGAACCGGGCACCGCTGCTCATCGCGAACCACTTCAACAACTGGAACGGCAACTCCTTCAACGAACCCGCAATGCGGTTCATGACCGAATACTGCGGTAAACCAGACACCTACTGCGCGACCTACTCCGACGTCATCGCCTGGATGGAACTGCAGGACCCAGCCGTCCTGCAGCAGCTGCTCGACCAGCCACCGGTCGGCGCGGGACCGTGAAAGGGAGTGTCAGGGCCTTTGTGTAAGCGCCCGTGGCGTTGATCATTTATGCCGGTAGCCGGCCTTCGAAGTAGATGGTGAAGGCTTGGAGCGCTTGTTTCCACCCGGAGCTTCTGATTCCGACGGCGGGGCGACGGTAGTCCTCGAGGTTCCGGACCGCCAGGTACAGCACTTTCAGCACGGACTGTTCGGTGGGGAACTGGCCCCTGTTGCGGGTCACCTTCCGCAGCCGGGCGTTCATCGACTCGATGAGATTTGTTGTATAGATGACCCTTCGGACCTCGGCGGGGAACGACAGGAAGGGCACGAACTCGGCCCAGTGGGTCCGCCAGAGCCGCACGATCGCCGGGTACCGGGTGTTCCACCTGTCGGCGAACACCTCCAGTTCGGCCTCGGCGGCGGCTTGGTCGACGGCGGTGTAGATCGGTCGCAGTGACTGGGTTAGCGGGGTCCAGTCCTTCTTCGACGCGTACCGCAGCGACGCCCGGATTAAATGAACAACGCACAGTTGCATGGTGGCCTTGGGCCAGATCACCCCGATCGCGTCGGGTAACCCGGTCAGCCCGTCACAGCACACGATGCAGACGTCCTGCACACCGCGGGATTTCAGTTCCGACAGCACCGAAAGCCAGAACTTCGCCGACTCACCGGTGGACGGGCCGATCCACAGGCCCAGCACGTGCTTGTCCCCGTCGCAGTCGATGCCGACGGCTAGGTACACCGGTCGGTTCGCGACCACCCGTCCCGGATCTTCACCATCAGCGCGTCGATGAACACCACCGGATACACCGGCCCGCGTCGAGCGGGCGGGCCTGCCATTGCTGCAGCTCCTCGAGCACGCCGTCGGTGACCCGGCTGATCAGGTCCGGTGAGACGTCGACGTCATACATTTCTCGCAGGTGCGCCTGGATGTCGCGGGTGGTCAAGCCCCGGGCATACAACGCGATGATCCGGTCGTTGAACCCGTCGAGGCGGGTCTGCCCCTTCCGGACGATCTTCGGGTCGAAGCTGCCGGCCCGGTCCCGCGGCACGTCCAGATCCACCGCCCCGACGTCGGTGAGCAGCGTTTTCGGGGTCGAGCCGTTGCGGCTGTTCCCCGAGCCACGGCCCGCCGGGTCGTGCTTCTCGTACCCCAAGTGCGCGGTCAGTTCCTCACCAAGGGCGCGTTCCAGCACGGCCTTGGTGACCTGGTTGAGCAACCCGTCCGGGCCGAGCAGCTCCACCCCTTGGGCGTCGGCCTTGGCCAGCAACTCGTCGGCCAGCGCGGGATCCACCAGCGGTCGCCGACCGCCGTCGGGCCCAGGGCGTCCAGGCATGACTTCAGTGTCTGACATTCCGTGTCCCTCCCGAACCGTTCCTGCGGTTCAGAATCGGGCCACGGCCACTTACACAGATGGAATGACACACCCTCCGTGGGCGGGTACTGGCTGGGGTAGGTGTTCGGTTCGCGGCCCCGGGGATGGGCCGAGCGCTTAGGTCCGACCGGTTGAGATGACAGCCGGTGGGGCCGCCCCCCTGCATGGGCGGCGTTGCGTGTGGTTCGAAACGTCGACCGGTTCTGGTAGCGAGTGGATACCGGCGCCGAACGGCGACCGACGTAGCTCACATGGTGGGGGCGTGTTCTCTTTGTGCGGTGACGTCGGTTTGGGTGCCGACGAAGTGGGTGATCTGGTTGGTCCGGTCGCGGATCGGTGAGATGGACACCTCGTTCCAGAACGGGGACCCGTCGCTGCGGTAATTGGCCAGCACCACACTGACGTCCCGCCCGGCGCGCAGGGCGCGGCGCAGGGTGGCGGTGTCCCGCAGGTCGGTGGCCGCGCCCTGCAGGAACCGGCAGTTCCGGCCCAGGACGTCACCGCTGGGGTATCCGGTGAGTTCGGTGAACGCGTTGTTCGCGTACACCAGCGGCAAATGCGGGACGTTGGCGGCGATGGTGATCCCTGGTGGGGCGGTGGCCACCGCGCGCAGGGTCACCTGCGGCATCTCGGCGGGCGGGATCACCGGGCCGGCGGGGTCACGGGCAACGACCGGGTCGTCGTCGCCGGCGGCTGTTCGGGGCGGGGCCGCTTGCAGGCTGCGGGTGACCTCATCCAGGAGCTGGTCGAACCGGGTGATGCCCTTGGTGCTGGTCGGGCCGCCGGATAACAGGTTGGTCAGCTGGGCGGCGATGGCCCGGATCCGGACGTTCCGGTTCTGTGAATGGAACCGCAGCAGATCGAACGCGGCGTCGGCCGTGAGCCCGTAGGTGACCATCAACGCGCCCTTGGCCTGCTCGATCGCGGGCAGCGAAGCCAGTTTGCCCCGCAACATCACCAGCTCGGCGAGCAAGTCAGCGCGACTGGGTCCGCCCGCGTCCGGCGCGCTCGGGAAGGTCATACGGGCCATCCTCCACCGAAGGCCCCGGTTGATCGCAACCCGCAGTGAGCGACCTGATGCAACAGCCACGATCCATCCCCACCTGCACCGCAACGAGTACTCCGTCGACATCACTGTGCTGCTGGCCTGCTCTATTGGCCGCCCAAGTGGGTGATTGAGGCCGTCTGATCTTCTTCGAGGAGGCCCTGCCCGGGCTGCCGTCCTGGTGGATTAGCGCAAGGGCGATGGCGTTGGCATCCGGTGCAGGGAGGGCGTTGAGCTGCTGGTTCCCCGACCGGGTCCGCAGGACCGGCCGGCGGTCTTGCCCGACCAGTCTGGTGGCGGTGAGCGCTTCGCACGCGGGCAATGGTGTGGTGACCGGTGGCCGGGCCGGGTCATCTCGGCGGAACCGGACCGGTGGGGACCTGAGCGCGGTGGGCGAGCGCGGGGGTGTCTGAGCAGCAGGATCACCCGCTGGCGAGGATGATCACCGGCACGGGAACGGTCTCGACCGGTGACGAAGGGAAACGGACGTGGGCGATCCAGGACCTGATGGTTCCGGTGTGGGTGCCGCGGACCGGGCGGGAACACCGACGGTGTCGTATCGGTCGGAAGCTGCCGAGGACCTGGAGGCTCAAGCCTTGCAGGATCACGGCGATCCTGTTGGGGATGAGACCGGGCGGGCCCGGGAAGCAGAGCGAATCGCCCAACAACCTGACTTCTGAGTGCCGAGGAACCAACCGGCGCAGGTCCACTGATCCCCGACCGGCAAGACCGTTGGTGAGCACTACTCGGCCCCACATTCATTGATCCCGCCGCGTCCGTCGTCACGACCGCCATCCGCATGGAGTGCAACGGAGAATCCAGTCGCGTTCGTGTGGTCGGGAACGCCGATGCGACGCCGTGGGTGGAGGTCAGGTGTTGGCGTCGATGGCCAGCGCGGTGGTGGGCAGGGTGCGGTCGATGATGTCGAAGGCGGTGGCGTCGACGGTGCGGCCGGCGGTGAATGCGTGCGCCCGTAACGCGGCCAGGGCGTCGGCCAACCCGAGGCCCAGGGTGACGCTGAGCATGCCCATCGCGATCATCACGTTCCCGCGGGCACCGGCCGCGGGGACCTGCGACCACAGGGGCCCTCCCCAGGGCGGGCCGTCGCGGAACTGGGGGAACAACGGCCCGGCGGACAGGGCCGCGGCGATGTACCCGGTGATCGGTTGCAGGTGGTCCAGGTTGATCCGGGCGAGGTCGTCAGGGTGGTGCACGTACAGGTCGAGCACCCCGAACCCGGTCAGAGCGTCGGGTAGTGGGATGGACACGATGCCCCGGATCGGGGTCCGGGTGATCAGTCCATCGTGGAAAATCGGCCACCGCTGGGCGATCACCAGGTCGGCCGCGATCACCGACTGCCCGGTGCGGTGCGCGGTGAAGCACGGTCCCTCCGCGGTGGTGAACTGCAATTGTTCGGCGATCAGAGCGGTGTCATCACTGGCGCCAATGGGGATCGGCATCGTCGGGTCGCTGAACAGGCTCAGCCCGGCCCCGGCCACCGGGAGGACCCGCGTGCACGCCTTGCTGAGCCGGATCGGCAACTGCGCCGGGCTGGTGTCCTCGTGCACCGCGGTGGCGGCCACCGCGTCCTTGAACCGTTCGAGGATGCTCACCTGCGACCTCGCTGTTCACCGGGTGCTGCCTTAGTCGCCTATGCGCACCCGGTACCCCCAAAACGGCGGCCCGCAACGGACCGACGACTCCGAACAACCGATGACGCAGGCGGGACTCCGTCCGTGGTCGGTGTGGCGACGCTTGAGTTTTCGGCGGGTGCTGCTGGTGGTCGCCCTTCCGGTGCCGGTCGTCCGGGTGGCGCCGGTGGTTTCGTCCATGGCAGTTGCCTCGGGTGCGACACAGGCGGCGTGCGACACCGGCAAGGGTAGTGGTGAGTTCGTGCCGGACCCGACGTTCAACGCGGACCCGGGCGGGTCACGATCCGGGCCGGTCGGCGAGGTCATCCCGCCCATTGGGCTCCGCCACCGCTGATTGACCGGTGCCCGTCAAGGAAAGGACGTCCGTCGAGGATGGGGCGTCCGTCGAGGTTGAAGATCCACCGGACGTCGTCGGCGAGGGCGAGGAAGACCCCGGGGGTGCCGCCGTAGAACGCGACGGTGCCGGTCGTGGTGGCGGCGCCCAGTGGCAGCAAGGACAGCTGCAGCGATGTGCGGACCCGGGCGCGGTCGCGTGGGCTGATGCTGTTGATGAGCAGCGGGTTGTCGCCGATGTGGACCATGACGGTCAGGCCGAGGAAGGCCGGTATCGCCGCGGCGAGGTCCTCGGCGACAACGCCGCATACCGCAGGCAGGTCGCTGCCCGGATCATCAAGAGCATCACTGAGGGTGGTGAGGTCGTCGATCAGCCTTGCGGAGTGGTGCATGGTGGGCTCCTTATGATGTCGGGCACTCACTTGGCACTCCCTTGGGGGTGGGCGCGTGTCTGCAAGGGAAGTGACGAGGACCTGCGAGAGCGATGCGCCTGGATTGGGCTTGTCGGTCGCTGAGGGAGCGTCGGCGCAAAAGGGTTGCGGTGCGTCGACCTCACTGGCGGCGGGGGTTGCGGTGGCCCGGAGTCGATGTGGACGATCACCGGGTGGTGCAGTTCTCGTCGTCGGGGCCGTCGGCGCGTCCGGATGAAATGAGATGACTCCGGGGGCACCGGGTGTGGGTTGGTCGGTCGGTGGTTGGTCGGTATGCCCGACCGGTTGCCGGTTCAGTTGAGCAGGCCATCGCGGAGTCCGAGGGCGACGGCGTGTGCCCGGTCGCGGGCACCGAGCTTACCGAGAATGATGTGGCACCTGGTTTTGACTCTTTGCTCGGGAAGCGAAAGTCTGCGGCCTATTTCGTAGTTGCTGTGCCCCAGGCTCATTCCGCGCAGCACGCGGTGTTCCAACGCTGTCAGCGGCCTGGTCGGCGGCGCGGATCGGTGCGCGGCCGTTCGGGGTGATTCCGTGCGAATGGCTCGACCAGATGACGGTGGGGTGATGTCCCACAACATCAGGCCCTGCGCGCCGCGGTGGATCGACTCCGCGAGCAGGCGGCTGTCGGCGGCCGTGCCGTAGACGATGACCGGTGCGGTCGGGTGCTCGGTCAGCAGCGCGTCGACCGCTCGTGGGCCGCTGGGGGCGCCGCCGCGGATCCCGATGAGCACCACGTCGGTGGGGTGTGCGGTGAACGCGTCGACCACCGCGGCTGCGTCGCGGACCGCTGACACCACCTGCAGGTGCGAGCCACTGGCCGCGAGCTGCTCGGTCAGCACCCGCCGGGTGACCGGATGCTGATCACACAGCAGAACTGTCCTCGCCGGCGCGGAAGCGCGCCCGATCATGACGTCGGTCATAGTGACCCAATTTCTCGATGCACAACAAAAATGTGCCGACGTGCAATCACCACCGGCTCGACGGGTTGCTTTTAACCCGAACCGCAGTCAGGCGGTCACCGATACAAAGAATACTTGAAGGCCGTTGCCGACCTTCCCGTAAAGAATCTACGGCAATATCACGCCCGGAAACCAATTCAAAGGGAACTATTCTTGATTGCCTGATAAGCGTAGAACGACGTGAGTCACATGTGTCAGAGCCCTGACAGGTGAAACTCCCCCTCCAGTGTTGCACCGTTGAGACATTGCGCTACTGTCAGTCACAGGTAGATCGGTAATGCTGATACGGGCGTGACCCGACGGGGGTGTTCGGCCCTATGGAGCCAATCCCAGGTGACTGCGCACAACAGGGGCATCTCTCGTCTGCGGTCCCTTTCCACCTGAACAGATCCCCGCTGCACGAAAACACTGCGGAGAGCCTGCAGGACATCGGGGCCTCCGTCCCAGGTGGCACCCGCCGTCCAACACCTTCGGTGCGACGAACGATGAATCGACTCGCCACTGAACCGCGGGGCCACAGCGGGTCGCGGACCGGTACCGCGCTACCCGGGTTCACCGTCCCGACGGTCGTCACGGCGCTGATCTGGCGGACCTTCGGGCACTCCGCGAACCGGGCCCGGTCAATCCTGGACTGGGCCGGGCTGCAGGATCAGCCGGCGGGTCCGATCGGCGACCTCGCCGATCACTACGCGACCACCACCGCCACCATCCGCAGTAGAGTCCGACGGGCCAGCATCCGCGGTGCGAACCTGCCCCTGACACCGCGGGTGCTCTACGACGCCACCCGCAGCACTCAACCCACCGACGACGCCCTCGGCCGGGAACGGTGCGCCCACCTCCTCGGCATCCCGGGACCAACCCACATCGACCGCCCCTGAGACCCCCGCCTGGGTTGCAGGCGCGTTCACACCCGCCGTGCCGCGCGCCCCACCCTTGATCTGATCCGCCGCCACAAACGTGGAGGAGGTGACACCAGTTGATGACCAGCCGGTGGCGGCGGGTCAGCCTGCCTATTCCGGCTCGGCTTCGATGGTTCTCACCGCCTGGGATCAACTTGTCGTTGATCGCGGTAAGGGGTTTCTGGCACACCATTCCGTGATGCCCGCGTTGGCTGGGCTGACATGCCCAGGCTGTTGTTCCTGCGTGCCGGCGCACACTGGATCGACGCTGAGCCGTGTGGATCGCGGGACGGAACGGCGTTCAATTGCGGCGGAGGATGTTCCCGCGACGACTCTCCCGATCCCCAGGGTGTTGTATCTTGACCGCCAGCAACCGCGAATCGCTGGCGAGTACAGAGATTTCCCCGGGGGATCATGATGGCTACGACCGATTACGACGCACCACGCCGCGGCATCGCCGAAGACACTGACAACGATCTCGAATCCCTGGACGCCCTTCACGCGACCCGCGCCGAAAAACAGTCACCCCTGGCCGATGTCGACGAAGGTGACAGCGATGACGCTGTCGACCTGCCCGGCGCTGAACTGATCAGCGATGAACTCACCATGCCGGTTATTCCGAAGCGGACCGACGAGTTCACCTGCATGTCGTGCTTCCTGGTGCAACACCGCAACCGGATCGCCACAGCATCAGGAGCAGACCTGATCTGCATCGACTGCGCCTAACCCGTCGTGGCTCGCGTGTTCGCGCCGGGCGAGAACGGGTCCGGGCTCAGCGCCGGTAAACCCGCGGGTGTCAGCATGATGATGCGGCCTCGACACGCCGTCACCTTTGGCACCTGTTCAGCGCCGTGTGGCTCGACGCCTTGGTGGGCTACCTGGCGACCGGCGGCCGAGCCGTGCTACCGGCAATTCGCCGACACAGCCAATCACCGGTTGTGACGCCGACTGGAATCAGTAGCCCACGGTGGTGGACATGGCAGCCACCGTCGAGACGCTGGCACCGGTTCATCCCATGCATGACATCCATCAAGGCGTCAACGTCGTCAGAACCGGCTGGCGGGGCAGGGTTGTCAGCTCCTGGCCGAATTGGTTCAGCACGACGTACAGCGTGGAGTTCAGTCCCCGAGGCGTTCCGGGAGCCACCGTCACGATGTCGGGGTTGACTGAGCGGGACGTGCAGGCTGACTGAGCCGCCATTCTGACGCAGTTACGGGGACTCAATCATGGGCGCGGCGATAGCAGCACCAGCCCGTGCCGACGATCGCCGAACTGATCAAGCCGGTCATTTCAGGGCGGCGGTCGGCCGGCCGGGCGTTGTGTCAACCTACCGGCCGTGGGTGCGCAGTCCCGGAACCGGACTGACCCGGATGAGTCGATTCGAGCAAACGTGGAGGGCAGTTCGTATCGTTGCCGTGCCCGCTTCCATGGGGCCACCGTTCGGTGTCGTGTGCCACGGTAAGTGGCACCTTCTGACCACTTGGGTTCCAGCGGTCGTTGCAACACCTGATCCCGTTCGGGAGCTGCAATGCCTGTACCGAAAGACCGCCCGCAGCCTGGGCCCGGCGCCCCGTTGACATCGGAGCGGGAGCGTTACCTTCGCCTGGTGGCGCAAGGGATGAGCAACGTGGACGCATGCCGGGAAGTCGGGGTGCACCGGATCACCGGCACCCGTTGGCGGGACGGTCGGACGATGATCGACAGCGGCGGCCGGGCCCGCTATTACGCACCGATCGCCGCCGAGCCGGTGGTCATTTCGGCGCGGTTCCTGTCCGAGGATGAACGACTTCAGATCGGCGATTTATTGCGGGCTGGCCAGACGATCCGCGCAATCGCCGCATCGCTGGGACGGAGCCCGTCCACCGTCAGCCGGGAGATCCGCCGCAACACCACCGAGTCGGGCAACTACCGACCCTTCACCGCGCACCGGACTGCCCTTGCCAGGCGGGGCCGGCCACGGTCGGGCAAGCTGGCCCAGGACCAGCAGCTGCGTGACTTCGTGCAGTCCAAGCTCGAGGACAAGTGGAGCCCCCAGCAGATCTGTCACGCGTTGCGGAGCGAGTTCCCCGGCCAACGGGAAAGGCACCTGGTGCACGAAACCATCTACCAGGCCCTCTACGTGCAGGGACGCGGTGAACTGCGCCGCGAGCTGGTCAGGGCCCTGCGGACCGGTCGCGCCCGACGCAAACCCCACAAACGATCCGATGCCCGTCGGCAGGGCTGCATCGTTGATCCCACGGTGATGATCAGCGAACGCCCGGCGGAGGTCGAAGATCGCGCAGTACCGGGCCACTGGGAATCTCAATGCTGTTTGTCAAGCCGCTGCGGGTAGTGCAGGGACTGGCTCTTGGTAGGCGGTGCGGTCACGGATCATGGCCCAGATCGTGTTGAGCCGGCGTCGGGCGAGCGCGATGATCGCCTGCTTGTGGGACTTGCCCTCGGCGCGTTTGCGGTCGTAGTAGGCCTTCGAGGCGGGGCTGGCCTTCAGGCTGGATAACGCGGCCAGGTAGCAGGTTCGCAGTAGTCGTCGGTTGAATCGGTGCGGTCGGTGATGATTGCCGCTGATCCGGCCGGAATCTCGCGGCGACGGGGCCAGGCCGGCGACGCTGGCCAGTCGGTCGACGGTGTCGAAGGTGGTCACGTTGCCGGCGGTGTTGGCCAGGAACGTCGCGGCCAGGACGACCCCGAAGCCGGGCATGCTGAGCAGGATCTTCGCGTCACGGTGCCGGTCGAGCGTCTCTGCGATCTGCTCGTCGAGGGCGGCGATGTCGCTGTCCAACGCCATGATCTGCCCGGCCAGCTGGGTGACGATCTGCGCGGCCACCGCCTGGCTGGCCAACACCGTGCGTTGACCGGCGGCGGCCTCAACAGCCTTGGCGGCGACGGTGTCGGCGCCGCGGGCGCCGCGGCTCCTGAGCCAGGCGGCGAGCCGGGCAACGCCCATGCGGCGGATCCCGTCCGGTGTCTGATAACCGGCGACCAGGATCAGCGGTGCCTTCTTCGAGAAGTCGAAAGCTGCTTCTAGAGCGGGGAAGTACTCCAACATCGTGGCCCGCAGCCGGTTGATATGACGGACCCGGTCGAAGATCATGTCGGTCCGACGCGAGGTCAACAGCCGCAGATCAACGCTGACCTGGCCGGCGGCCCGGACCGGTTGCAGATCGCTCCGCATCCGCGCCTGATCGGCGATGATCCGCGCATCTTTGGCGTCAGTCTTGCCGTCACCGCGGTAGGTCGCCGCGGCGTGGTGAACGATCCGACCGGGTAGGTAGAGCACCCGCTGCGACCGGTCGGCCAACAACGCCAGAAGCAGCGCTGCACCACCGGCGTTGAGATCGGTGGCCCACACAGCCTCATCACCGTCGGCCAAAGACAGCACGGCACTGATCAGGCCGGTCAGCGCGGCCTCATCGTTGGCCACCCGCCGGGACAGCAGCACCCGGCCGCCGGCGTCGATGACCACGCAGTGGTGCGCCCACTTCCCCGAATCCATTCCTACCCAGACCGCCGTCATCAGCCATCCTCACGTCGCCGTCACCAAAGGGGGTTCTCCTCGAGTGGCAGCCACGCCGGCACGTCCTTACCCAACGATCGTCGCGCGAGTCTCAATGAGCGGTCGAGCTACCAACAGGACAGGCGGGCGGCCATTCCCAGTGAGCCGTCACCGACCAACGATCAGCCCGGCAGGGAGACCTGAAGCCATACCCACCTGTCCCAAGGAGAGCGACCAAGACCTTACGACCGGGCCTGATCCACCCCTCCACGAACGTAAGGAGGGCGACCTCATTACCGGCGAGGGCAACCGATCCGCGATCGGCACCCTGGTCGAGCGGTCGACCAGGTACGTCATGCTGCTGCACCTGCCCGTCGATCACACCGCCGAAGCAGTCCGTGAAGCACTGACGAGAACTGTCCTCACGCTGCCAGCGCACCTTCGTCGATCGCTGACCTGGGATCAAGGCAAGGAAATGTCTCAGCACCGCCAGTTCACCCTCGCCACCAATGTCCAGGTCTTCTTCTGCGACCCCCATAGCCCATGGCAGCGGGGGTCCAACGAAAACACGAATGGCTTGCTACGCCAGTACTTCCCGAAGAGCACCGACCTCAACATTTACAGCCCGGCGGACCTGGTCGCGGCAGCCGCCCAGCTCAACAGCAGGCCGCGGAAAACCCTCGACTGGGACACCCCGGCAGAGCGCCTCAACAAGCTGCTTGAATTAGCTACATAACCGACCGTGTTGCGACGACAGCTAGAAACCGCCCCACGCTAAATGGCATCCTGCGCCAGTAGCACAAGTGTGCCGACCAGCACGGAATACGATGACGCAGACTGCGGGCCGAACACACGTTCGAGATTGGTGCCATTTAGCGTGGTCAAAAGATGCCATCCAGTTTGGCAATTCACAAGCTTCGGGCTCTGAGCCGTCCGCCGTCGTGACGGCGCGACGGGAACGTGTCGATCTGTGGTCAGCGTCAAGAACGACGTGCAGGCGATCTCGGCGTTAGCTTCTCAATGAACTCCTCGAACGCTGTGTCCAGCTCGTCGCCTTGCGCTTCATTTTCGTACACGGAAATGATCGGCACCTGGACCTTAAAGTTGCCGGGAGTCAAGACGACAAATGCAGATAGGTCGAGGGTGACGCCCTCGCGCTTCATCCCCTTCTCTTCATGGCGTTCGATTCTAATCACATGGTCAAGATTGATCGCGATCTTCCCTAAACCCTGATCAACCTGATCGAACACCCTGAAGTCGGCCAACGCGCCACTCCTCTTTGGTTAACACGGGAAGCAAGCAAGGATCGTCCAGAGTCACCGGGCTTGGTGGGCAAGATCCATGATGACCGAAAGAGCCCCGGTTTCATCTCGTGAAACCGGGGCTCTTCGGGGCGTTGTCATCCGCTTCGGGGGCAGAAGGCCGCTGCTTCGGGGGGACAAAGTCAGCGGACGTGACTTCGCGTACCGGAAGATTACCCCGGTTTTCTACTCGTTGGTGAGTAGGTCACCCGTTCAGAGCCCGAATCGTGTGGATGCGCTATGAGGCTCGTGTTCTTGTGTGCACA
Organism: Nakamurella sp. GG22; assembly: GCF_052976845.2. NCBI lineage: Bacteria > Bacillati > Actinomycetota > Actinomycetes > Nakamurellales > Nakamurellaceae > Nakamurella > Nakamurella sp. GG22. The sequence continues at coordinate 220,503 of NZ_JBRIIO020000003.1, read as the reverse complement.
TCGTGGTCTGGTACTTCTGGCCGCGCGCCTTGAGGCGCTCCAGGCACGGTCAGAGGAACCGGTCGTGCCAGACGGCCAGCGCGTCAGTGCCGGTGTCGTGTGCCACGGTAAGTGGCACCTTCTGATCGCGCTAAATCGCATCCTGCGCCAGTAGCACAAGTGTGTCGACCAGCACGGAGATACGATGACGCAGACTGCGGGCCGAACAGACGTTCGAGATTAGTGCCACTTAGCGTGGTCAAACGATGCCATCCAATTCGGCAATTCACACATCGGTGGTTTTGGCATACTCGCGCACCGAGCAGAACCTGTGGCAGGCGATCGACACCCGGAATGTGATCGGGCAGCCGCAGGGCATCCTCATGCAGACCTAGGGGATCACCGCGGCCGAGGCCTTCGCGGTGCTCCGCCGCTACTCCCAGCAGCCTCAAATTGGCCGCCGTCGCCGACCACCTCACCACCACCCGGGCGCTGCCCGGCATGACACGCGGCGACCAGCAACGAGCCTGTAGAAGCGTCCTCGAACAGGTAGGCGTCGGCGGCGGCGATCGCTTCCCTCGAGCGGCAGCGGGAGCTTCCCCCTGCACGGGATCACGACTGCAACATAGGGGTAGGCCGCTGTCAGTTGCAGGGTCGCCGCCGCACCGTCGGCAGTGGGCAAGACCAGATCCATTATCTGGACCGCGGGATTCAATCGCTTCGACGGCGTCGACAACATTCGCGCCGTCGGCACGTTCACCGACGAGGACCGAACCCGCAGATCACTCGAGGGCCAACCCCGCCGGCTGAATGCTGTTCGTCCTATGGCGGGTCCGCCAGAGTCTGGCGGCGCTGGCTCGAAGGGGGTTGTTTCGCGGTCAGCCGCCGGTGGTTGTCGCCGCTGCCGAGGAGCCGCTTGGGGCTGCTGCTGGGTCACCGCCCGGTACGGCCATTCCGGGATAGAAGATGGGCAGCAGCGCTTTGAGGATGGTCAGGGCGGACCCTTCACCGCTGGGCACGGTGGCCAGGTTGGTGCAGATCACGATGGTCAGGCCGCTTTTCGGGTCGTGGCCCATGAATGTCATGTACCCCGGGATCTGCCCGTCATGACCGATCAGCGCACCGATCTGGGCGATGCCAAGGCCGTACAGCGCCGCGGATGGGTTCGTCGGATTGGTGGATTGCAGGCTGTCCAGGCGGATCTTCTGGGTTTCGGCGTTCAGCAGTCCGCCGTCGACGAGTGCCTCGACGTAGGTTTTCATGTCGTCGATGGTGGAGATGGCTCCGCCCGCCGTCCACGTCCAGGACGGGTTCGCGTCGGTCTCGTTGTTCGGCAGCAGCGTGCCGGCGAGCGCTTTGGGCACGTCTGCTGCGGGCAGGGCGTAGGTGTCGATCGTTGATGTGTTGGTGCCGAAGGAATAACCCTGCGGATGCGGTTCCGGGATGGACGCGTCGTCCGCCGCCGGGAGCAGTGTGTTCTTCAGGCCCAGCGGGGTGAAGATCCTGTCTTGGAAAGCCTGTGACGCCGATGTGCCGGTCAGCTGTTCGATCACCAAGCCGAGCAGGATGATGTTGGTGTTGCTGTAGTCGTACCCGGCACCTGGGGCGAAGTTCACCGGATGCGCGAAGGCAATGTCCAACAATTCCTGCGGGGTCCATGCCTTCTGCGGATCCTCGTCCAACGTCTGGTTGAACTTCGGGTCGAAGGAGTAGCTGTAAAGGCCGCTGCGCATCTCCGACAACTGCGCGATGGTGATCTTATCCCCGTTGGGCACACCCTTGATGTACGTTCCGATCGGGTCATCGAGGGACAGTTTCTCGTCCTGCACGAGCTGCAGGATGACCGTTGAGGTCATCGTCTTGGTGTTGCTGCCGATCCGGAAGTGGTCCCCGACGGTGATCGGGTCATCCGTACCGAGGGTGCCGGTCCCGAAGGTGCCGGTCCAGTCCCCCTTATCCGGGGAGGCGACCAGGACGGCTGCCCCAGGGATGACGTTGTCCTTCATCGTTGTCTCGATCGCCGAGGTCACCACCGGAACGTATGCCGGCTCCGAACCGGCGCCGGTCGAACCGCCCGACCCAGGCGGGGACGCGGACGAGACCGAAGCCGAGGATCCCGATCCCGCAGACGAAGTCACGGACGCGGATTCCGGTGTTGAGGCCGGCGCTGTGCTGGATGAAATCGCCGAGCTATCCGAGGATGAACAACCGGCTGCCAACAGCAGCACAACACTTGCCACGGATACGGTGACCGATGTTGAACGCCTCACGAGCTACCCCCTGGTCACAGTGCACGGTGCCGCGCCGGAGGCGCCCGATCCAGGTGAGCGCGCGCGTTCCCCCGTGCACAATCAACCCATACTGCGACGAACCGCGCTATCCCGCCTGGCGAACGATGTGGTCGCGCATCCCGGTTCCCGGATGAACCCGCTCGGGTACACGTGGCCCCGGTGGTGGCGCCGATCCTGCCCGTCGGACTCGGTAGGCAAGTAACGGACCAGCAACCACGGACCAGTTCTATGCCGCCGTGAGCGCAGGTTGACAGGACTGCTGGCCGTCCCGTTACGGACCGGGTTCCCGTCACTCGTCAACCCAGATACAAAGCACGGCGACTTCCAACCGCCCCTTCGCGCGTGGACGAATGGTGCCGTTCAGGGCCGCTACCAGGACGCGCAACCGGTTCGGTCCGGTGCGGGTGAACAGCGGTGCGTCTTGGTCATCAGCCCGGTAGCGAGTCGTCGGCCAATGTAGCTGGCACCTTTCTTCCCGGTAATCGCATTCTCCGCCCTGCTGGTCAGCCGCTCACCCCGCGCCGATGCGCATGGCCGGCTACGGATCGGCGCATCGGTGTTCGAAGTCGATGCCATTTAGCATGGTGATAAGGCGCCACCTAATTTGGCGGTTCATCACCTTCGGGCGATGACGACGTCGGCGGTCGCGGCTCCGCTGCGCACGGCCCGAGCGTGAATGACGGTGACGGCTCTAGGATTTGCAGGACCAGGTCGGGCTGCGTGCCCCCGGTGCCGTTGGGCGCCGCTGCCTTCCTGCCCTTCACAATGAGCGACGGGGGTCTCGGGGTGAGCGATGTTCTGATTCCTGCGCCGCGCGGGCCGGTGCCGACGTACGTCGCTGTGCCGCCGACCGGCGGTCCGTGGCCGGGTGTGGTGGTGGTGCATGACTTCACCGGGATGAGCCAGGATTTGCGGCACCAGGCGGACTGGTTGGCGGGTGCCGGGTTTCTCGCGGCGGCCCCGGACTTGTTCCACTGGGGCGGTCGGCTGAAATGCCTGCGCACCGTGATGCGGGACCTCGGGGAGCTCAAGGGGCGCAGCTTTCAGGACATCGACGCGGTCCGCGGTTGGCTTGCCGCGTGCAGCGACTGCACCGGTAAAACCGGGGTGATCGGTTTCTGCATGGGCGGTGGTTACGCGCTCGCGCTGGCCCCCGGGTGGGGGTTTTCGGCGGTCAGCACCAATTACGGTGGCTGCCCGAAGGACGCCGACACATGGCTGGAAACGGCGTGCCCGATCGTCGGTAGCTATGGCGGGAACGACCGCAGCCCGATGGGAGCCAGCGCCGCGCAGCGACTGGAGACGATCCTCACGACGCTGGGTGTGGAGCATGACATCAAGACCTACCCGGGGGTGGGGCACGGCTTCATGAACGACCATGACCCGCAGGACCAAACCCTGATGCTGACCCTGCTGGCGAAGGTGTCCGGCACCCGCTACGACCCCGAAGCAACGACGGATGCGCGGGAACGCATCCTGGCACTGTTCAACCGTGCACTGCGCTGACAGTCGCGCCTGCCGCCGATTTGAAGCTCAAGGCGAGGGTGAGGATCACCGGGTGGCCAGAGCCCGCCGTTCCCCAGCTTGTAGTGGTCCCGATCGGCGACGACACCGCCGCCGGCATCGATCACCTGCAGGATCCGCTGTAGGGGCATATCGGGGAAGCGGTTCGGCAACCGCTCGATCACCTCGTCGATCTCGCGGGCCTCATGGGCGTCGGTGCCTTTACTGTCCATCAGGCCCATCATGAAGGAAAAGTCGGGCAAATCATGCTGCCCCGAGAACCACTCGTTCACCAATCATCCCAGACAAGATCCTCAGAGAATGCTCGGCATCGCCGAGGAACGGGATGCCGGTGATCTGATCCGTTCCGCCGACGGTGAGGGGCAAGCCCGGCGCAGTTTCCACCGGTGAACACGTTGGGGCTCACGGCTCGCTCTGTCCCAACATACGTCGAATGTGTGCGGCAGGTCGGAGTTCGCGATCACAGGCACGGACCCGCGAGCGGACCGAGACGGCCGATTGCTCAACCAGCAGGCGTGGGTGGGTCCGCCGCGAAGAATTGCATGCCGGCCGACTCGGCGCCGATCTGCTGCAGCTGTTTTTGATGGGTCAGCACGTAGGCCATGTTGAGCAGGGCGAGGGCCTTCGGCGTCGTGTGCCTGGCCAACGATTCGTTGTGTTCGTCGGCGGTAGATAGGCCGCCGAGTGTGAACGTGGTGTGGCGAGTGTCGGCGTAGGACACGGACTCGGAGAACCCATGGCCGATGTCGGAGCCGTCGGGTGCGGTGATGACGACCGCACCTTCGGCGTACTGGGCGCCGTTGGCGAAGAAGCCCGATTGGGCGGCATCGACGATGGGTGTCATAAGGAATGAGCGGATGTCGCTGGGGACTTTCTCGTCGAGCGAGAACCGCCAGGAGTTCGGGTACCAGGTGTTGGTGACGAAGTAGCGACCGGGATTGGGCGAGTGGTCGGCCTTGATCCAGTCGGCGATCTCCAGCTTGCCCTCGACGATCGTGGTGCTCCGGTCGGCCGCCATGTACGTTCCCTTGACGCCGACGGTCATGGTTGCCGGCGGCGTCGGCCCTGTCTGCTGATAGAAGGCGCTCATGGTGTTGCGGTGGGGGCAGAACACGGTGAGCTGCCGGTCGTCGGTGAGCTGTGCCATGAACCAATCCCACCCGGCCGGCTCGGGGTCCTTCGAGTACGTCGCCGCGCGCATGACCTTGCTGCGCGGGGCTCCCGACAGGTAACCCCATTGGTGGTCGAACCAGAAGGTGCCCCGCTCCAGTGTGACCGTCCTGCCGTCGAGCGTGAGGGTGCTGCAGGTGGGGTCGAGCACGAGGTTGGGGATCGAGTAATACAGGGATCCGATGCCGTCGATCGAGGGCATGCAGCCGCCCTCGCCCTGCAGCAGTGTCTCCTTGCCCGAGCTGAAGGTTAGGTCCAGCGCCAGTTCCACACCCGGGTCGCTGCCTCGGTCGATGCCCCAGCCCTTGATCGTCACCGGGAACAGGCCGTCAGAATTGTGACACTGGATGATGTTTCGGCCCAGGTGGTAGACGAACGGGTCCTGCTCGACCTGCACCAGGCCGCTGGTTCCGGCGAGGACCACAGGCTCGGCCTGGTAGTGCCGGCCACCTCGCTCGCTGATGGCGAGTTGCAGTTCGACGATCTGGTTCTCCTCGTCGGTCAAGCCGAGCCCCGCGGCGAAGTCGGGAGGAAAAAGCGCTGTCTGGAAGAACATCAACTCTGCGCCGTACTCGCGTCCGTCGGTATCCCAGCAGCTGCCGACGAAGAAGTGCCATCCGACCTGGCTGCGCACCTTTGGGAGGTGGTCGCGAGGGAACTGTAGATCCGCCGGAGCGGGCACCTGGTCGTACCCGACGGTGGACGGTCCCCCGAGCAGCGAGGTCTGCCAGATGTAGGCCTGTTGAGGGGACAGCGAATCGCATTCTCTTTGCAGCCGCTCGTACGTCGCCGACATTTCCGGTGTGTGGGACAGCGGATGGTCCAACAGATAGGTGAGGTAACGCCGCATCCTTGTGCCGTGCGCCTGCGGTGTGTTTTTAGGACCGTTGAGGATTACCGCCACCTCGGGCGGCACGCTGTCGGCGTCGAAGGATCGCTGCCACAGCGCGGCAGCGATGCTGTCCCGGGTGGCCTCATCAAAATCGGTGATAACGGTCGGTGATGTGACGGCATCCATCAGGCGAGTCAACATCAGGCGGCTCAGAGCAATACCCCGGGACGCGATGCCGTCACCCGAATTCAGCGGACTCCACCCGTTCGTGCAGCACGGTCACCGCCTGCTGTCAGCGAACAACCGCAGCCGTCGGGCATCCTGTCCCGCAGCGACTGTGTCCCAAAAACCCGTGAAAGGAGAATTGCGGATTGCCTGCCCGTGACCATCACCGGTGATCGGGGGGCGCCACACGCCTGTGGGCCTGCCGCTCGCGCGTCGCGCCGCGGTTGGCCGCCGAGACATCGACGACCCGCCTACGGCCGGGAGCGCCTCAGAGTCCTCTGGCCACCGACCAACGAAGACCCGCACCACCCCTGGCGATTTCGTCTGATCGCCGCACCGTGAACCGCACACATCCCGGATGTGAGCACACCGCAGATCACCTCCTGCCAAGCAGTCGCGGCGTTCGACTCGGCCCGCATCGAGGCGGCCCGGGTGTCGGGACATCCGGTGCCGCGGTGCGCCGTTCCGACGGCGTCGCGCCGCGATTCCGTGGCGCCGGACGGGTCGACGCCGTCTTCTTCAGGGTGCAGCAGCGCACCCTCCTCCAGGCCGGAACGAACCGGCCCGCGGAAGCGGCGACGTCGCCGAGTATCGCGGATGCCGTGACGTCCCCCGGCACGGTCGCGGTCGCGGTGAACCCGGCAGCCCTCCGCGCCATGGAGGACATCCTGCGGCGCGGCGCAACCGCCGCGATCCGAGACGGCGGAACGGGTCCGGCACGCCGGCCGGATCGTCCAGTACGCCGGCGCCGCGGCGACGTCCTCCCGGGTCGTCGTGCTCACCGCCGCCCTGGCCCGCAAGTTCGACCTCGCGGGCGGGCGGAGATGCTCGCCCCGACGTACCGGGATGAAACCGGGCGCGGGTACTCCAACCAGGCCAGGGACCCGTTCCGGGCCATGCTGCTCGCCGAGGAAACCGCCGTGCAGGCGCTGCGGCACAGCTACACCTCCAGCGCGGCCACCGCCTGGAAGGCGGCCGAGAAGATCGGCGAAGCCTGGGATGCCGCGACGCGCACCGATCCGCTGCTGCGGCACCGGCACCTGCGGGACGGCTCCGTGGTCCGTGCGCAACCAACCGCCGCCGCGCCGGACGGGGTGGACGCGGTGCTGTCCCTGCCCATGCGGATCAAGAAGGGCAAGGTGGTGGTGATGCCGGACGACGACCACACAGCCGACCTGGCCTACGCCACCCTCACCGGGCTGAGCATGACCGGTGACGATCTCACCGGGTGGTTTTCCGAACAGAAGGGCGCCGTCCGGTCGTTCGCGATGCTCCGGGACGCCGCCGCCACGCACACCACCGTGCTGGTCACCGGAGAGCCATTCCTGGGCAGCACTCCACGGGTGTACGGCGGCCGACGGGGCTCGCGGTCCACCCCACCAATGCCCCCGCACGCAGCACCGGTCGCGGGGCGGCAGGTGCCGCTGGACGTGGTCCTTGCGGGAGGCGGCTGAGCCGGCGTCATCGTGGCCCGAACACAAACTGCCGCAGGAATTTCGAACCCCGCGCGGCGAGTTGCTGACGCGTACTGGTCCGAGGAATGAGATCAACGGAGCTGTTCGCGTCGAGGCTACTTCTAAAGCACGGCGAGCAAGTCGGTGAACACTTCGTCCGCCCCTCGCTCAGCGCAACCGGCAGAAAGGACGGCGACGCTGATGTGCCGTTCCGGGTCGACACCCAACTGGCTGGAATAGCCCGGGTAGACCCGCTGTGGCCCACCAGGCGTCGAGCAGTCTCGCCGCGATTGTTTGTGAGCATTCGGTACCCAGGCCCTAACCTGCGACGATCGGCGTGGTCATGTCCGCGACCAGGTCGGCGGGCAGCAGGCCCTCACCTTGTGGTGCTCCACATTGGTGATGCAGCACGGACTCGCGGTGAAACAGGGCACTCCCGCCACCTGGATGCGTGCCCAGCGTCATCGAGACGGCACGACCGATGGCCGGTTAGGGTCCGAGCGAGGACGAGCGAGCGAGCACGTGAAATCCCAGCCACCACCACGCGAGCAGCAACACGAACCACCCCGCCCGGCGCCGCTTGACGGCGCCCACGACGTCGCCGATCCTGGCCACCCGGGCCGCCGGACGACGTGCGGCCAGTTGGCAGGTGAGCAGCGCGACCGCGATCAGGGCGTATCCGATGACGATGACCGTTCGGGTGCTCATCGCCGCGCCAACCAGGTTCCCAGGGCGAACCAGGCCAGGTACCCACCGAACCGGTACCACCCGGTGCTGTCACCGGCAAATGGGCTGATCAGGGAACTGAGCGTCGGGAAGTCCTCACGCGGCGATTGCACCAGCGCCACGATTTCCAAGGCGATCCCCAGCGCTGCCACCACCACCCATGGCACGAGTCGAGACCAATCGAAAACAACCGCCGGAGCGTCCCGAACTGTCCCGGTGCGCACGCCGATCCAGAACACTCCCGCCGCTGGGGGCACGGTGGCCAGCATCGCTGGCCAGGTCAACGGGGTGAATCGCGAAGCGAACGCTGCGTAGGCAACTGCCATCACCGCCGCCCCGAGAACTTGATATCGCACGCTCGTCATTGTCACCGTCAACCCGCCACCGGCGTCGTCACCATTGGGCCCTCGGGGCTTCCACTCGGCGGCCCGGCCAGTTGTCAGCCCTGGACAGCGCATCCTGCGGCATCCCGTTCGCGGTGAACCACCCGTATCTGGTGTCGGTGTCCTTGACGACGGCGCCCTCACCGCCGGCCTCTGCGGTGGAACCGACGGGTTCGAGCAGATCCTGGCCGACGTCCTGGCGTCGCTCGGCGCCGGCCCCGCACCAGCGGGATAAAAGCCCTGCGGGGAAAGCACCGGCGGTTCGTCCGGAGCATCGAGCGATTTCTTGGGGGGTCCATTGCTGGTTGTGTTCGCCGCGGCGCTGGTCCTTGGGCTTGGACTGGTCGCCCTGCCGCTGATCGCACCCGGACCGCTGATCGGATGAAGCATGTGTCGATGTTCGCGCAAGCGCCCAACGCGCTCGGTGCCCGTTGAACACGCAGTTTCTTGGGCAGGAGGACCGTGCCCGAACCAGTTCCTTCTCCACATGTACCGGATAAACAACCCCTCAACGCGCAATCAAGAATGGGCGTCGATCCCACCCATGGTCTCGCTTCGGCATTGCTGCGCGCGAGTAGTATTGACTTGTGTTTGATTGGGAACGCTCAATTGCGGCGGCCCGAGGCATCGGGACTGTTGATTCAGGGGATGTAGTTGGCGGTCCAGTCCGGTGCGGCCTGGACATGGTGCACAGGCAGTCCGTACTTCTTACCGACCACGGTTGGCAGGTCCATCCGCAGCCATCGGGATGTTTCCTGCGGGAGGGTCGAGATTACGAATCCGGCGTAACCGGGGTTCGCGATGATTTCGTGGTCGATTGCGTCGATGGGGGATTCGGAACCGGTATGTGCTTCGACCAGGTTGATGTGATCTTGCGTCAGCATTTCTTGCGCTTTTGTCGCTAGCTTCTTGGCGACGGCCGTAGCGTCTCGTTCGTTGCCGCGTAGGAACAGCAGGTGCCGGACCGGGGTCGCGGGAACCAGTAGGGTGAATTCGGCATTTGGGTCCTTCTGCTGGATCTCGCGGAGCTGGTCAGCGAGCACTGGGTTCGTCACAGTCTCGTGGGCGACAACAAGGTATTTGGTCACGGTGACCTTCCTTGGAGGTTGAGGCGTATCGGGCTCTGACCCGAGTCGTGGATGCTCCTCTGGGGCGATAAAGACCAACGTCCAGCATGGCTCTCGATCCATGGTGGGGCAACCCTGAGATAAAAGCGTGCCGCCGGCGGACACCGCTTGAGGAAAGAGCGATGACCTCCCATTTCGGGGCTGCCAGTGCCTGGTCATGTTAGTTCCGGGGGAGGATCCGCTTGCGAGACGCGCTACGAACTGGGTGTCCTGGTACCGGTTAGTGTCGGCCGCTCGGCGGAACCTACGGGGGCCGTCGACGGTCGGGCTCCGCGAGCTTGGGACGCTCGCGACTGAGCATCGATAACCCCAATGACAGTCACTGGTCGCTCGACCTGCCTTTGCGCCCGAATCCGCGGGCCAGCTACCTGACCACGGCCTCTGTCGGTGACTACGAATTGCGACTCCGAGACGCCCACCACGTTGGCGCGTCGGTCAACGGAGACAGCAAGAGCGGAAACGCGGAACAGTAGACCGCTGGGAGGACGGGCCGCGCGATGAGCAACCCAGAATGGGAATGCTTGTGCATGGGATCTTGGCGGCTACGAGGACGACAGCTCGGAGGACGGCGCATCTTCATGGGCGAAGGCCGACAGCAGTCGCGACACTTCCGCGGTGCGGCCGAGCCAGGGCACGTGGCCTGTGTCGAGTACCTCGATCCGGGCGTTGGGGATCATTGCTGCGACTGATCGGGCAACGGTCTCGCCGCCCAAGGGGTCGCGGGCGCCCCAGACCAGCAGAGTCGGCACCCGGAGGTGATGCAACTCGTCGGGACGTAACCGCATCGAGGGTCTCATCCCGCCGCGGGCGAACGGAGTGAGGAACACCCGGAACTCCGCCCGCGTGGCCCTCGCGAGCGCAGGGTCCCTTTGCGCAGCCACCAGGCTGTCGAGCAGGTCCGGGTGCCGGACGATGGTGTCGCCCTCGCCGACAATCCGCATGAAGCGGACGACGCCAGCTCGGCTCGGAGGGATAAGCCGGGAGAGAATGTCACCCAGCACGGGGGTCGTCATTACGCGCATGGGCGGCGGCGCCGTGGTGCCCGGGAGAAGCGGTGTGGCCCCCAGCAGGGCCAACCGGCGGACGCGACCGGGTCGCGCCAGCGCGTACCAGAGTGCCAAGGTGCCGCCTCGAGGGAGCGACGACCGGCGACGGGCCGCGCGGCAGTTCACCGCTGAGTTAGGTGATCTCCAGCGGTGGCGTGCTGCCTCGGTGGCCGACCGGTTGGCGGCGACAGAGCGGGCCCGGGCGTTCGCGAACTTCGCCGTGGTGCACGCGGCGGTGAGCGTGGAAGCGGACTATGTCGTGGCCGCGGCGTCCAAATGGGGACGGCACGTCGGTGATCGCGACCCGGCGCAGGCCGCCCGGTTCCGGTTGCAGGCGGCCAGTCTGGGATTCGAGCGGCTCGAGGTCGACAAGATGTGGTCGAAACTCGCGCAGATCTGTGTGATTACCGGCAGGACACCGGAAACGCTCACCGCCGACGAATACCTCTGCGCTCGGGAGCAGTTCTGGGCCGTGGTCACCGCCACCCACGGCCGGGCGCCGAAGTCCCTGTGCACCCCGTTGTTCGGGCTCGATGCGGTGATGTTCCACCGCGGGCAGGCACCGCGACCATCAGCACGCAAACCGTGGGCGGTGCGATCGGTGCCGGAGATCGGTTGGGACCGCATCACCGCCGCCGCCCCGGTGATAGCAGCCACCATGCGTCGCTACCTCGACCAACTCGCGGTCAGCCTGCGGGCATCGTCCGTCACCTGCATCGAGACCACCCTGCGGCAGTTCGCCGGGCACCTGATCACGACCAGCCAGGCGGTCACCGTCGCCGGCATCGACAGAACGCACGTCGAGGCCTACAAGACCTGGTTGACCGGCCGCGGCGGCTACCGGAATTACACCCAGATCTCAAAGACCACGATCGGGATGAGGATGGGACACCTCGGCGCGTTCTTCCGCAGGATCATCGAGTGGGACTACCCCGACACGCCCGCCCGGCCACCGGTCTACGCCTCCGACGTGCCCATCAAGGACAAACCACTGCCCAGGTTCCTCGACGACGCCGCCAGCGCCAAGTTCATGGCCGCCGCCAGGCAACTCACCGATCAGTTCGGCCGCCTCGCGATCGAGATGCTCGCCCGGACCGGGATACGCAAAGGGGAACTCCTCGGCCTCACCACCGACGCCGTCGTCCAGATCGGCTCGGCCTACTGGCTCCGGATCCCCATCGGCAAACTCCACAACGACCGCTACGTTCCGCTGCACCCACAACTGAAAACCATGATCGATCAATGGCTCTCGACCAGACCGGACTGGCAGAACAGCCGGCTGCTGTTCACCGACCGCGGCCGACCGATCCCCGGCACCCGGGTTGACCACGCCATCCACACCGCCGCAACAGCGGCTGGGATCGGGCACGTCCACGCCCACCAACTCCGGCACACTGGCGACCCAGGCCATCAACCGCGGCATGTCCCTCGAGGCGATCTCCGCGTTGCTCGGGCACAAGACCATGACCCTGGTCTACGCCCGGATCGCCGACAAAACCGTCGCCGACCAGTACTTCTCCGTCACCGAGAAGGTCCAAGCCCTCTACCAGCAGCAGAAACCCGCCGTCCTGCCGGCCACAGACGAACCGGCACCGATGCGGAAACTCCGCGCCGAACACCAGCGCAGGATGCTCGGCAACGGCTATTGCGCCCGACCCGCCGAACTCGACTGCCACTACGAAACGATCTGCGAATCCTGCACCTTCTTCGTCACCACCATCGAGTTCAGACCCACCCTCAAGGCCCAACGAGACGACGCCGCCAACAAAGGCCAAACCGGCCGCCAGAAGGTCTACGACGGACTCCTCGAACGACTCGATGACACCGGTACTTGACACCGATCACCCACATAAACCGAGGCGGCTTTGAGGATCGCGTTGGCCCGTTTCAGCTCGGCGACCTCACGCTTGAGCCGCCGGACCTCCACCGATTCCTCCGACGACATCCCCTGCCTGGCACCCGCGTCGACCTCGGCCTGACGTACCCACTTGCGGACCGTCTCCGCCGTTCCAACCCCGAGCAACTCCGCAACCCGGCCCATCGCCGCCCACCCCGACTCCTGCTCCGGCATGATCTCAGCGACCATCCGAACCGCCCGCTCCTTCAGCTTAGGCGGATACCTCCTGGTGCTGTTCCCTGACATGACTCCAACCTTCCCAAGATTCGAAGTCTCCGGACACCCCGGGGCGGTTCATTAACGTCATGGGCGAATCGGCTCTGGGAGATCACCTGTCCCAGGGAATCCATGACACACATCTGGTGGAATGAACCACCCCAATCCAACCCGATGAACACTCCCTGCGCCGCGGACGCAACGAATGGTGGGGGTCCGGACATGTTCGGCACCGTCCCTTTCAAGGACTGATCGCCGCTGCATCGTGAGGCCGGCCGCCTGCTGGTACCTCATCATGGCGCTCGGAGCGCTACTCCCGCTGGCCGCTACGCGGCCCGCCTCCACCAGGAGGGACAGGTCTGCACGAGGGCCTCGAAGGCGCGCGTCTGCATAGGTCCTCTCCTAGTGGCGCGGTGACCGACGGGACCATCCCGCCGTAGGTCAGTGTGAACCGATGACGTCTGAACGATCGCCTGCGGCCACACGTTGGACACCACATCGGGCAGTCCTTTCAGCCCGTCGCAGACCACGAAAAAGGTGTCCCTCACCCCTCGGTTCCGCAGGTCGGTCAGCACGCTCATCCAGAACTTGGCGCCCTCACCGCCGGTTCCGGCCCACAACCCCAGGATGTCCCGCTCGCCGTCGAGGCTGACTCCGATCGCGGCGTAGAACGGGCGGTTACCGACCTGCCCGTCCCTGACCTTGACCACGATCGCGTCGATGACTGGAATCTGCCTCTCGTCCAGCGGCCGCACCGACCATTCGTTCATCTCCTCCAGGACCTTGTCGGTGATCCGGCTGACGGTCTCCTTGGACACCGACGCCCCGTAGATCTCGGCGAAGTGCGCGCTGATCTCCCCGGTGGTCAATCCCCTGGCGTACAACGACAACACCACCTCATCAACACCGGTCAACCGGCGCTGCCGCTTCCGCACGATCTGCGGCTCGAACGTCCCGGCCCGGTCCCGCGGCACGTCGATCTCGACGTTGCCGGTGGCCTCGGTGAGTACTGTTTTCGCCCGGGTTCCGTTGCGGATGTTGCCCGATCCGACGCCGGCCGGGTCGTGCTATTCGTACCCGAGGTGCTCGGTCATCTCCTCGTTCAGCGCGGTCTCCAGGACCGTTTTCGTCAGCTGCTTGAGCAGCCCGTCCGGGCCGGTCAGCGACAAGCCCTGTTCCTTGGCCAGCCGGACCAGCTCCACCGCTGCCCGCTGTTCGGCCGAATCCTCGACCGGCTTCTTCCTGGTCACACCGTTCAGTGTCGCGGTCATCACGGCACCTTCCCCGCCGAGCATCGCTCAGCGTGTCAGGCCAGAAACACCGTTCTCCGGACAGTCCCGGTTGACGGTCTTGTCCGCAATCCATTCGGCCGGACCCGATCTGACTGTCATCCTTGAGGCAGCAAAGGAAATGTCGGAGTGTTCTGGGCTGGCAACAATGTGTCTTTGAGCTTGTCGAGATCGTTTCGCATGAGGTCAAGTACTTCCTCTTCACCCAGTGACTGAGCCTCCTGCCGGAGGGTTTCAAGACTTGTGGCGCCCAGGCGTTGGGTCAGGATCGTTGTCAGTCGTTGGAGTCCTTCAGCGATCGGGGTGTCAGGGGTGTTCGCTGAGTGTGCCGCGTCCGCGGCAGCGAGGACGATGGCGGCGGTGTGGTTTCGGTCCTGATCGAGCAGGAGTTGAGCGGTGTTACGGGCCGTTGTCCATAGCATGGTGCGGTTGCCGGTGCTCTGCCAGTAATCGAGGAGGCAGCGGTAGCTGTTCGCCGCCGTTGTGGTGTCGCCGCTGGCGGTCGAGAGTGTCGCCCGCCCGACCATCGCGGCTCCTTCGATGAAGCCTGCGCCGCAGCGTCGGGCGGTCTGTCCTGCTTCGGTGTAGGCGGCGATCGCGGCGTCGGGGTCGTTGGTGGCCAGGACCTCGCCCTGGATGTAGCTGACGAACGCGGTGACAGAGGGCCAGGAGTGGTGGCGCAACAGGTCGCTGACTTGGCCGAGTAGGTGGTTGGCGCCGGCTCGGTCGCCGGCGTAGAGCGCGGCCAGCGCTGCTGCGGCGATGGTTGCGGGTTGTTCCGGGTGCGGGCCGGCGGCGGCACGCAGTAGTTGTTCGCGGGCGGCGGGGAAGTCGGAACGGAACAGGGAGATCGCGCCGAGCGCTCGCCAGCAACGCCGTTCGGGGTCTTCGCTGGCAAGGTTTGGGCTGTTTCGGGTGATCCCGGCAGCGGCGTTGAGGGCGAGCCCGCGGCTGGCCAGGGCAACCGCCCGGTCCAGGTCACCGAGCAGCCAGGCGGCTATCGCCGCGCTGCCGAGCACCTCGGTCTCGCGGGGATGTCCGGGTAGTGCCGGGTCGTCGGCAAGTTCCAGGGACCAGGCCCACACCTCGGGCATCCCACGCCAGATGGAGGCCTCGTCGAGGGCAAGGGTCAGGTCGATCAACAGTTCGACATCGCCGCGGGTGGTGGCGAGGTCACGCGCGGCGCGCAGGTTGGCCAGTTCTGCCCGCAGCCGCTGGTCGGCGTCGGGCTCCTGCGCGCTGTGTAGGGCGGTTCCGATCTCCAGTGCCGTCCGCCGTTCGGAGGCGAGGAATCGCCGGATGGCGGTGTCCTGCTGGTCGGTGTCGAGTTCGTTGAACAGGAACTGCCGCACGGTGTGCAGCAGGGTGTAGCGGGTCATGGTCGGTTGGTCGACGACCAGCAGGGACGCATCCACCAGCCGGGTAATCGCGGTGAGCGGATCGATGCCCGGTAGCAACTCGTTCCCGAGTTGCTCCATGGTGGTCAGGTCGACGCCGCCGGGGAAGGCGGCGACCGCGCTGAGTAGGTGCCGATCTGGCGGTGCCAGCAACCGGTAGGACCAGTCGATGGTCGCGCGCAGCGTGCGATGCCGAGCATCGGCAGCGGGCCGTTCGGTCGTCAGTGCATCCAGTGCACGTCCCAGTCGATCTCGTACGGCTCGCACGGATACGGCCGCGAGCTGGGCCGCGGCCAGTTCGATGGCCAAGGGCAGGCCGTCGAGTCGTCGAACGATCTCGGTCACCGGACCGGTATCGGCCGTGGTCAGCTCGAAGTCGGGGCGCATGCGGCGAGCGTGTTGAACCAGGGCCTGAACGCTGGGCGTTCCGAGCAGACCCGGAAGGTCGGTGGCGTCGTCGGGCAGCGGCAACGGTTGAAGCCTGAGCACGTATTCGCCCGGGACGTGCAGGCGCACCCGGGACGTGGCCAGGACTCTTACGCCCCGGCTTTGCAGTGCGGTGACCAGCTCACGACAGGCAGCCACCACATGCTCGCAGTTGTCCAGCACCAGCAGTATCGACTGGTCGGCCAGCGCGTCGGCGACGCTCCACACCCCGATGTCCCCGGTGACCCGCAAACCCAGGCTGGACACCACCGCATGCGGCACCCTGTTCGAGTCCATCACGGCGGCGAGCGCAACAACTGCCACCCGGCTCTGACGCCGGTCGGCGACTTCGGCGGCGACGTCCATCGTCAACCGTGTCTTACCGACGCCACCGGGTCCCGTCACGGTCACCACCGGATAGGAATCCAACAGCCGAAGCAGGTCCGTTCTGTCCTGGTCGCGGCCCGTCATCGGGCCGGTTGCCCGGATCGGCGCAGACCCCGGGCCGGTGGCCCGGTCATTCACTGCGGGCGCCGTAGGGTTCGCTGCGGACCCCGCGGTCAGCTCATTCCGTGGCTCACCCGCCGCGATCCGCTGTTCGAACGCGGCGAACGCCGGGCCCGGGTCCAACCCGGTGTCGTCGGCGAGCTGCCGGCGGTACACCGCCGCGGTCGCCATTGCGTCGGCTGCGCGCCCTTCGGCGGCGAGCGCCTGCATCAAGAGCAGCACGCTGCGCTCCCGCGGCGGACGGGTTGACGCCGCAACCTCCGCGGCGAGAGAGGTCACCGATTGTTGCCCGGTCGCCAGCGCGGCCTGCACCGCATCATCTCTCAACCTGTGGTGCAGCTCGGTCAGCCCCACGGCGGCCGCGGCCAGTGGCGCCACGTCGCGAAACTCCGCCAAGGCCGGCCCGCGCCAGAGAGCAAGGGCCTGGCGGACCAGGTCGACGGCATGCCCCGGGTCCGTCGCAAGACATGCGTTCACCTCCCGAGCCAGGCGCCGGGCCACCGATGCGTCCAATCCGTCCGGGTCCACGTCCAGGGCATACCCATGGCCCACCAGCCGCAGCCCCCCCGACGCCGGTCCCAGGTTGCCACGCAGCCGCGAGACAAGGCTGTGCACCGCCCGCCGGCCCGTTTCCGGCGGGTGGTCAGGCCAGAGCACGTCCAACAAGGCATCGACACCGATCACCCGTCCACCCGACATCGCCAGCATCGCCAGCACGGCACGCCGCCGAAGACCCGGCACGTCGACCTCACGACCATCGACCTCGACCTGCAACGGACCCAGGACCGCCACCCGAAGACCGAACGGGACCGCGCTACCTCCGACCCCACCCACACCGGACCCTTCCCACAACCACGCTGGTCCACTGGCCGCTGCAGCAGCGCGCTGACCCGACCGCACCGATTAACAGACGTCCCGGATGCGACCGGCATGACACATCCGTGACACCGCTGGGCCGGATGGTGATCCCAAGCGCCATCCAGCACCGCAAAATCGTGAGGAAACACCGATGACGACGTCTCGATCGAAACCCGCTCTCCCCGCCCGCCCTGCCGGCCATCTTGACGCTTCCAGACAGCGCCCATCGGCACAAGAACCGGCAACCCAACCCGCTCAACGCGTCGAGGCGACGACGGGCCCGGCGGTGATGGCCGAGACCCATAGTGCCCGTCAGCCCCACAGGCTCCGCGAGCACCACCCCCGGACCCCGGCTGGCACCACACGCCTCTTGACGTGGGTCACCGTGGTGCTGGCCGTGGGGATCAGCGGGTGGAGCCTGCTCGATCAGGCCCTCCGACTTGCCGGTCAGGCACCCCCCTGGGGTGATCCGGACGGGCCGCAGGGACTCATCTGGCGAGCCTTCGTCATCTTCGGTGCGCTCGCTCTGGTCACGCTCGCGGTGTCCCTTCATGCCGCGATGCCGACCTTGCCGATCGGCCGGGTCGGTCGGGCCGCCGGTCGCATCCTGACTGGTAGTTACCTCACCTTGGCCGGGGTGTATGCACTCAACGCGCTTACCGGACTGTCCGACGGTGGCATTGGTCGGGGCTACCAGATCATAGGGGGCGCCGCGTTTGTCGTCATGTTCCTGTCCGCTGTTCCTCTCGGCGCCACGCTTCTGCACCACGGCGTCCACCGGGGAGCCGGAGTGCTACTCCTGTCCGCGGTACCGACCATCCTGGTCACCGCAGCAGTCGGCGCCGCCACCGACTTGGCCTTCGCGCATCCCGCTATCGGGGAAAGTGTCATCTACCTTGCGACGGCTCTACTCGCCGTCCGCCGACCCGGCGGACGGACCGACCCCGGCCGGCTTGTCATCGGGGCAGACAGGCGCGGATCTGTGTCCCCGGCGGGGCCACATCGTCCTCGTGCGGGACCACCGGAACCGCACACGCCCTGACACGCCCTGACCCCGTCGACATGCGCCATCGGCACCACTCCACCGCAAGACCTTTCGGTAGCCAGAGCCAACTACTTCCTCTGACCACGCCCCGAGGGCACCGAGCGAACACACCCCGGAAGACAGCCGCAGACACCGGCCAAGGCCGCCGCCGGCGGCGATCCATTCGACCGCTCTCAATCCCGCAGCGGCTCGAGTTCCATCAGCACTACGTGAAGGAGAACCACCATGTCACCGTCAGACCCCCCACCCATGCCCGTCGACCAGCTCGCGAAGCTCGGGTCCGGGAAAGCCGGCAAGGCCGCTGAACTCGACGACGTGCCACCGCCGGGCAGCCACCCCTCGACGCGGGTCGTCGACCTCCGCTGCCTGAGAGGTCAATCATGAGCTCGACGTTTTCCGACTTCTCCGGCCGCCAGAACCTACCCGTCGACCGCTACGTACGGCCGCGGAACCTCAATGAGCTGTGTGCGGCGGTTCAGAGCGTGTCCGCCGGCGGGCGAGCGGGTCATGCCATGGGCACGGGCTGGGCGATGAGCGCACCTGCCTACAGCCCGGACACCGTCATCCGTACCGACCTGCTCCGAGGCTTTCCGACCACCCTGCAGAACGCCATCGTCGATCCTGAACCCAGCGCCGGGACAGTGCTTGTCGCCGTGGAAGCCGGCATCAGGATCCGCGATCTCTATCTGGCGTTGAGCGCCGACTCCCCGTGGAAGCCGGTGATCGACGCAGTTCTCAGCCCGGCCACCCAGCAGCTCGGCGCGCCGACCGCGCTCGTGGTCACGGTGCGGGACGACGTGGGTCAACCGCTGTCCGGCGCGACTGTGCAGATCACCAACTATCCGAACGAAAAGCTTGTCCAACAAACCGATGTCAGCGGGGTCGCGACATTCAACGTGACGTTCCGGATGCAGCGCAACTTCGATCCGGAAACCAGGCAATGGGAAGACGAACAGCCGACGGGCCGGGTCAGCGCGAACGGCTTCAAGGGGAGCGACCTGCCCCTGGTCTTCGAAGAACCCGTCCCGCCGGCCATCGACACCGCCCCCTTGGCCCTGCGTTCCACCCTCAGCCGGGGCCGGGACCTCGAGATGATGACCATGGGAGGGGTTGGTGCGCAAAGCCTGTGCGGTGCCACGAGCACCGGCACGCACGGCTCCGACGTTGCCCGGCCGCCGATCGGCGACTACATCCGGGCAATGGTTGTCGTGGGTTCGGGCGGTGTCGTGCGACTCCTGCAGCGTGACGGTTCGCCGCCAGTCGTCGATTTCGCCCGGCTCAAGGCCGAACTCGCCGCCACCCTGCCCGGGGCAGCGATCGAGGACGCCACCGGGACCGAGACATTCAACGCCGCCCTGCTGGCGATGGGCCGATTCGGGGTCGTGTACGCCTGCGTGCTGGAGGTCCACGACGCCTCCGACCAATTCACCTACCAGCACCGCTCCTGGTCGACGTGGAATGACGTGAAAGCAAACCTGGTCGCAGTTGTCGAGCGAGCGCGACTGGCGGACCAGTTCCTGCAGATTGTCGTCAACCCCGTGCGACCACCGGATGGAAACCGGCGCTGCTACATCACACGTCAAGCCCAGCTGCCGCGGTCCCGGGCGGCGACCGCCGGGGCCGAGTTCGAGTCGAACACCCTCACCGACAACCCGGCGGGTGATCCGGTGGCGTTCACCACCGAGTTCCCCGGTCAGGGGTTGTGTATGCGGGTGGTGTACCGGGGCACCGACGGCCGGTTGCATGAGATCGCCTCGACCGATCCGGGGGGTGGGGTTTTCGGTCACGCCGA
Organism: Nakamurella sp. GG22; assembly: GCF_052976845.2. Taxonomy (NCBI): domain Bacteria; kingdom Bacillati; phylum Actinomycetota; class Actinomycetes; order Nakamurellales; family Nakamurellaceae; genus Nakamurella; species Nakamurella sp. GG22. The sequence continues at coordinate 200,319 of NZ_JBRIIO020000003.1, read as the reverse complement.
CCTGACCTTGCTCGCCGGGGCGCCGTTGGCGGCGGGTGATCCGGTGGCGTTCACCACCGAGTTCCCCGGTCAGGGGTTGTGTATGCGGGTGGTGTACCGGGGCACCGACGGCCGGTTGCATGAGATCGCCTCGACCGATCCGGGGGGTGGGGTTTTCGGTCACGCCGACCTGACCTTGCTCGCCGGGGCGCCGTTGGCGGCGGGTGATCCGGTGGCGTTCACCACCGAGTTCCCCGGTCAGGGGTTGTGTATGCGGGTGGTGTACCGGGGCACCGACGGCCGGTTGCATGAGATCGCCTCGACCGATCCGGGGGGTGGGGTTTTCGGTCACGCCGACCTGACCTTGCTCGCCGGGGCGCCGTTGGCGGCGGGTGATCCGGTGGCGTTCACCACCGAGTTCCCCGGTCAGGGGTTGTGTATGCGGGTGGTGTACCGGGGCACCGACGGCCGGTTGCATGAGATCGCCTCGACCGATCCGGGGGGTGGGGTTTTCGGTCACGCCGACCTGACCTTGCTCGCCGGGGCGCCGTTGGCGGCGGGTGATCCGGTGGCGTTCACCACCGAGTTCCCCGGTCAGGGGTTGTGTATGCGGGTGGTGTACCGGGGCACCGACGGCCGGTTGCATGAGATCGCCTCGACCGATCCGGGGGGTGGGGTTTTCGGTCACGCCGACCTGACCTTGCTCGCCGGGGCGCCGTTGGCGGCGGGTGATCCGGTGGCGTTCACCACCGAGTTCCCCGGTCAGGGGTTGTGTATGCGGGTGGTGTACCGGGGCACCGACGGCCGGTTGCATGAGATCGCCTCGACCGATCCGGGGGGTGGGGTTTTCGGTCACGCCGACCTGACCTTGCTCGCCGGGGCGCCGTTGGCGGCGGGTGATCCGGTGGCGTTCACCACCGAGTTCCCCGGTCAGGGGTTGTGTATGCGGGTGGTGTACCGGGGCACCGACGGCCGGTTGCATGAGATCGCCTCGACCGATCCGGGGGGTGGGGTTTTCGGTCACGCCGACCTGACCTTGCTCGCCGGGATCCAGCCGCCACAAGCCAGCATGAGCCTGGCCGAACACCAGCGACTGCCAGAACCTTCGATACCGATCCCGTCGGAATGGCGCGCCGTAGCCGACACCGTTGCTCATCTCGGCCGCCACTTCGGAGCCGGTCTCGGGCCGGCCCCGACGGGCAGCGGGTTGTGTTCTCCGACAATGACTTCCGAACTCAACGAGCTGCGACACACGCTGAGCATCGTTGGCATGGCGCCGGTACCGGGAAGCAACATGTTCCGCGCCGCTGCGGACTCGCTCGGTCGCATCAGCGGCGCACACAAGCTGGGTGACGTCGTCGCCGACGCCCTGAGCGTGGGACCACCGCAGATCGTGGACCAAATCATCAGCGGCGTCTTCGACGTCAACCAGCGACCCAGGCTGGTGCACGGCCGGCGGTGGGAGGTGTCCGACAACTACGACTACAACAACGACTGCTACCGCGGAGATGCGGTCGAACTGTTCTTCCCGGTCGACGACCGCCTCGCGGACAAAGCCCGGCTCGTATTCGAAGTGTTCGACACCCTGCGTTCCCGCGGGACACCGCTGGCCGCCTGGATCAGCCTGCGCTTCATGACCCCCAGCCAAGCGACGCTCGCGACCGCGGCCTTCGAGCCAGTGACGTGCGCCATTGAGGTGTCAATGCTGCGCGGAATCGCCGCGAACACGTGGGCACTGGCCGCCCTCCACGATGTCGCCCGCAACCACGGCGGCCTTGTCCACTGGGGGCTCCGGAACGACCTGACCGCGGCCGAGGTCACCACGATGTTCGGTGACCGTCATCGAACCTGGTCCCAAGCCTTGGCGGCAATGGAGGGTACGTCGACGACCTTCAGCAATCCCTTCAGCAGGAATCACGGACTCGAACCACCACCGGGGCAAACACTGCCCGCCGAACGCACCCAGGTCCCCGATGTCCACGGAATGTCGCGAGCCGAGGCAAGAGCAGCGGTCCGCAGCGCACTGTTGAAACCCCAATTCACGGGTTCGGGAACGTGGGCCGCCAGTCAAACCCCCGACCCCGATACCGACGTCGAAGTAGGCAGCACGGTGACCTGCCGATTCACCGGCAGTCAACCGAACTGACGCATCCATCATGAGAGGAACGCCATGAGCGACGAGCTCTGCTACCTCGTGCTCGGACTTGTGCTGATCTCAATCTGCATCGCCGGCCACTACGCCCAACCATGGCTGCACAAGCATGAGACATGGCCCTACCAGGTGACACTGATCGCAGTGAAATACGTGCTTCCAATGGCCGCCCTGATCTTTGCGGGCCTCATGAGCGCGGCGTACCTCGCCATTTAGCGATGACTCTGAGGGGTATGTCATTCCATCTGTGTATGTGGCCGTGGCCCGATTCTGAACCGCAGGAACGGTTCGGGAGGGACACGGAATGTCAGACACTGAAGTCGTGCCTGGATGCCCTGGGCTGACGGTGGTCGGCGACCGCTGGTGGATCCTGTCCTGGCCGACGAGTTGCTGGCCAAGGCCGACGCCCCGAGGGGTGGAGCTGCTCGGCCCGGACGGGTTGCTCAGCCAGGTCACCAAGGCCGTGCTGGAACGCGCCCTTGGTGAGGAGCTGACCGCGCACCTGAGGTATGAGAAGCACGACCCGGCGGGCCGTGGCTCGGGGAACAGCCGTAACGGCTCTACCCCGAAAACGCTGCTCACCGACGTTGGGGCGGTGGATCTGAATGTGCCGCGGGACCGGGCTGGCAGCTTCGACCCGAAGATCGTGCGGAAGGGGCAGACCCGCCTGGATGGGTTCAACGACCGGATCATTGCGTTGTGCGCGAGGGTTGACGACCCGCGACATCCAGGCGCACCTGCGGGAAATGTATGACGTCGACGTCTCACCGGACCTGATCAGCCGGGTCACCGACGGCGTGCTGGAGGAGCTGCAGCAATGGCAGGCCCGACCACTCGACGCGGTATATCCCGTGGTGTTCATCGACGCCCTGACGGTGAAGATCCGGGACGGGGTGGTCGCCAACCGGCCGGTGTACCTCGCGGTCGGCATCGACTGCGACGGTGACAAGCACGTGCTGGGGTTGTGGATCGGGCCGTCCACCGGGGAGTCGGCGAAGTTCTGGCTCTCGGTGCTGTCGGAACTGACATCCCGCGTTGTGCAGGACGTCAAGAGGCAGCCGTTCCCGGGGATCGCCGGAGAGGTGGGAGCAGCCTCGCGGGACGGTCCGGTACTGCCGGATGGGCCGGGCCCGGTGAGCGAGACGAGAGGGTATACGCAAGGAACTGGTGTCGTTACGCCTCTTCAAGCAACGCCAGTTCCAAGCCGGAAGAGGTAGGTGAACCATACTGATCCACGGGAGGGGGGCAGACCCCCGGGTGGAATCGATGCGCCCCGTGACCATTGGAATGCGGATGAAACAGTTACGGCTTCTTGACGATGTGTCGCATGCAGCGTGGATCGCTCCGCGGTTATCCGGGGCGTTCGGCGCCGTCACCCTGACTGTGCCCGGCGGGTATCCGGCTTACGCTCGCGTCTGCCATCCAATCGAGGATTTCGACGGCGGGTGGATCAGCTGGACGCAGGTGGCCAAGACGACCGGGCGGCAACCCCACCCGCTGATGCAGTGGCACGCCTTGGTCGGGTCGTCCGATCTGTACGACGCGGCGGCCTCGAGCCCCGTCTGGCCCGGGCAGGATAATCCAGATATCGGCAATCTGCCGCCGCCCGCGCTCGACGCCCTATCCGAGGTGCTGGCCGAGCACACCACCAGCCCCGAACAATGCTTCTTCGGCGTCTGGGAAGGGTACGGGTGGCTCCACGGCGCGCTGTCACCGGACGAACTCAGGTCGCCCCGAATCCAGCTTCCAGGACGGAATTACCTGCCCTTGGCAGGGCCTCTACAGGCAGCGCGGCAGATAGGCGATCGAAGTGGTGAAGACGACGGCTTCGACTTCGACCCGCACTCGCCGAACCTCTGGTGGCCTGCGGACCATGCCTGGTTCGTAGCCACCGAGATCGACTTCGACTCGACGTTGATCGCAGGCTCGACCGAACTCGTCGATGCGATCCTGCAGACACCAACGCTAGAGGCATGGCCGGTCGGTCCGGACGATTCACTGGCCTCCGACGCCGACCTGATCAATCCACTCCCACCGGCACCGACCCGATGATCACGTTCGGCCCCGGCAACTCCCGGAGCCGTTCGCTGGAAATGATCAGCTGCTCAGCGGTGTCGTCTCCCACGCTACGCGGCACCGACCAGCGGTGTCGTTGGTCGCGGTAAATGGCCCACTTTGATCGAACTATTTGGCGCTGTCTCACGCGCCGATCCGGCTCGGCACCTCCAACGACCTGCAGTGATCCACGGCTGCTCGCCCCGCCCTCATACGTACGTTCGAGAAAGGGAGCCATTTAGCGCGACCAGAGTGCGCCAAATAATTCGATCATTCACACCCATAGCCCATGGCAGCGGGGGTCCAACGAAAACACGAATGGCTTGCTACGCCAGTACTTCCCGAAGAGCACCGACCTCAACATTTACAGCCCGGCGGACCTGGTCGCGGCAGCCGCCCAGCTCAACAGCAGGCCGCGGAAAACCCTCGACTGGGACACCCCGGCAGAGCGCCTCAACAAGCTGCTTGAATTAGCTACATAACCGACCGTGTTGCGACGACAGCTAGAAACCGCCGTCAGAAACCGTGCCACTTATCGTGAGGCGACGGCATCGGGGTCAGATGGTGGTCGCTGCTGCGGTGTGGTCCAGGAAGAACCTGGTCATTTCGGCGGATGCGTCGGGGCCGTGGGGGTCGGTGTAGCTGCCGATGGGGTTGCCGCCGAACCAGGCGTGGCCGGCGCCGTCGACGATCCAGGATTCGGCGATGACGGTGCCGGCGGGGTCAGTGTGCACGGTCCGGGTGTAGGGCCGGCCGTCGTTGTTGCCGCCTCGGGTGACCGAGGAGCTGACTGGGCCTGTCCCGGTGCCGGCGAGTCCGGCGGTGATGATCTTGTCGGCGTTGATGGGTGCCACGGTGCTGTCCTGGGCGCCGTGGAAGACGATGATAGGCACCTGGCCGGTGTTGGTTGGGGTGCCACCGGATTGCATGGCCCCGAACGCGCCGGGGATGTCGGTGGCGGCCTGGTAGCCCAGGCCGGAGTGCACCCCGGCGGCGGCGTACAGGGTGGGGTAGGTGGCTGCCATCACGGCGGCCATGGCGCCGCCGGCGGACAGCCCGGCGACGTAGACCCGGCCCCGGTCCACCTGGTGGTCGGTGATGACCTGGCTGGTGATGCCGGCGATGATGGCCGGTTCACCGGCGCCGGTGTGCTGATCCTCGGGTCGGAACCAGTTCCAGTAGCCACTGTGGTTCGCGGCCCGGGATTGTTCGGGGTAGGCGACCAGGAAGGTGTGTTGTTCGGCGATGGCGTTCATTCCGGTGCCGGCGGCGAAGTCGGCGGCGTTCTGCGTGCCGCCGTGCAGCATCACCACCAGCGGGACCGGCTCACCGGTGTATCCGGTCGGGATGTACAGGTCGTAGTTCCGGGTCCCGGCAGCGCAGGTATAGCTCAGGTGCCGGATTTCACCGCCGGCGGCGGCCGCGGCGGCCTCGTGGGCGGCGTTGCCGCCCGCGCCCGGCAGGGTCAGCCCCTGCGGGAGGCCGGTAATGAGGTTTCCGGGCAGGTTGAGGTTCAACCCGGCCGGCAGGTTCTTCAGCAGTTGGCCCAGGTCCAGTGGTGGCCCGGTCGGGGATGTCCCGGTGCCGGGTGCCGGCGACCCGGTGGGGGCGGTGATGCCCATCTTGGCCAGGATGCCGGTCGGGTCGGGCAGGCTCTGCCCGCCGCCGGTGGACGAATCCTGTTGCTGGGTGATGGATGCGGCGTTGTCGCGGATCAGCCGCATCGCGCGGTCCAGTGTGGCGGACATGTTTTTGGGCATGGCGGTATTCCCCTTGTGTGGTTGGTGGTTTTCTCGGCGACCTGAGTGGTCGCCGGACATAGTGCACAGCCAAAGGTCTCGGCGTATTGCTGTTAGCTGGTGCGGGCCGCCAACGCGGCCTTCACCTCTCGCGAGGCGCGGAACGCGCCGAGTACCTCGACGGACTCGATGGTGGCGAGCGCCAGTTCCGGGGAGACATCGTTGGCGATGCTGCCCAGTCCCAGCACCCGCAGGTGCACGGTCTTTCCGGCCGCCCGGAGTTGTTCGAGTTGGGCGCGGGTGTATTGCACCGAACCCAGCTCCAGGGTCCGCCGGGCGACGGTGTCCTGCACCGCGGTGGACCGGGTTTCCAGTTGCCGACGGATCGCCGACCGAATGAAATCGGTGCGGTTGGCATAAAACCCCTCACCGACCAGCAGGTCGATCTCGCCTAGGTCGATCAATCCGAGGTTGACGGTGATCTTCTCCGTCTTCTCGATCTCGGCCATCCGAGGCCCCTCCCTTTCACCGGCAGACACCATCCTAGCACCATCCCAGAGGATGGCGGACAGATGGTGCCACCTTGGTGGTGATGTGTCACCGACTTGCACCACAGGATTGGTGGCAACCCCCATAGGCGGGTATATAGGTCAGCCCAGACCATCACCCCAGCGCTGGCCAGGCCGACCGCTGGGTGTCGCCCTGCTCGTTCGTTGGACTCGGTGGCGCAGCTTTGATCTGCCAGGCTCCCTGCCACCGGGTGGGCGCGTGCTCAAACTCGGTAATCGGCCCGGGCTGGATCGCAGTGAGCTGACTGACGTGAATTGCCTTGTGCCTGTCGCTATCGCGCCCTGTGGGTGTCATTGCCTTGTGTAGGCGTTTAGGAAGTTGAACGCTCGAAGGGGTACCTGGCTGACCCCCCGGGCTTTACCGTCGGTACGGGCGGTCACCGTGCTCGCCCTTTCGAGTACTCAATGTATCCAAGGGGTGGACATGATTCGAGTTGACAGGTGGACGGACCGGTGTAGGGCCAGTCAGGCTGGCGTGACCGCGCCGATGCGGCACCCGGTTCGGCGTGCCCTGACCCTGACCGCCGCGGCCACGTTGGTTCTGCTTGCCATTCCGACGGCGGCGCACGCCGACACGATTCAGAACACAGTGGTTGCTGGCGGCAGCCCCACCGTTACTGCTGGGGATACGACGTCGATCGGCTACAGCATCCAGGCCCCGAATGCCGCCAACGCTAATGACCCGGAAGCAGGCTGCAACGCCGCCGACGGGTCCGCGGCCACGTTAACGGTGAACGCACCCGCCGCGGTCACGGTGACCCCGAAGTCCCGGGTCTACACCACGTGCAAGACCGATCAATTCTTCGATTTTTCGTCGACCACCCCTGGGTCCTACTCGATCACGGTGTCGGTTGCCGATTCGAACACCGTCGGTCTGTACACCACAAGCGGGGCAACGTTCACCCTGACGGTCACGAAGCCGCTGGTGACGAACACGGCTCCGTCGGTGACGATCAGCAATGTCACCAGCGGCGCCTCGTATGAGTTCGGCAACGTGCCAGTGGCCCGCTGCAACGTCACGGACAAGGAGGACGGCAACAGCAGCTTCGACGCGAGCCTCAGTGCCATCACCGGCGCCCGCGCCGCTGAGGGTCTGGGAGGCCAGACAGCGAGCTGCAACTACGACGACGCCGGGGGCCTGAACGCCAAGGCGTCGGCCACTTACAGCATCGTTGACACCAGTAAGCCGCTGGTCACGGTTGACGCGCCTGCTTCGATCGAGGCCACAGGGGCGTTGACACCGGTGACCTTCGCTGCCAGCGCCTATGACGCGGTCGACGGCAATCGGCCGGTCACCTGCAAGACCGCCGGCGGAACCGCCTATGCCTCCGGCGGTTCCTTCCCGGTCGGGACGACCACGCTAACTTGCTCGGCCACCGATAAAGCCGGCAACACCGGCACCAGCGACCCCTTCAACGTGGTTGTCACCGACACCACCGCCCCTGTCATCACCACCCCGGCGAACATCGTGGTGGGTAACAATGCGGCGGCCGTGTCCTACGCCAACGCGACCGCCACCGACCTTGTCGATGGTGCCGTGACCGCCAGTTGCACACCAGCTTCCGGGGCCACGTTTGCGGTGGGCACCACGACGGTGACCTGCGCGGCCACCGACAAGGCCGGCAACAAGGGAACCAACACGTTCAGCGTCGAGGTGCAGGACGTCATCAAGCCGATCGTCACCGTGCCCGTCGACCAGGTCGTTGAGGCCACCGGTGCGGATGGCGCGACGGTCACGTACTCGGCGGTCACCGCGACCGACGACGTCGACGGGCCGGTGACAGTCACCTGCAGCAAGACCTCCGGGTCGGTGTTTGCGCTGGGCACGACGAAGGTGACCTGCTCGGCGACCGACAACGCCCGCAACATCGGCGACAGCTTCTTCACCGTTACCGTGCTGGACACGACCGCCCCCACGGTGAGCGTGCCCGCCAATATCACCAAGGAAGCAACCTCCGCCGCCGGCGCCACCGCGACGTTCAGCGCGTCCGCCAGCGACACGGTGGACGGCGCAGTCGCGGCGACGTGTGACCCAGCCCCGGGTTCAACGTTCCCGCTTGGGACCACAACGGTGATCTGCAGCGCGACGGATAAGGCCGGCAACACCGGCACCGACGGCTTTACCGTGACGGTGCAGGACACCACCGCCCCCGCGGTGACGGTCCCCGCTGACGAGGTCGCCGAGGCCACCGGCCCCAACGGCGCAAAGGTCCCGTACGGGGACGTCAGCGCAGCCGACATCGTCGACGGCCCGATGAACCCCGACTGCTCGCAGGCTTCGGACACGGTTTTCGCGCTGGGCACCACCACGGTGACCTGCACGGCGATTGACGCAGCGGGCAACAAGGGCAGTAAATCCTTCACCGTCAAGGTTGTCGACACCACCGCACCGGAGGTTCACGCGCCGGCCAACCTGGTCGTCGGCAACACGTCCTCGACCGGTGCCAGCAATGTGGTTTACACCGGCGCCAGCGCCACCGACCTGGTCAGTGGGAATCTTGCGGTGACCTGCACACCGGCATCGGGGAGCACCTTCCCGCTCGGGGTGAACACGGTGACCTGCACGGCGACGGACGCCGCCGGCAACAAGGGTTCGGCGACCTTCACCATCGAGGTGCAGGACCAGACCAAACCGACTGTCACTGTGCCGGCCGACATCACCTCCGAGGCGACCGGGCCCAGCGGGGCGACCGTCAGCTTCATCGGTGTTACGGCAAGCGATGACGTCGACGGGGCGTTGACCCCCACCTGCAGTAAGGCATCCGGGTCGGTGTTCGCGATCGGCACCACCACGGTCACCTGCGTGGCAACCGACCAGGCCGGCAACAAGGGTGACAACACCTTCACTGTCACCGTGCGGGACACCACCGCCCCGAACGTGACGGTCTCGGCCGGCAGGACCGCCACCGCCACCTCAGCCGGTGGAGCGGCCGTCACCTACACCGCCCCGACGGCAACCGACATCGTCGACGGCGGCGTCGCCGCGAGCTGTGACAAGGCGTCGGGCAGTGTGTTCGCGCTGGGCACCACCACGGTGACCTGCACCGCAACCGATAAGGCCGGCAACACCGGTCGCGAGTCATTCACAGTGACGGTCACAGCCGCTTGGTCGAATGTGCTGCAGCCGGTCAATAGCGACGGCAGTTCAATCTTCAAACTGGGCAGCACCGTGCCGGTGAAGTTCCAGCTCACCGGGGCAAGCGCCGGAATCACGAATTTGTCCGCTCGGCTCTACCTCCAGCGGATTGGGGCAGGCGCGACGGGAACCGTGCTCGAGGCCGTCTCAACCTCGAACGCCACCTCCGGCAACTTGTTCCGCTATGACAGCGGTCAGTACATCTTCAATCTCGGTACGAAAACGCTGACCGCGGGGACTTACCAGTTGAGGATCGACTTGGGCGATGGCGTGCCGCGCACCGTCAACATCACCCTGAAATAACCACCGCCACATTCCACATAGCAGCGTTGGGCCCCGCTCACCTACCGGTGTGCGGGGCCCCGCGCTTACCCGATGGAGAATGAGATGACCACATCGGTTCGTGCCGAGCGCCGCGGATGCCCACCCTGGTGCACCGCCGAACATGGGGTTCTGCTCGGGGAGGAAGACCACCTTCACATTGGGGCCGACGTACCCCTGACGGACTCCATGACGGCCCGCCTGTGCGCAACCATCGACCCCGAGTCAGGGGAAACGGACGGCCCGTACGTCATCGTAGACTCGCTCGAACTGTCCCTGGATTGCACCCGCAGTATCGGAAACACGCTTCTCGCACTCGCCGACACCGCTCTTGAGGTCGGTGCCACCAACATGCGCGGCCGAGCTGACTGACTCGGCCACACTTGTCAACAATTTCTTGGTCGATGCGTAACGGATCTGATCGGCGACGTAGGAGTCAGCGGGACATCGGAACGGGATTTGTCCACGATCGATCAGCTGGGACGCTTCGGGACCTGAGAGTTGTCCTAGGTGCAGATCCGCTGCCCCACCTGAGCGGGTCTCCGCATTCGCGTGACAGCACGCACAAGAAGCAAGTTCTGCCGGTATGGTCCGGACATCCCAGTACGGTGGCCCGGCGTCGCGCGGGTCGACCGTTCTGGACCGGGGGAATGCTGTGTCCAGAGCACAGCCGCGCGGAACTGCACCGCAAGTTTTCGTTTCAGGGGGTCACGCCGGTGTCTCGTCCTACTGGACTGCAACGCGTCGTGATGGGCGGTGGCACCGGTGTACCGGTTACCGCGCTCACGGCTTTGGCGGCGGGGATCGGGGCGGTGTTCACCGCGCTGGTCCTCGCCGGCTGGGTCCGGTTCGAGTACCGCAATACCGCTGCCCACCTCGCCCTGGAGACGATGATCGGCGGCATTGCACTGCTTGTTGCCTTACTTTTCTACGGTCGATTTCGGCGTCGGCACGACGTACAGGACCTGTTGACGTCACAGGGCCTGGTGCTGTTGGCCGCGGCCGCCCTGACTACCACCTGGTTGCTGTTATCCCCGGAATCGGCGTCGACCGGAAAGCTGTACGTCTGGTTGCCGCTGGGCCTGCGGGTCACGGGTGCATCCTTTCTCGCGGCTGGGGCTCTGGTCGTGGAATCCCGGCGCGTGCCTGAAAGATGGCGCCGATGGAGTCTGGTCCCGCCCGTGGCGATTTCCGTTCTTCTGGTGCTGGTTCTTGGCTCATTCGCGGCCGAGCTTCCAGTGGGTCTGGACCCGGAGATGTCGCCGGGAAGCGCCGCCGATCAATTGCTGACCGGGCACCCGGTGCTCATCGTGGCACAGGGATATCTCACCCTGTGCTTCTCGACCGCCGCTATAGCTTTCAGCCGTCAGGGCGGCCGACGTCAAGAGGAACTCCTGTTCTGGCTCGGGCCGGCGTGTGCCGTGTCTGCGCTGGCGTGTCTGAATTACCTGCTGTTCCCTTCGATCCACTCGGAATGGCTGTACACCGGAGATTTTCTCCGCACCGCGTTCTACCTGCTGTTACTCCTGGGGGCGGTCAGGGAGATCAGTCATTACTGGGCATCCCAGGCAGAACTAGCGGTGATGGACGATCGTCGCCGGCTCGCCCGTGAATTGCATGACGGGGTCGTCCAAGAGGTCAGTTACATCAAATCCGAGATGCGGCCCTTCGGCAGATTGGACGGTCCCCGCAGCACCCGGATTCTTGGAGCCTGCGATCGAGCCCTCGATGAAGCCCGGCAAGCGATCGAAGCGATGGGGACCTCTTCTGCGGAGCCGCTAGGTTTCACCGTTCATCGAGCCGTCAGGCAGGTGGCCGAACGATACGACGTCGCGGTCGAGATGGACCTTGACGACACCATCACTGCCACCCAGGATCAGCGTCACTCGCTGCTGCGAATTGTGCGGGAAGCGGTATCCAACGCAGCACGCCACGGCGGCGCCAAGAAAATCCGGGTTCGGCTGGCCCAGGATCTCCCCGATGGACGGCGAATCGTCATCACGGACAACGGAACAGGCTTCGACGTGGAAAAGGCACATCAGGTCCGAAACGGATACGGACTGATTAGCATGCGGGAGCGCGCTGAGAACCTACCCGGCAGTTTCCACCTGGACAGCGGTCCCACAGGCACCACGGTCACCGTGCAATGGTGACCGATCACGTCACTGGGGTGGTTCTCGCCGACGACCACGCACCGACCCGACAACGCATCAGGGAGTCCCTGGAAAACGGCGGTTTCCAAGTCCTCGACGAGGCCGCCAACGCCGACCGGGCAGTGCAGATTGCAATGCATCACCACCCCGATGTCGCGATCCTGGACATCAACATGCCGGGCAACGGCATCCGCGCGGCACGGGCCATCAGCACGGCGCTGCCCGACACCGCGGTCGTTATGCTCACCGCCTCCATCGACGACGCGGACCTCTTCGATGCACTCCGCGCCGGCGCGTCCGGTTACTTGCAAAAGGGCATGGACACCGACCGGCTCCCGCATGCGCTGCGCGGTGTCCTCAACGGTGAAGCCGCGATATCCCGCGCGCTGGTAGCAAAGATCCTCAACGAATTCCGTGCCCCGGCAATCCGAAAGCCCCTCCGGGGAAAGCCACAATCAGCTACCGCCTTGCTGACCTCACGGGAGTGGGAGGTGATGGATCTGCTGGGCCAGGGCCACACCACCGAAGAAGCAGCACGCCGACTGTTCGTCAGTCCCACAACGGTGCGCGTCCACGTCTCATCAGTGCTGCGAAAACTCAGAGTCAAGGACCGACAAAGCGCCTACAACATCCTGCGCGGCGACTGACGCAAGATCGCCGTCCTGCCGGTCGAATCGGTGAAATCATTTCCGAGAGTGATCACCCATCCCGGTGAACGGCTGGCATGACCCCCAGCTGGTCGCTTCCTCGTCGTCATGATCAAGTCCTCCCGCCCATCTGCATGGGCATCAGACTCTCACTCGACCTGGATCGACCAGCTGGGGTCATGCCACCGGCGCTAGACGTCCCGGGGCCACTGGGCACGCTTGAGCCACGCGAAGTTCATGGTTCGGTAGTCGAATTGCGACTCGGCCCAAAAGGTCCGGCCGCAACGGCAGGTCCTTTCGCCGATCCAGGCGGCGAATTCCGTATTACCGGTTTAACAGTGTGCTGTGTGGGAGGTGATGCTGCTGTTGTCGTCGAAAATGCCCAGCTGCGAGGTGAACTGTGACCGCTCGGGCCGACCCCGTTGTGCCCACGAAGACACAGGTGATGGCCTCCTCTGCGGAAACCGTGGTCGGGGTCGCTGCCGAGCCGTTCCGTGATCGTCGGATGCATCGTCTTGCCGAGGGGCGGCGCCGCCAGGAGCTGCTATCAGCGGCCACTCCCTCAGCTGATCCCCAGTTCCTGAATGCGATTGCCGCCGCCGACCGGTTTTGGGGGCGGGACGAGCTTTGGCGGGATGCGCTGCAATCGCAGCATGCGGGTACCACCGCCGCGTCGGAGCCGACAACCGAACCGGTAGGCGCAGCCGATAACAGCACCGCCGCTCCGATTACTGCGGCGTTCGCCCGTCACAGACGACGACGTCGGGGGGTGTTGGCGTGGGTTCGTCCTTCACGTGGGAGGGCGTCTGCGGGACTAGCGGCGGACCACGCCGTAGACGACGAGTTCGACGTGCCGTTGCCGGGACAACCGTCGCGCGTGGTGGGCAAGACCAGGTCTTGGGTCACCCGGCTGGTGTTGATCGGGGCACCGCTGGTGTTGGTCGGGGGAGTGGCGTACTCGTGCGGTGTCTCCACCGGGTCGACTCGGGTGGTCCAGTCGTCGGCGATCAGCGCGGATGATGCCAGTGCGTTCCACCTCAGCAACTTTCCGGTGGATCGTGCGGCTGCATTTGGTGTGTCCTACCTATCGTTGTGCTGGACGCACCCTGATGCGAAGGACACCGTGGCGACCGCGGACCGGTTGGCGGCGTTGGCCCGGATGACCTCCGATGGGGTCACCCCGGGATGTGGTTGGACCGGGAACACCCCGTCGACAGCGCCGCTCGCGGTGACGTGGGATGGCACCGTCAAGCCGGTTGCGGGGGCGACCTATGTGGACGGTGCGGCGGCGCATCTCGGGTTCTTGGTGACGATGGCGGACGGTCGCACCGTGGGTGCTGCGCTGCCGATCTGGGTGTCGTCGACCCGGTCAATGGCGGCTGGTGTGCGGGTGGTCGGCGACGTCGCGGTGGTGCCGGTTGCGCCTGCTGCGCCCGCCCCCACGCCGGCCGCACCGGCGGTGACAGATCCGCTGATTGCCGAGACGTTGACCCGTGATGTGCTGGTGCCGTTCCTGAGGGCATGGGCGGTGTCAGACCCGGTGCAGCTGAATCTCGTTCTCGCTGGGGATGCATCCGCCGCCGCCCGGTCGGGGATGCACGGGCAGGTCACCGCGCCGTCCCTGACCCGGACGCAGGTCGTGGTGGCCCGGGGCGATCCGACCGGTTACCGGGACGGAGATCTGATCACCGCAGGGGTCGCGGTGGACTGGACTACCCGCCTTGACGGGGTTCAGCGCGCCGGCTATTCGATCTCCTTGCGGATGACCGCCGGCCGGTGGCAGGTCACCGACATCACCGGTGCGGCACCGGACCCCGCTGGGGGAGCGGCACCGGCAACAACCTTCGCAACTACTGCGACAGCGTCACCCGCCGCGGGATAGCTAGAAACAGTCAAAAGAAAGGACCACCTCGTCATGGGCATCATCAGCATTGAGTCCGCTGCGCTGACCGGTCGAGCATCAGCGAGCACGACATACCTGGCTGGCCCACTGGACCAGGTCAACACCTGGGTTGCGCAGTGGGGCACCTCGCTGCAGATCCTCGGCGGCACGATCCTCGCGATTTGCATGGTGCTGGTCGGCATCAAGCTGGGCGCGAAATCGGTCGCCGGCAACGGTGCCAGCACTGGGCATCGGGAGGCGGTCGGGGCGATCTTCGGCCTGTTGATCGCCGGTGTCCTGATCGGTGCGGCGTTGATCATCGTCCCGCTGTTCATCGGGGTCGGAACGAACAGCGGAACCACCCCCGCGCCGGCGCCCGCGGCCGCAACCGGTGGATGACACAACCCTGAGGACCGGCCCAGTTACCTGCAACCCACAGTGCGATAGGGGGAAGCGTTGACGACCAACGACGACCAGGTCATCTACTCAGACGACTACACCAGGCTGTTCACCTACCAGTCGCGGCAGTTCACCGCCGGTGACCTCTCGTTGAAGGCGATCAACGGGGTGCAGTGGAACGCGGCGCTACCAGCCGCGGCGACAGCGGTAGCAGTCGGCGTTGTCACCGCGCTTGGTTTGTGGATGGCGGGGATCTCGCCGTGGTGGTCGGTGCTGCTGCTGCCGGCGCCACTGTTGGTTGTCTACCTACGGATGGCGAAGGACCGCGCTGAGGGTTTGACCGAATCAGAAAAGATCCGGTTGGCCTGGAACTTCCGGTACTCCCAACCTCGAGATGTGCTGGGGCTGGTGGAGAACACCGAGCCCACCGATTTCGCCTGGGATGTCATCTTCTGGCAGCCACCCGGGCGGCCGGCGGGCGGAGCACCACGGTGACGGTCCTGATCGTGGTCGTCCTCGTCGTGCCGGGCATCCTGTTCGCCAGCTACCGTATTCAGCGGGCCCGGGAAATGAAAAAGCGGCAGAACAAAGGCGCGCCCGATCACGGCGGAGGCGTCGGCTCGGCGGTCACCCGGCCACGTCAGCGACGGTGGGAGCTGCGCCGCTTGGGGTACCGGTACGCCGACGACACCGTTTTTGTGCACGGCACCGGGGTGTTCACCGGTGTGGTGATTGATACCAGCACCGATGAGTTCGCCACTGCGGGTGAGACCGGTGACACCGCAATGCTTCCCGTCGGGATCTATCAGGCTCTGTTGGGTTTGTTCGACGGGGAAGAGGTTCGCTGCCACGAGCTCGTGCGGTACCGGCCGATCACCACCGACGGGTGGCTGGACCAGTTACTGTCCAACGCCTGGCATCCCACCCGTATGTACACGATCTTGGCCGGGAAGGTCGCCGATCACATCCTGCACTCGACACCGCAACGCATGTGGGCGTTGATCATCCGCCTCGGCGACTGCCCACCCCCGACCGGCATCGATCCGTACGCCGAGGTCAGCGCCGCCGTACTGGGCGTCGCCGAGGACAAGCTGACCGAAACCGATCTGACCTATTGGAGGGCGTTCGCCGAGAACCTGCACGACGTGCTCGCCCCGCACGGCGCGGAACCGTTGACCCGCCGTGACCTGCTCTGGTTGATCCGCAAACCCGGGCACGGGCACCTGCCGGTCCCGGACGAACCAGTCACCCGCCGCCGACCGTGGCGCGGCGGGTTCTTCGAGCTGGCCGCCAGCATCCGCGGCCACAACGGCGGGGGTGGCTTCATCGAGCTGCTGCAGCGGAACCCGCACACCGGCCAGGATCAGACCAGCTACACCGCGACACTGGTTGTCGCCGACGAACCTCCCCGGCAGGTGTTCAACGCCCGCCGGGCCTGGTCCAAAAAACTGGCCAGGCTCGCCGTTCCCGCCGAGATCTCCTGGCGTTACAGCTTGATCCCACCGAAACAGTGGAAGCGACTGGCGGACAGGGCCGTGGTGAACGTCGAGGACGAGAGCAAGGACCGGGCGAAGGCCGGCGCCGAACCGGACGACAGCTTCGAGGCCCGCCGTGACCAAGCCGCGCAGATCAAGGCCGACAACGCCGACGACGACCTGCAACCTGGCATGGTCGGCCGGTTGCGGCTGACCGTCTCCGCACCGACCCCGGCCGCGTTGGCCCGCGCCGTCAAGGACGTCAAGGCCGCGATGGGCGACGTGTCAATGGAGTGCCCGCGCACGCGGCACTACCTTTGCTGCTCGAGCAGTTCCCCGGCGAGACCGTCGGCACCGATCTCGGGTCCTTGTCCGCCGGCCCGGCCGGTGGTCTTGGCCTGTGGTCGCGGTACTCGGATCTGTACCAACCAGCCCTGGGCATGCTCGGATCCCACAACCAGGTCGGCGACCGCATCCAGGTCGAGAGGGGCCGCGCACTGGGCTGGATCGGCATCCCCATCGGCTACGTGAAAAGCAACGGCACCGTCGTGCATTTCGACCCGCACGCCCAGATCGGCCGCGGCCACGGCGCCGGTATCGCGGTGCTCGGGCAATCCGGCGGTGGGAAGTCCAGCTTCGTGATCCTGATGTTCTTCTGGCTCAGCGAGTCCGGTGTCCGTTGCTCAGTGCTGGATCCGAAGATCGACTTCGCCGGCTTCGCCTACTATATCGCCTTCGGCCCGCAGGTTTTGGACCCGGCGTTCATGTCCG
Organism: Nakamurella sp. GG22; assembly: GCF_052976845.2. Classification (NCBI taxonomy): domain Bacteria; kingdom Bacillati; phylum Actinomycetota; class Actinomycetes; order Nakamurellales; family Nakamurellaceae; genus Nakamurella; species Nakamurella sp. GG22. The sequence goes on along the minus strand of NZ_JBRIIO020000003.1, from coordinate 183,041 downwards.
ACGCGGACGCCGGCATCCTCGGCACCCCGGCCAGCCGGTTCCAACCCGTCAACCGCGAATTCTGGGACGACACCGAGATCGTCGACCTCGCCCGCGGTGCCCGGGGCAGCCAGGACCCCTGGCGGATCAACGACACCTTCGACGACGGCTACAGCTTGGCGCTTGATCTCACCGACGTGTTGTTCACCGACCAGGCACATCGCAGCATCGTCCGTAAGGCACTCCGGTCAATGTCCGCGGCCCACAAGGAGGCCACCGCCGCCGGCCGCAGCTTCACCTGTGGGTACGGAGATGCACTGTCCTACATCCGATCCGAACGGCAGGAACTCGAGGCGGACTACCAGAGCGCCCGCAAGTCGGGGGACACCAGCACCCTGCGGAACGCCCGTGACGAGTTCGATGAGGTCATCACCCGCCTGGAGAACGGGGAGCGGGTGCCGTTCCTGCGGCTGCTGCTGGGTAAGGGCGCCGACCCGCAACCGATGGATCGCCGGGAGCACAAACGCCGAGTGATCTACACGATGGCCGGGTTCACCTCCCCCGACCATCCGGAGAACCCCGAGCTGTGGACCGACAAGGACCGCAACGCCTCCGCGGCGATGCTGTCGGTGTTGTCCCGGATGCGGCGGGACAACCTGAGCGGCCGGATGAGTACCAACCCGATGACCGGCGAACCCGGGATTCCGCCCAGCGCATCGTTTGTCGACGAGGGCAACATGGTGACCGCCGATCCGGCCGGACGCGGATACCTGACTGTCAACTTGCGGCAGGGCCGGTCGCTGAACTCGGCCGTGTTCTTCATCGACCAGCAGGCCCGCGGCATGCAGGCAATCGAAAGGCAGGCCAGCGCGGAGTCCGCCGAGGTCAACCAGTTCGCAACGGTGCTCGCTTTCAAGCAACGATCAAAAGGGGAGGCCCGGGCGGCGTTGGCCGCGTTGCGCAGCAGCGATGACAACGTGTCCAGCGCCGAGGTCGACGCCCTGGCCCGAAAACTGCAAGCCGAAGAGGTCGGCGGTCTGCTCCGCATCGGGGACTGCGGACTGCGCGATCCCGACTCCCGGGTCGCCGCCGTCACCATCGACCAGATGTTCCATGTGCTGCAGCAGGCGGCCCAGACCAACCCGAAACTCAAAGCGGTCGACTGGGCGAAACCCGTGCCCGCCGACCCCTGGGACTGGGACATCAACCCCGAAGCGCTGCTGCGGGTGCGGACCAACATCGCAGCTGTCGCTGCGCACACCGACACCGGCGCCGAACCCGATGAAGCCGTCACGGGGTACCAGGACGATGACGACGTCGAGGTGCTGCCCGTCGATGAGCACCTCGAGGCCGAACCCGCCACCGACGGCGCCGACCGGGATTGGACAGAAGTACCGGCCGACATGGGGTCTCGGTGATCCCGGCGCCGCAGGTATGGGGCGTTGCGACCGCGCCCACCCCGGTTTCCACTGCGGTGAGATGTCTTCGGACCGCCGCCTCGATGCTGGTCGTCACCGTGACGGTTCTGCTGGGTGCGGCGGGAACAGTGATGGCGTCCACCAGTTCCGCCAGCGCGGACGTGCTGGGGATCTCGGATTCCGTCCAGGATTGGATCTGCGGCATCGTCAACCCGACCGAGCCGTGGGAAGGGGTCGGCGACGGCCCCGAGAGCTGGATGAGCAACCGCAATCTCGCCGGCGCCAGGCAGATCCCGGCCATCCAGGTCGACGCCGCCGGGCGGGCCTTCAGCCCGGTCGCACCGGCCACCGTCGTCATCCCCGACACCATGGACAAACTGCCGGCGCTCCCACCGGGTGACTACACGCTGTATGAGATCTCGGGGTTGCGTGGCTTGTCCTGGTGGACGATCCCATTGAACGTCGACGGCAGCCGGAACTGCAACCTGTGGAACTACGTGTGGTCCCAGGTCGGGAACATGATCTTCACCGTCAGCAAGACCGCCCTGCAGATCACCATCGCGATCAAAGAGGCCGCCGCAGCCGACGACCCGCTGAAATTTTTGTACGACGAATCCGGCGGCGCGGTGGCTACTGTCTTCGCGGTCTTCTTCGTCCCGGTCGCCACCTTGATGTTCATCCTCGCCGGTATCTGGGCGGGCATCAATGCATTGCGCCGCAAAGGTATCCGAGCGGCCGTCGGCGCGGCCGCGGTCGCCGCGGGCATCATCTCGCTGACCGGTTTCCTCTACACGGCGACCACCGGTGGGGTCAACGGGTTCCGCAGCATCGCGGGAACGGTCGACACCGCGATCTCTCAGGTCAACGCCGTCGCGACCAATGCCCTGTTCGATGAGCTGGCCACCGGCAGTGGGGCCTGCATCCTGCCCGACGGCCCGGCCGACGGGATCCGCGGGCAAAGGCTCACCTCCTGCGTGCTGGCCGATGCCCTGGCGTACCGGCCATGGGCGATCGGCCAGTTCGGCGGCGCCGGCGTTGGGCCCGTCCCGTTGCCCGCGGATTGGACAGTTGTCACCCCGGGCGGAGACGGCGCCATTTCGGTTGAGGCGCTGCGGGCGGAGAAGGCGCTGCCCTGCTACGTGGCAGCCGTGGGGGACTGCCAGGATCTGCGGACCTACCTCATCGCCCAGCACGGCGGAGTACAGATCGGTAGCACCCTGTCTGGACAGAACGGGTACCTCAAGTGCGCGGCCGGTGCGACGGCGGCGTTCGCCGACTCCCCGGCGTGGATGTTGGTCAAGAGCGCTGCCGGGGAGAGCGGTGAATCCACCGCCCCCTTGGTTCTGGCGGTGTCGTCGGCGTGCTCGCCGATGTACCGGGTGTTCCGGGCGTTGAGCGAATCGAACGTCACCACCGCCCAGGCGTACGCCGGGGATGTCGGGATAGCCCGGGTCAACCAGGCGTTCTCTTCGCTGATCGGTACGGCTGTCGCTGCCGTGCCGGTGCTGATCACCGGGATCATCACCATGGCGTGGATCGCGTTGACCTTCGCCCTTTACATCACCGGCCCGTTCAAGCTGGCCTTCGCGACCTACACCGGCAAAGCGAAGATGGCGAAGGAATGGGCCGGAGACCTGGTGCACGCCTGGGCATCCCGACTGGCCTACGGAATCCTGCTGTCCCTGACCATCCTGATCATCGCCTGGATGCTCGCCTCCACCTTGTCGTTCGGGCTCCGCTTGGTCTGGTTGGGAGTCATCCTTTTCTTCTTCTGGAAACTCGTGCAGAAGGTGCAGGAACTGATCCGCCCTGGCGCCGCGTCGATCGCACCCAACCTGGCCGGAGACGTTCAACGCCGCACCGCCGGCGGCGCGAGAACTCTTACCCGCACCGCTGTCCGCACGACGGTCGGTGCTGGGGCGGGTGTCCTCGTCGCGGGTCAGCACCGCCGGATGATGGCCGCCGATCCCACCCGCGGGCCGCTGCATCGCACGGCCGGAACCCTGCTCGCACCGGTGTCGCTGCTCACCGGAGGCGTCCGCGGCGCCGTCCTCGGACCCCAGGACGCACGCCGCCGGTCCTACAAAAACCTGGGTCGGGCCCAGCTCACCGCGGTCAAGGCCGCGAACACCGCCAACACCGGCGGCAGCGGGAAGAAGAAGACCACCGGCAAAGCGGACACCGAATCGACGGCCACCGCTGCCGCCAGGGTTGCCCGCATCGCCGGAACCCCGAATCCGAAGGTCAGCAAGAACGGCACCGCCCGGGACACAGCGACTGTCGGTCCTGTCCTGCGGCGGCACCCGCCGCCAAACCCCGCCCGGGCAACCGGGCCGTCGATGCCCACCGGGCAGCCAAAGCAACCGCCCCCCAACGGGTCCCCTGAGACGGTCGCTATCCCGCGTCCGGGCCCGCCGCCGCAGACAGACCGGATCCCGCGGCCCCCCGGACCCCCTGAGACGGTCGCTATCCCGCGTCCGGGCCCACCGCCGCAGACAGATCAGATCCCACGTCCCGCCCCGACCCAGCGGATACCTCGACCCGCCCCGCCGGACCCATCCACCGCCGCTCGACCCTCCACACCGCCACCGGGTGCCGATCGAAACGACGACGACGCACCTGACCGCCGACCGTTGGAACCCGCCTCAGCCGGTCCGGAATGAAAGGACTCACGGTGAAACAGTTCCTCCACCAAACGTTCTCCCCGGCAGGTACCGCCGGTCGGCGCCGCCGCCGCCGACCCACCGTGCTAACCGCTGCTGTGGTGTTGCTGTGGTGGTTGTACGTGGCGGTGGGTGCGAATCTGCCCTGGCTGCTGGCCGGGGTCGCCGCGGCCCTGACCGCGGTGTGGGTGACCCGGGCGCACCCGCAGGTCGCTGTCTGCGCTCTGATCACCCTTGTCACCGCCGCCGTTCCCGCCGTGGTGTGCGTGATCCTGATCGGCCAGCAGGTCATCGGCGCCGGCGACGTAGGTGCCGTGCTCACCGGGTACGTGCTTGCCGCACCGGTGCCAGCCCTCGTTGCCTGCGCGCTACGCCCCGCGTTGATCAACGCCGGGCTGAACGCCCTGCTGGGCTCCACGGTGCTGCTGCTGGCAGCGGTCCCGTGCGTCGTTCTCGGTGACCATGGCGAAAGTGCGGTGGTGTTGATCGTTGCCCTGACCAGCGCGGTAGGGCTCATCTGGCACCGCCACCGGCGAGCAGCCGGAGCCCTACTCGCGGCACTACCGGCGGTGAACGGTTGGACAGATCTGGGGCCCCTGGTACTGCCCGACGGCTCCCGGGTTGATCGGCTTCTCGTCGGGCACGGTCACGCAATCGCCTGCTTCAACCCGACGTCATCAGCACCCCCAGAACAGGGTGCTCTTGCCGCCGCGAGAACCGCCGCCGCTGCCGCGGCCGCGATCGGCCTGCCAGCTGCCCGGGTCCAACCCGTCGTGGTTGTGACCGACCGGGAAACCGCAGGGTTGGAAAGGCATCTGGTCAACGACGGAACCGTGGCGGCCTCGGTCATCGTGACCGGCCGGCACCACCTCGAGGACGTGACCCGGCTGGCCCCCTCTCGTTACCGCAGCCACCGCTGCGCTGTGCTGACCGCGGCCCTGCTACCAGTCCCCACCCTGCAGGCCGCAGCGAAATGACGACCCACGAACACATCTCGGCCGCGAAGGCATCCGCCGACGGCCCGGAGATTCCACAGGCAGGGGATCCGAGCCAGGACATGCCGGCCGCGGTCGGCGTGCTCTGCCAAGCGGCATCCGCCGAGATCGGCATCAGCCGGGCCGGCACGGACCCCTTCGACGCCACCCTTGTTCTGTCCGGCACCGACCCGCAGGGCATGGAAGTCGCCGTGTGGATGCGGCTCACTCCCACCACGATCAACGACCTCACCGAACAACTCGAGGAGGTGCTGCTCGCACAGCAGCAGACCTTGGGAATCACCGGTCACGGCCCCACCGACCCGGACCAGAGCACAGCCGCTGACGGCAGCGACGCAGATCCCGCGGAGGGACGGATCAAGCGTTTCTTCGACCCCATGGGGATCCGCCACCTGAAAGACCGATCCCCGCGCAGCACCGTCATTCTCGGCGGCGCCATCGCATCCCTGGTGGTCCTGGCCTTCATCCTGCAACTGGTCCGCTGATGACACTTCCTAAGAGGACCCCTAGCGATGCAGAACCTGACGGGTCCTTCATCCACCCCGGGAAGCATCCTTGTGAAGAACCAATCCAGGTCATATCAGCTGCTGAGGGCCAGCGGGTAGCCGTGTCCGGGGTCGATCGAGCGGTCCGGCTCAGGTAAGGGCCAAAACGGTTGCGCCGATCGGGTGGTACTGGAAGTGATGGTTGACACGGTCCGAATTGTGGTCGAATATAAATCTGTCAACGAAGCCAAACCGATTGGGCAACGCGTGAGTCAGTCAGCGACGATTCGGGATGTGGCCAAGCGGTCGGGTGTCTCGGTGACCACGGTGTCCCATGTGCTCAACGACGTTCCCGGCAAGCGGGTCAACCCGCAGACCCGGGAGCGGGTGCGGCAGGCGGCGCGGGAGTTGTCGTATCGGCCGAACCGGCTTGCGCAGAACTTACGGAAGCAGCGGTCGGAGACCATCGGGTTTGTCAGCGACCACATTGCCACCTCACCGCATGCCGGCCTGACGATCGTCGGTGCCCAGCAGGCGGCGGCCGAGTACGGATCGCTGCTGCTGTTGATGAACTCCGGCACGGACCCTGAGCTGGAGGAGCGGGAGATCATCGCGCTGCTGGACCGGCAGGTCGACGGCATCATCTACGCCGCGGAGTATCACCGGGTGCTGACGCCGCCTGCGTTGCTCGAGCCGAAGAGCACGGTCCTTCTCGATGCGCGCGCCAACGAAGGGGAGTGGGCGTGCGCGGTGCCCGACGAGTTCGGCGGTGCGGTGACCGCCGTCGGCGCCTTGCTGATGGCTGGGCACCGCCGGATCGGGTATCTCGGTAACGTCGACGACATCCCAGCGTCCGTGGGCCGTCTGGCCGGTTACCGCCGCGCGCTGACCGACTGCGGGATCGATCCTGACCCTAGCCTGGCGGTGACCGATTTGTCGGAGTCGGCCGGAGGTTATCGCGGCGCGATGATCCTGCTGGATCGCCCGGACCGGCCGACGGGGCTGTTCTGTTTCAACGACCGGATGGCGATGGGCGCCTACCAGGCCGCGGCCGCGCTGGGGTTGGCCATTCCCGGTGATGTTTCCATCGTCGGTTTCGATGATCAGCAGATCATTTCCGCGGGCCTGCGACCGGGCCTCACCACCGTCGCGCTGCCTCATCTGGAGATGGGGAAGTGGGCGGTGCACACGTTGATGAAGTTGATCAACTCCGAGAACCATTCGCCTATCGAGCAAGTCGTCCTGGATTGCCCACTGGTGCAGCGAGCATCGGTGGGCCCGCCGCCCGGCCACTGAGGTTGGTCGGGCGGCGGGTACCGCCCCATTCCCATCCCGCCCGCTGCAACGGGCGGTCCGTTGTCCGGATTCACCGGACTGCAATGAGTTGGAGGACTCCGTGGTATCGCACACCCTGAAGCGCCTCGCAGCGGCCAGTTTAGCCGCAGCGCTGGCACTCTCCCTTGCCGCGTGCGGCAAAGGAAGCTCCAGCAGCAGCGACAGTGGGACGGACGCCAATGGCACCGCCACACTCAAGCTGTGGACCCACAACGCCGGGAACGAGACGGAACTCGCGGCGATCAACCAGATCGTCGGTGACTACAACGGCAGCCAAACGAAGTACAAGGTCGAGGTGCAGGCGTTCCCGCAGGATTCCTACAACCAGTCGGTGACCGCCGCCGCCGCGTCCAAGACGCTGCCGTGCATCCTGGACACCGACGGGCCCAACGTCCCCAACTGGGCGTGGGGCGGGTACCTGGCACCGCTGGACGGGCTGGAGGAGCAACTGTCCAAGTTCCTGCCGAGCACCGTCGGCACCTGGAACGGCAAAAATTACTCCGCTGGGTACTACGACGTGGCACTGGCCATGTACGCGCGGAAATCGGTCCTGGAGAAGAACAACATCCGGGTCCCGACGATCGACAAACCGTGGACCGCTGAGGAGTTCAACGCCGCGCTGGCCACGCTCAAGGCGACCGGTGAGTGGACGAACCCGCTGGACATGGCGACTGCCAATACCGGTGAATGGTGGCCGTACGCGTACTCCCCGTTCCTGCAGAGCTTCGGCGGAGACCTGATCAACCGCACCGATTACCAGAGCGCCGACGGGGTGCTCAACGGCCCCGAGGCGCTGGCCTGGGCGAAGTGGTTCCAGAGCCTGGTCACCGATGGGTACATGGCAGCCAAGTCCGGCAAGGACGCCGGCGCGGACTTCCTCAACGGAAAGAGCGCCATCGTCTGGAACGGCTCGTGGGGCGCCGAGGCGGCCCGCGAGAAGCTCGGCGACGACGTCGCATTCATGCCGCCGCCGGACTTCGGCAACGGCCCGAAGATCGGCGGCGGGTCCTGGCAGTGGGGCGTCAGCGCCACCTGCGAGAACAAGGACGGGGCGCTTGACTACCTCAAGTTCTCGCTGCAGGACAAGTACGTCGCGGCGGTCTCCGAGGCCACCGGCACCATCCCGGCCACCGACGCCGCGGCCGCCCTGGTCAAGGGCTACGAGCCGGGTGGGGTGAACGATGTCTTCCGGCAGTTCTCGAAGAAGTTCTCCGAGGTCCGCCCGCAGACCCCCGGCTACCCGTTCATCGCCACCACGTTCACCAAGGCCGCCCAGGACATCGTCAACGGCGGGGACCCGCAGGCGGCGCTGGATCAGGCGGTCTCCGATATCGACGCCAATCAGCAGTCGAACAACTTCTTCCAGCAGCAGTAGTCCCCCCTTTTTGGTCGACCGTGCGGGGCGCGGGGCGCTGTGCCCCGCACGGTCCAAGGGCTCTACTAGGAGACCCCCATGACACAAACCGCAACCATCGAACCCCGGGTACCGGAAAGCGCTGTTCGCACCAAGCAGCGACGGCCGGGCCGCAGCCACGGTCGTGCGGCGGCCTGGCTGGTCGCACCGGCTGCCGTCCTGATCGTCCTGTTCATCCTCATACCTATCGCGTTGACCTTCGGGCTCGCGTTCACCAACGCAAAGCTCATCTCCCCGGAACCCGCCAGGTTCGTCGGGGCGGACAACTTCACCCGTCTCTTCCAGGACCCCGTGTTCTGGAAATAGCTGCGGAACACGATCCTGTTCGCGATCGTCGTGGTCCCCGTGCAGGCCGGCTTCGGACTCGTCCTGGCATTGCTGATCAACGCGAAGGTCCGCGGCGTGAACTTCTTCCGCACGGTGTACTTCCTGCCGGTGGTCACTTCGATCGTCGTCATCTCGCTGCTGTGGCAGTTCATGTACCAGCCGGACGGGCTGATCAACTCCTTCCTGCGCACCATCTCCGGCGGCGCCATTCAGGGCACCGACTGGCTGGGCAACCCGAATACAGCACTCGGCGCAATCATGCTGATGTCGATCTGGCAAGCCGTCGGCTTCCACATGGTCATCTGGCTCTCCGGACTGCAGACCATCCCCGGCGACCTCTACGAGGCATCCGCGCTGGACGGGGCCAGTACCTGGCAGAACTTCCGTTACGTCACCTGGCCAGGATTGCGGCAGACCCGGACGTTCATCCTGGTCACCATCACCATCTCGGCGTTCAGCCTGTTCGCCCAGATCCAGGTGATGACCCAGGGCGGACCTCTCGACGCCACCAGCACCGTTGTCTTCCAGGCGGTCCGGGCCGGGTTCGCCCAGCAACAGACCGGCTACGCGTCGGCGATCTCGCTGGTCTTCTTCGTCCTCGTCCTCGCCGTTTCCCTCGTCCAGCGGTACCTGACCCGTGACAAGGACGCCAAATGACCACCACCAGCACTAGCGTCACCACCCCACCCGCGGTCACCGGGACCGCACCGCCCGGGCCCGGCCGCCGGATCGGCGGGTTCATCGTCCGCATCCTGCTCTGCCTGGTCTTCGGGCTGCCACTGCTGTTCATGCTGGTGTCCTCGCTGAAACCGGACGTGCAGATCTTCGGTGACCTCACATCACTGAAGGCCTTCGTCCCGGTCGGCGACATCTCACTGGACAACTACACCGCCGTTTTCAACCGGGTCCCGTTCTGGCAGTTCCTGATGAACTCCATCCTCATTTCCGTGCTCACCGTCGTGCTCGGTTTGATCGTGAACAGCATGTGCGCGTTCGCGTTGGCACGACTGAAGTTCCGCGGCCGGGCGATCATGCTCGGCGTCATCATCGCCACCCTGATCGTGCCGTTCGAGACACTGGCACTGCCGCTGCTGTGGTGGGTCAACAAGCTTCCCTATTACGACGGGAGCATCGGCTGGCTGGACACCTACGAGGTGCAGATCATCCCGTTCATCGCCAACGCCTTCTCGATCTACCTCTTCTATCAATACTTCGATTCCATCCCGAAGGAACTGGACGAGGCCGCGATCGTCGACGGCGCCGGCTGGTTCACCATCTACCGCAAGATCGTCATGCCGCTGTCCGGGCCGGCCATCGCCACCGTCGCCATCCTTACCTTCCTACCCGCGTGGAATTCCTACCTGTGGCCTTTGATGGTGGTGCAGACTGAGGAACTCAGGCCGGTGATGGTGGGCATCGACTACTTCAAGCAACTCAACACATCCTGGGGTCAGATCATGGCCTACGCCTCGCTGATCACCATCCCCGTCCTGGCGCTGTTCGTGGCCTTCCAACGTTCGTTCATCAACAGCATCGCCTCCAGCGGCGTGAAAGGCTGACCATGTTCCGGCTCCCCGACGCCTGGCTGTGGGACTTCTGGCTCGCCCAGGACAACGGCGAATACCACCTGTTCTTCCTGCACGCCTCACGGGCACTGCACGACCCCGATCGCCGCCACCTCCGCGCGGCGGTCGGGCACGCGGTCTCCACCGACCTGCGCCACTGGGAACAGGTACAGGACGCCTTGGTGCACGGTGACGCACCAGATTTCGACCAGACCGCCACCTGGACCGGGTCGGTGATCAAAGGGCCAGACGGGACCTGGTTCATGTTCTACACCGGCACGACCCGCGAGCCCGACGGCCGGCTGATCCAACAGGTCGGTGTCGCCACATCACCCGACCTGCACCACTGGACCAAACACCCGGACAACCCCATCGTGACCGCGGACCCGCGCTGGTACGAAAAGGGCGGCAGCCAACCATGGCACGACCACCACTGGCGCGACCCGTGGGTACTGGAAGACCCGGCCGGCGACGGCTGGCACCTGCTGATCACCGCACGGGCCAACCACGGACCCGATGACGACAGAGGGGTCATCGCCCACGCCACCTCCAAGGACCTACTGCACTGGGACGTCCACCCCCCCCTCACCCAACCGGGGGCCGGATTCGGGCACCTCGAGGTCCCCCAACTGGTCACCATCGACGGCCAACACCTGCTGATCTTCAATTGCCTGCCTTCGGAATACTCCGGATCCCGGCGAACAGCAGGGGATCAGGGTTCCATCTGGGCGGCGCCGGCGGACAGCCCACTCGGTCCGTACCACGTCGCTGACGCCGTCCCACTCACCGACGATCACTACTACGTCGGGAAACTGATCCAGGACCCAGCAGGAAACTGGATCATGCTTGCCTTCGAAAACCGCGGCAGCGAAGGACACTTTGTCGGTGCACTCACCGACCCCATGCCCATCAGCTGGGACAACGACAAACCAGTCGTCAAAGCCGCACCACCTCAAGGGAGTCGGAGGCTGACCGTGACCCAGACCTGACCGACATCGCCCCCAGACGCAGCGGCCTTCGATCAAACCGTGCAAACTCGCCAACCAGGCAGAACGGCGAGACTCAAATCGTTCCGGCCGTCAGCGCAGACAGCGAGTAATTCCTCTCCCGCTCGATCACGAAGCCGGTGCCAGCAGCCCAGTACTGCCGGCACCGGCGTCGTTACTATCGACCCTATGGGGGATTCGCCACCTGAAGATCGATCCCCACGCAGCACCGGAATTCTCGGCGCGGCCATCGCATCCATCCCTGGTGGTGGTGGTGGTCCTCGTCCTGCAGTTGGTCCGGTGATGACTTCTTCTACGCACAAAGAGTCCGCCGCCGCTGGGTCCTTCTCGGAGTCGTTGTTTGGCTGTCCTGGCTCTTCGATCAGCCTCGAACAGGTGCAAGATGCGGTGGCTGAGTGGGGGAGTGCAGCCACCCCGGCGGTCATCGGCCTGCTGGTCCTGCTCGTCGTGGGGAGGGTCGAGCTAATACCTGCACCGGCCGCTGGGCGCCGTGTGCGTCGCCGGGCGGTCAGGCTTCTCCAATGAGAACGCTGGCCCGGGATGTCACGGCCACCGCGGGCCACAGTCGCCCGCGGTGACCTGAGGACCTGTCCATTCGCAGACAACATTCCGTATTACCGGTGTAACGGTGTCCTGTGTGGCAGGTGAGGCTTTGGGCATCGTTGATGAACGCCCCAGCTGTGAGGTGACCTGTGACCGTTCGAGCCCAACCTGCTGTGCCTAGGTCGCAGCACTACCGACCAGGACGTCCAGAGCCGAGCTCCCGACGTTTGAGACCCGAATCCCGAGGGGGGAGGGACGGGTCAAGCGTTTCTTCATCTGCAGATGGTCTGTTGATGACACTTCCTAAGTCGCAGAGGGTTCGAGGTCGCTGGGTGGTTGTCGGGGTCGTTGTTTGGCTGATCCTGGCTTCCTCGATGAGCCTGGAGCAGGGACAAGATGCGGTGGCCGGGTGGGGGAGTGCAGCCACCCTGGTGGTCTTCGGCTTGCTGGTCCTGCTCGCAGTCGGGCGGGTCGCGTTGATCCCGCTACGGGCCGCCGGGTGCCGCGTGCGCCGCTGGGCGATGAGGCAACTCCGATGACAACGCTGACCAGAGATGTCACGACCGCGGCAGGCCTGGCCGCGGCGGTGCTGGTGTCATTGATCATCGTCCGCGTCACCGCATCCGAACCCGCACTCACCCCCGCTGAAACAACGACAAGTGCTGCTTCAAAAGCTCCGGTGCCGGCGCCCGCCGTCGCGGTGACGAGCCTCAACTCATCATCAACCGCTGATTCGTTGCCCGCGGCCCGCCCGCTGGGCACCCCACCACCCCAGCAGCCGCCGGCGCAGGCGTCGGCGACGCTGGTCTTGTCCAGTGGGGCTCCGGTTAACCCGCGCCTGGACCGAACCCCCAGAACCGCGCGGCCCGCGTCGACCGCATCGGTGACTGTTGCCCTGACAGCACCGCCGGACAAAGCGAACCCGCAGGTGTTCCGCGATCCCGCCGCGCTCGCGGCGTCGTGGCTGGCCGCGTTGTGCTGGTACGACTACCGCACTGACCGAGACGACAACACCCGCCGCGCCGCCACCTACGGGGACACCACAATGCCGCGGGGCCAGGACCCGTGGACGCTCGACGAACCGGCATGGGCCCACATCACTGGAACCCGAACGAGTTCGGCCTGCACCAACATCACCGCCACCGTGGACATGGCTTCTCGCAACGGCCGGGGCGAGGCAACAGTCACCTTGACTGCCACTCAAGTGCTGTCCGCCGCAGGCACCGCCTACCAATCCGTCCCTATCGACCTCACCCGCATCGTGCAACGAGATCCCGCCGGACACTGGCGGATCGGACGACCGGTCACAGCGAATTGAGCATCAAACGCAAGGCAACCAAAATCGTGCTGCGGTGGGCGATCGGCGCCGCCGCCGGAATGCTGGTCTCCTGGCCGGTGCTCCTGGGCCTGGTCCTGCTCATGCTGGTCATCATCATTCTGTCCAGCGCCGGAGGTCCGGCCGCGTTGGCCCCGCCGGCGCCGGCCGCCAGCAGCTACAGCTGCACCATCAACCCTGCAGCACCACCACCAGCACGGGCCAGTTCCGGCACGGCAGTCACCTCGGCAGCGGCGCCCGCCGGGAACTACGCCGGCATCACCCTGAACGACCAGCAAATGAAGGTGGCCGGCACCATCACCGCTGTCACCAAGCAGATGCGCCTGACCCGCCGCGCCGCGAGATCGCCCTCGCCGTCGCCATGCAGGAGTCCACCCTGAACCCCCAGGCGGTGAACGGGCCCTGGGTTGGCCTGTTCCAACAAGCACCCGACCCCTCCAGTGGCCTCTACAGCCAGTACGACCGAACCCACCCGGCCGGTGCCACCAAGATGTTCCTGGAGCAGCTGGTGCGCCGAGTACCCGGATACGACACCGATCCCCGGCAGAATTACGAGCTCGGCGAAGTCGTCCAGGAATCCCACGTTGGACAGAACGTCGCGAAGTGGCAGGACATGGGCAGGGCACTCGCCGCGGTCCTCTACTCCGGCACCCCGCCACCACAGGTCAACACCACCTGCAGCACCGTTACCACCGGTGCGAGCACCGAATTCGACGCCGGCAACATCATCAGCGACGCGATCTTCTATAACGACTCAGCATTCCCCGACGTCCCCGCCGTCCAGGTCGCCTTGGACAGAATCGGCGCCACCTGCAGCGCGCAGTCCTGCCTGCGCCGAGGCACGTACACACCCGGGGCGTACCAGCTGGCGTGGTGCAAGGACTGGGCCGGCCCAGTGGGCCCGCAGTCCTACGCGAGCATCCTGTTCCACCTCGGAAAGTCCTGCGGCATCAACCCGCAGGTCGCGATCGTGATCGTGCAGAAGGAAAGCCAAGGCTTCACCCGCCCCAACCCACCGGCAGCGCTCACCGGGTTCGGCTGCCCGGACACCGGCCCAGGGGGATCAGCGAACTGCGACGCCAACAAGGCCGGCGTATGGGCGCAAACCTTCGGCATGTACCAGGCATTGGCCCGCCTCCATGTCGACCCTTCCAAGGTGAACTACCCAGAAGGGAAGACCAGCAACATCCTCTGGAACGTGGCCGAAACCGGCTGCGGCAGCGCACCAGTCACCATCAAAAACCGCGCCACCGCCACCCTGTACACCTACACCCCGTATCAGCCCAACGCCGCCAGCCTGGCCGCCTACCCCGGCGAAGGCGACAAGTGCAGCTCCTACGGGAACCGCAACTTCTTCCGCCTGTTCCAGTCCTACTTCGGGCCAACTGGCGGCGGCAAACCCACGAAGGTCTCCGTATCCGCGAACGGCCCGGACGTCACCATCCCCAACAACGCCTACGTCACCCCAGCGCTGGCCGGGAAAACCATCAAAGCCCCCACCCCGGCCGTCGCCAGGGGTCTCGCCGCCGGGTTTGCCGTCCTCGGCCTCCCGTATGTCTGGGGAGGGGGCGGCAACGGCGCCGGCCCGAACAACGGCTGCGGCCGCGGCGGCGGCGACTACAACTCCTGCGGAACGGAGATCGGCTTCGACTGCTCCGGTCTCACCGCGTACGTCCTGGCTCAAGCCGGCTACCAGGCCCCCGACAACTCCGGTACCCAACGCGCCGGCGGTGTCCCCATCCCCTGGGAGCAGGGGCAACCAGGTGACATCGTCGGCTTCCCCGGCCACGTCGCGATCTACCTGGGCACCATCGACGGGCAGCGGTACATCTTGGAAGCCTCCTGGGTCGGCACACCGATCCATGTGGTCCCGCTGACCAGAACCGACTACGACAACCAACTCCACCGCTATTGGACAGCCATTGACTCAAGATGAAGACGTGACGGGCGAATCGCTCAGGACATCTGGGCGCTCGGAACCAGGCTTGGCGCACCATCCGGGGAGGAACCTCCGGACACCGGTTGCGCGAGTCATGTGGTTTGACGGCTTTTCGAGGCGGGTACTCTTGAAATCTGTCATACCTACGAATGCGAAGGAACACTGCCGAATGGCACAGCAAACGACCGTCATCCTGACCGACGACATCGACGGCGGGAAGGCCGTCGAAACAGTATCGTTCGGTCTCGACGGCAAGCATTACGAGATCGATCTCGGAGCTAAGAACGCCAAGAACCTGCGCAAAGCGGTCGCCGTGTACGTCGAAGCCGGCCGCAAGGTGAAAGCCAACACAGCAGCCCGTTCAAACACCAAGACTGTGACCTCGTCGGATGGCTCGGATTTGGCCGCCATCCGCGCGTGGGCACATGAGAACGGCATCCAAGTCGCCGCCCGCGGCAGGATCGCATCATCGGTCAAGGAGCAGTACTTGGCCGCCACCGCCGGCTGATCCCTCCGCGGCAGCTCCGTCGCTGGGCGACCTCCATTAGGTCACCAGCGACAGGTTGCCCTTGATGAACCTCAAGTTCGGACGGTGCGTCGGAGCCCGCCCTGGTTTGTTCAGTTTGCGCTAGTGTCGCCCGGCGAGACAGTCGGTTGTGACTTAGACGTGGGGGATGACGGGCCACGCATGGTGCAGATTGTTACTTGGAACGCAGCGCCTTCGAAGGCCCGCGTTCAAGATTGTCCCGACCATAAAAGCGGCGGCGCGGTGGCAATCTGCTCTTGATACTTCGCGATCATCTCCGCGGAAGTCTTAAGGTTGCCCCACTCCGGAGGTTGCGCACAACAACGATACCGTCTGTGACGTTTCGCAATTTTCTAAAATTGGTAGAAGAGGATCCGGAATCAAGCGACTGTCCGTGACGGACATGTGCTCAAATTGATACACGCCTACTGTGTAGGGTTGATACGACCTAGAAATGCAGCGGTAGGTCACGCGCCGTGAGGTGGATTCGACCGTTGGTGACGCACCCTACGGTTAGGCCCCACCTGTTGCAGACATGCACGACCGGTCATCTCGTGCGATGGCAACCGGCAGCACCTGCCAGCGGGCCCCTGGTGCCAGGCGTACAGGGTAACGAAGCAAACCGTATTACAGGTAATAACTCCGACGGATCGGGGTTGTTGGGTGAAGCCACCCCAGATCGGCCCGCTCCGGTCGGGAGGAGAGGCGGAGGGCAAGCTGGGATACAGCATCAACCCTCATCCCTCCGCTATGGGTGCACGACTAATGCAGTATGCTGCACTTATGGATCAGATTACCGCCGACCTGTCCTCGGCGATCGGCGCCAGAGTCCGGCAGGAGCGGTTGTCACGGCAGTGGACTCTTGACCGGCTGGCGGAAGCGGCCGGCGTCAGCCGCCGGATGGTGGTCAACGTCGAACAAGGTGCCGCGAACCCCAGCGTTGGAACGCTGCTCCGGATCAGTGACGCGCTGGGTATCGGGTTGCCGGCGTTGGTGGAGCAACCCCGGTCCAAGCCGGTCGCCGTCACCCGGCACGGTGACGGCGCGGTGCTGTGGACCGGTGAGGGCGGTGGGCGCGGGGTCCTGGTGGCCGGGTCCGAACCACCGAATGTGGTCGAGCTGTGGGACTGGTCCCTGGGCCCGGCGGATCGGCACCTCAGTGAGGCGCATGCGCCGGGCACCCGCGAGCTGGTGCAGGTCCAACAGGGCATGATCACAATCGACATCGGCGACCAGCAGGTCACTCTCGGGGTCGGTGACGCGGTGACGTTCCCCGGCGACGTCGCGCACTCGTACGGCAACCCGCACACCGCATCGGCTCGGTTCACCCTGGCCGTGTTCGAGCCTGGTGTCGGTTCCGGACGCACGGAGGTCACCCATGCCTGATCACCCACCGCTGCAGAACTTCCTGGGCGGCGCCCGGGTCGATGCCGCGGTGTTCCAGCTGCGACCGGACTACCGCGCTCTGCTGGTGGCCGTCGACGGGCTCGCCCCGGGCCCGAGCGATCCGACCAGCGAATCACTGTTGCTGGCGGCGGAGGCCAGCGCCCGGCACGCACTTCATGATCGGCAGGTCGAGCAGCTGCCGGCAGTGGCCGCCTGGCGGGAGGCGTACCGGGCGTTCGGCGCGAAACCGCAACGTACCCGCAACAGTCTCGAGGCGCTGCTGCGTCGGGCAGCGGATGGGCTGCCCCGGGTGAACCGGCTCACCGATACCTACAACGCCGTCTCGGTGACGCACCAGATCCCGCTCGGCGGAGAAGATCTCACCCGATACAACGGTGCACCCCGCCTGGTGCGCGCCACCGGTGAGGAACCATTTGACACCGTGGCCGGCGGCGCAGCGGTCATCGACCACCCCGACACCGGCGAGGTGGTGTGGTGCGACGACTGCGGGGTGACCTGCCGCCGCTGGAACTGGCGGCAAGCACGCCGCACCCAGCTCCGCGAGGACACCACGAGTGCACTGTTCATCCTCGACGCCCTGACTCCGACGACCGATGACGCGCTGCACGCGGCCGCCGACGACCTCCGCACCCACCTCACGGGCTTCGGCCCAGACGTGCGGACGGCCCACCGGCTGATCACCGCCGACACCCCCGAGGGAAAACACACTGAGGAAACGAACTGAGGGAGAACAATGCTCATCCATCCTTGGGACGCCGCGCAGGACCCGACCGAGTGGCAGACCTGGCTCGCCGGGACCGACCGATTCGGCACGCTGGTGGTCAACAACCTCGATCCCGCCGAGGCACCGCTGGTGATGCCCGCCCACTTCACCGTCGCCGGGGGCGACCTGCTGCTCCATCTGGCCCGGCCGAACCCGGTCTGGCCGCACCTGGAAGCGGCCGCGCAGGTCCGACTGACCATGGTGGGCGACTACGCCTACATCCCCTCGTATTGGCGGGCCAAGGCCGGCGGACCGGATGAGGACGGCGTGCCGACCAGCTACTACACATCCGTGCAATTCGTCTGCCGGCCAACGGTTGTCGACGACCCCCAGGGCAAGGTAGACATTCTCACCGCCCAGTTCGCCGACATCCAACCCGAAGGGCGGCACGCAACGGTGGCCGTCGCCGACGCGCCCTACGGGCGGATGCTGTCCGGTATCCGCGGGATACGGCTCCAGGTGCTGCGGGTGGACGCCAAATTCAAGTACGACGACCACAATCCCGTGGAACACCGCGAACGCGTCATCAACAACCTCCACGAACGCGGCACTGGACTTGACGCCGGAGCTGCCGCACAGCAGCGCCGGCGACTGGATGAGATCGGTGACTGGCGGAACCGGACGCCGTCATGAGGGACGTCCCCGCCGACCAACGGGTACCGCCGTGGGCCCTGGCAGTAGTGGCCATGCTGTCGGTTCAACTAGCCTCGGCTCTGTCGGTGAACCTCATCTCGGCAGTTGGACCGGCAGGCACCGCCTGGCTCCGGCTCAGCCTGGGAGCACTGATGTTCCTGGTGCTGGCCCGCCCCCCGCTGCGTGCGATCCGCCGACGCGATATCCCGGCGCTGCTCGGACTGGGAGTCACAACCGGTCTGGTGACGATCGCGTTCCTGGCAGCGATCGAAAGGATCCCACTGGGCACCGCCGTCGCCATCGAATTCCTCGGACCATTGACCGTTGCCGCCGTCCGCAGCCACAACAAGCGAGCGCTCGCCTGGCCGGCACTGGCCCTGCTCGGAGTCGTCCTGCTCACCGAACCCTGGCAAGGCGACATCAACGCCGCCGGAATCGGATTCGCAGCCCTTGCTGCCATCGGCTGGGCCACCTACATCCTGCTCACCCAACGGGTCGGCGACCGGTTCGCCGGCCTCGGCGGACTCACCATCACCGTCCCTATCGCCGCGCTCACCGCCGCCATCGCCGGAATCCCTCAATCCGCCGGCGATCTCACGCTCGGCATCGTCGCCGTCGCTGCCGCGGTGGCCGTCCTGCACCCTGTCCTGCCGTTCGCGTTCGAACTGCTCGCCCTTCGCCACATGACGCCCACCGCATTCGGAACCCTGATGGCTCTCGAACCCGCCATCGGCGTCCTGCTCGGAATAATGGTCCTGCACCAAACACCTACGGCCGTGCAGATCACCGGCGTCGTCCTCGTTGTCATTGCAGGCACCGCCGCACAACGCGGCGGACGACGACGACGCCCGCACCAAGAACTCGACTCATCTGCTGATCAACCAGCCGCCCTCCGTACCAGCGGGCCATGATCATGCGCAGCGAACACCGATGGATCGCCAAGAGCCCTCGACAAGCGCTGCCGGTTTGTGAACACGCCAGTGGCCGTTACCGGGTTCATACCCTCATGTTGAGGACTTGGTGGTCAACGACTCAGAGCAGCCCTAACTGGACGTGAAGCTACAGTTCGCCGGTGAGGAATTGCGCGCGGCCGTGGCCGAATGACCAGTCCTCGGGCTTGTTCCCGACGACCGACACGATGAGATCGGTGGGCGTCACCCCGCATTGGGCCAGCCGCTCCGCGAGCGCCGCGTAGGTGCGAACCTTCTGCTGCTGGCTTCGACCCTGTTGGAAGATCTGGATGACGACGACACCGTCGGAGCGCTCGATCCCCAAACCGGTGTCCTCGGCGATGATGTGCCCGACGGGGTGCTCGGTGATGATCTGGTAGCGGTCGCGGGGCGGAGCGACGAAGTGACTGAGCATGACCTCCTGCACCGCGTCGGCGATACCCCGCACCTCTTCGGGTGACCGTCCCGCTTGAAGGTCGATTCTCACCAATGGCACGACGGCTCCTCACCGGTTTGACCGAAGTCACCCGCGAACATCTGCTGCTCGGGCGACCAACTCACCGGCACAGTTCCCTGTGACAATGCCGCCACCCCTTTTTCATGCCACGGGTGGACCTGTTGTGCCTCGCACGACCAGATGCGGAGGGACCACTACCTCGCACTTGTCGGTGCGCGCGCCGTCGAGTCGCTCGATGAGCGCGGCAATGGCGTTATCGGTGATCTGGTGGGTGTTCTGGCTCACCGTCGTGAGGTCAACGTGCGGAAGCCGGGCCACCGGACTGTCGTCGTATCCGATCACCGACAGCGTGCCCGGGACGTCGACACCGGCGCGAACCAGGGCGCCGATGAGGCCAACGGCAGATCGGTCATTGAAGGTCACCACAGCAGTCGCCCTCGGCCGCAGCCCTGACACCTCGTCAGCGGCGTCGGCACCGGCGCGTTCCGTGTCGCCACCCGTGAGAAAGCGGACCGTGTCGGTCAGTCCTTGTCGACACATGGCGCGCTGGTAGGCCCGCCGTCGGAGTGCGGCAACGTCACTCCTACCGCCGTCCAGGTAGCTGATGTACCGATGCCCCAGGCTGGCGAGATACCTGACGGCCTGGGCCAGTCCGTCGTCATCGGCAGTCCTGACGACATCAACGCCGGCCGACGACACCGGACGGCCGACGACCACGAGAGGCAACTGCCGACTCAGGCGGGTCAGCCGCGCAACCGGCAAAGTCGACCCGAACAGGACCAAGCCCTCACAGCGCGAGTCCAGCAGTGTCTCGATGGCACGGGTTTCGTTTTGACTGCGTGTCACCGCGGCCAGGACGAGGTTGTAGGCATGCTGCTGGGCGGCCGTGTGGACGTCTTCGATCAATTGCGTGTGGAACGGGTTGCTGACGTCCACCACGACGCCGATCAGCCGACTACGTCGACTCGCCAGAGCACTGGCCGCGCGATCCGGCCGGTAGCCGAGGCGGTCGGCCGCCTCGAACACACGTTCGCGGGTGGCAGCGCTCGGTCCGGCGATGCCCCGCAACACCAGCGACACCGTCGCCGTCGACACATCGACCTCGGCTGCCACGTCGTCCAGTCGCGGCCGCCGTACCGGTTCCTTAGCGTTCAAAACGGGCACCTACTTTGTCTTGACAAAGGCCTGGGACTTCCTCCACACTACTCGTACTTAAAGCGCTTGAAGACGCGGGGAGCGGCGGCGCAGACCAGAGAGATTGCAGCCGAGCTGGATCCTGTCCGACCGATAGCGAAGGAAGCGACAAATGCCCGAATTAATGAGCCACATGGCACTTCCGCTCCCGCGGTTCGTCGTTCAGGTCTTCGTGTCCATCGACGGTGGCTGCCTGTGACAGCCGCCGGATCGCAGCCTGACAGCCGGTTGTTGGGCCCGGGACCCGGCGGATTGGCCGAGTCCCCGTGGGTTCCAGAGTTGGTGCAGCACCTGACATCTGCACTTTCCGGACATGTGCGGCGGCTGACCGTGCTCGGCCTGCCGGTACCACCCGAGGTGGAGGAACTGGCGGTCTTCCTGCGTCGGGTCGCCAGGACTCGCCACGACCCGCCATTTCCTGCGAGCGCTCGCGGTCACGGCCATTATTCCCGCATGCCTGATCCCTTACTGATCAGCAAGGACGAAGCGGCGGAGCGGCTGGGCGTCTCGGTGCGAACCGTCGAGCGCCTGGTCGCCACCGGCCGCTTGCCGCAGGTGCACCTCGAGCGACTTGCCCGGTTCAGGGTCAAGGACATCGAGGCTTTCGTGGACGGGCTACCGGAGTCCCGTCCTGATGCTGTCGACGAAGAAAACAAAGTGTCGCCATGACCGGCGACCCGGTTCCAACAAACAGGATCCGACATACGGAACTGTGACGCTCTATTCAACAGAGTCCTCTTTCGCACTGGAAGTATCGGCGGTCGGAAAGTGATCCGCCTTCGTAGGGCCGAACTGTGTTCGGAGCACGGAAACATCGCAGGACCGGCCGCTCTGTCAAGGGTGAGCCGGGGCTGTCAAACGGCAGAGTCGCCTCGATGAAGGAGGAGCCCAATGGTGGGTTCAGGTGGATCAGGTTCGAGCGCAGCTCGAACCGGTAAGCACAATCGTTTCCTGGTCAAGCTGACGGTGATTTCCACCTTGGGTGGGCTCCTGTTCGGTTACGACACCGGTGTGATCTCCGGGGCCTTGCTCTACATGAAGGACGACCTCGGTCTCAGCACAACGCAGGAAGCAATTGTCGTCAGCGGCCTGCTGTTCCCGGGCGCCGCCCTTGGTGCCCTGCTGGGCGGCAGGTTGGCGGACGCGTTGGGCCGCAAGGGAAGCCTCCTGGTCTGTGCCGGGTTGTTCCTGTTCGGCGCATTGGGGTGCGCCGTCGCACCGAACTTCACTGTCATGCTGGCTGCCCGGATCCTTCTCGGCCTCGGCGTCGGTGCGGCGGCGGCGACGTGCCCGCTGTTCCTGGCCGAGATGGCGCCCGCCGACCGGCGCGGCCGGATGGTCACCATCAACGAATTGATGATCGTCACCGGCCAGATGCTCGCGTTCATCATGAACGCACTGCTCGACGCGCTGATCAAGGACCCGCACGTGTGGCGATGGATGCTCGGCATCGCCGCCATCCCGGCGGTCGCGTTGTTCGTCGGCATGTTCTTCCTGCCGGATTCACCGCGCTGGTACGCGGTCAAGGGCCGCTTCGACGACACCAGGCGCGTCCTGGCGCTGAGCCGCGGCGAAGCGGAAGCGGCCGAAGAGTTCAACGTCATCGCCGAGCACGCCAAGCGGGACATGGGTGAGGACAAGGGCGCCGCCCTACGTGACCTGCGGGCATTCCCGTGGATGCGCCGAACCTTGTGGATCGGCTGCGGCCTGGCCACCGTTCAACAGGCGACTGGCATCAACACCGTCAACTACTACGCGCCGACCATTCTGGAATCCACCGGCCTGGGCACCAGCGCGGCTCTGACAGCGACCATCGCGGTCGGGGTGACGTCGGTCATCATGACGATCATCGGAATCGTCCTGTTGGGGTACTTCAACCGCCGGCCGTTGCTGCTGATCGGGTTCTGCGGAGTCGCCTGCTCACAACTCGTACTCGCCCTGTCATTCCTGCTGCCCGAGTCGACGTTCCGCAGCTATTTGATCCTCGGCGCAATGCTGTTGTTTGTCGCATTCGTCCAAGGCTTCATCGGAACCCTGGTGTGGTTGCTGCTGTCGGAGATCTTCCCGATGGCGATCCGCGGATTCGCGATGGGTATTGCGGTGTTCGTCCTGTGGTGCGTGAACGCGCTGATTTCCTTCGTCTTCCCGATCCTGGTCGAGGCGGCCGGCGCGACGGTGACGTTCGGGTTGTTCGTGCTGATCAATCTCGTGTCGATCGTCTTCGTCGCGAAGTTCGTGCCGGAGACCAGGGGTCGCACCCTGGAGGAACTCGAGGACGAATTCCGCACCCACGACGCTGCCCATCTGCCGAAGACCGCTCCGGCCAACGTGCACGGTTCCTGACCCCTTGCGGGCTCAACGACCGCCACCTCACTACAGCTGAAAGGATCATCGTGGACCAGCATTTCGATGTCCTGACGATCGGTCGGGTGGGTATCGATCTCTACCCGCTCCAGGACAACGTCGGACTGGAAGACGTGGAGACCTTCTCCAAGTCGATCGGCGGCAGCGCCACCAACGTCGCGATCGCGGCAGCCAAGCACGGCCGCCGCACCGCGGTCATCACCCGGACGGGACCCGACGCGTTCGGCCGCTTCGTGCATCAGGAGCTGGGCCGGATGGGTGTCTCGGATGTGTTCATTTCGGACGTTCCCGATTTGTTGACGCCGTTGGCGTTCTGCGAGAACTACCCACCCGACCATTTCCCGTTGCAGTTCTACCGCCTGCCGACGGCGCCTGATCTGGTCATCAGGCCGGACGAGCTCGACCTGACCGCGATCGCCGATGCCGGCATCTACTGGTCGACGGTGACGGGTTTGTCCGCCGAGCCGAGCCGATCCGCGCATCACGCCGCGTGGGAGGCGCGCAACCGCAAGCCGCACACCATCCTGGACCTCGACTACCGACCGGTGTTCTGGAACGACAAGGCCCAGGCGAGCGAACAGGTCCGGGCGGCCCTGCCGCACGTCACCATCGCGATCGGCAACAAGGAGGAGTGCGAGGTGGCGGTCGGCGAGACCGATCCGCGCCGAGCGGCGAATGCCCTGCTCGACGCCGGCGTCGAGATAGCCATCGTGAAACAAGGACCAAAAGGTGTCTTGGGAATGACCCGCGACACCGTCGTCGAGGTGCCGCCCACCCCGGTGGTGCCGATCAACGGGCTGGGAGCGGGTGACAGCTTCGGTGGCGCCTTCTGCCACGGACTGCTCGAGGGGTGGGACCTGGAGACCATTCTCCGATTCGCCAACGCGGCCGGCGCGATCGTCGCCACCCGCCGTGAGTGCTCCACGGCCATGCCCAGCACCGATGAGGTGCAGATGCTGCTGAAAGAGGTCCAGCATGTCTGACTCCAACGGCGCCACCAGCGCAGCGACCGCGACCAGGAACGGGACGGTCGGGTCAACACTGCGCGACAAGTACGGGGCCATCACCGACATCCGCGTCAACGACCCCGGAGCCATCAAGCGCGCCGCGGATGCCAGGACGAAGTCATCACTGGTGCCTGCCGACGGCAAGTTGATGATCATCGCCTGCGATCATCCGGCCCGCGGGGCCAACGGTGTGGGCGGTCGCCCGCTGGCCATGGGCAATCGGATCGATCTGCTCGAGCGGCTGCAGACCGCGTTGGCCAGGCCGGGCGTGGATGGGCTGCTCGGCAGTCCCGACATCATCGAGGACCTGCTGCTGCTCGGTGCACTCGAGGGCAAGGTGGTCTTCGGGTCAATGAACCGGGGCGGGCTACAGGGCGCGTCCTTCGAGCTCGACGACCAGTTCACCGGCTACGACGCCCGCACCATCCACGACATGGGATTCAACGGCGGAAAGACCCTTACCCGGGTCGCGCTGGATGACCCCGGCACGTTGAACACCCTCACCGGAACCGCAACGGCCATCAATGAACTCGCCGCGCTCGGGTTGGTGGCGATGGTCGAGCCGTTCTGGTCGTCACGGGTCGACGGTAAGGTCCGCAACGACCTGTCGGCCGACGCGGTGATCAAGTCGGTGGGTGTTTGCAGTGGGCTGGGTAGGACCTCCGCCTACACGTGGATGAAGCTGCCCGTCGTCCCGGACATGGAACGGGTCATGGATTCCACTATTTTCCCGACCCTGCTGCTGGGTGGCGATCCGGACACCAGCCCGGAGGAGACCTACGCCAGTTGGCGCGGCGCCCTGCAGCTTCCGGCGGTGCGCGGTCTGGTCGTCGGTCGCACGCTGCTGTATCCGGACGACGACGACGTCGCCGCCGCTGTGGACACCGCCGCGGCCATGGTCCGCTGACGGCGACACCGATTCAACCGCCGCCGATCTCACGTCATTTCTCGACGTCATTTCTCGACGTCATTTCTCGACAGCCAAGGAGTTACTCAACGATGAGCACCATCACCGAACCCGACGCGATGCCCAACGCCGATCTCGACGGACGTCCCTGGGAGAACGACGGGGGACTGCTGCCGCACTGGTCGGGCGGAGCCCTTTTCGCCGGCGCGTCCGACCGTTCCGCCGAGGTGTTCGACCCGGCCACCGGCCGGGTCACGAAGCGGGTTGCGCTGGCATCGAGGCAGGACGCGGAGGCAGTGATCGCCGCTGCCGAAGCCGCCTTCCCGCGGTGGCGGGACATATCACTGGCGCGTCGCACCCAGGTCCTGTTCCGTTTCCGGGAGCTGTTGAACGAGCGCAAGCACGAGGCTGCGGAAATCATCACCAGCGAGCACGGGAAGGTGCTGTCCGATGCGTTGGGTGAGGTCACCCGTGGTCAGGAGGTGGTGGAGTTCGCCTGCGGCCTGGCGCATCTGCTGAAGGGCTCGATGACGGAGAACGCGTCCACCCGGGTCGACGTGTCCTCGCTGCGGCAGCCGCTGGGCGTCGTGGGCATCATCTCGCCGTTCAACTTCCCGGCGATGGTGCCGATGTGGTTCTTCCCGATCGCCATCGCGGCGGGCAACTGCGTCGTGCTCAAGCCCAGCGAGAAGGACCCGTCCACCGCGATCTGGCTGGCCAAGTTGTGGCAGGAGGCAGGTCTGCCGGACGGGGTGTTCAACGTGCTGCAGGGCGACAAGGTCGCTGTCGATGCGCTCCTGGAAGACCAACGGGTCAAGGCGATCTCGTTCGTCGGATCGACGCCGATCGCGCAGTACGTGTATCAGACCGGTACCGCGCACGGCAAGCGCGTGCAGGCCCTGGGCGGCGCGAAGAACCACATGCTGGTCCTGCCGGACGCGGACCTGGATCTCGCCGCCGATGCAGCGGTCAACGCCGGTTTCGGATCGGCCGGTGAGCGGTGCATGGCCATCTCCGCACTGCTGGCGGTGGACAACGTCGCCGATGAACTGATCGGCAAGATCACCGAGCGGATGGCGACACTGCGCACCGGTGACGGCCGGCGCGGGTGCGACATGGGTCCGCTGGTCACCGGGGTGCACCGGGACAAGGTCGCGTCGTACGTGCAGGCGGGCGTCGACGCCGGCGCGGAACTCGTGGTCGACGGCCGCGAGCAGCATTTCGACGGTGAGCCGGGAGGGTTTTGGCTCGGCCCGACGCTGTTCGACAAGGTCACCACGGACATGAGCATCTACACCGACGAGATCTTCGGGCCGGTGCTGTCGGTCGTTCGGGTCGACGGCTACGACGAGGGCATGGAACTGATCAACGGCAATCCGTACGGCAACGGCACCGCGATCTTCACCAACGACGGCGGAGCGGCCCGCAGATTCCAGAACGAGGTGCAGGTCGGGATGATCGGCATCAACGTCCCGGTCCCGGTCCCGGTCGGCTACTACTCGTTCGGCGGTTGGAAGGCCTCGCTGTTCGGTGATACCCATGCCCACGGCACCGAAGGATTCCACTTCTACACGCGCGGCAAGGTCGTCACCACAAGGTGGCTCGATCCGAGCCACGGGGGTCTGAACCTCGGATTCCCACAGAACGAGTAGTTCGGGCGGTCAGCACTCATTGTCCAACGCCACTTCCCGGACAACACACCGCACGTCTCGACAGCGCCTCGGCGCGTCAGCCTCACCCACTTCACTTCCGGCACGATCCGCCCGGGTCGTCGCATCGGAAATATGACCAATTGCGAAGGAGCATCACGTGACTGTCAACGTCGGAGTCATCGGGGTCGGAATGATCGGCCGGGACCACATCCGTCGACTGACAACGGTCCTGTCCGGGGCCAGGGTTGTCGCCGTCACCGACGTCAACGCCGACCAGGCAAACCATGTGGCGGAGCCGGTCGGGGCGACGGTGTTCGCAACCGGGCAGGAACTGATCGCCGATCCGGCGGTTGACGCCGTGATCGTGTGTTCCTGGGGTCCCACCCACGAGGAGTACGTCCTTGCGGCGATCGCCGCCGATAAACCCGTCTTCTGCGAGAAGCCGCTGGCGACAACGCAAGAGGCCTGCCTGCGGATCATCGAGGCCGAGACGGCGCTCGGACGCCGGGTGGTACAGGTCGGCTACATGCGCCGCTACGATCCGGCCTACCGCGCGATGAAGGCGGTTCTCGACGGCGGCGAAATCGGGGCGCCGTTGATGATGCACGCGGCGCACCGCAACCCCAGCGTCCCCGGCCACTACACGCGGGAGATGGCCATCACCGACACAGCGGTGCACGACATCGACGTGACCCGATGGCTGCTGGGTGAGGAGATCGTGGCTGTACGAGTATTGAAGCCACGGAAGAACAGCCTGGGCGGCGAGCTCGAGGATCCGTTGCTCATGCTGTTCGAGACGGAGTCCGGCACACTGGTCGACGTCGAGACCAACGTCAACATCCGGTACGGCTACGACATCCGCGGCGAGATCGTCGGCGAGCAGGGCACGGTGACCCTGGCCGAATCGACACCGACCGTCGTCCGCAAGGCGGGATCGTTCAGTGGTCGGGTGCCCGAGGACTGGCGCGAGCGCTTCATCCGCGCCTATGACATCGAATTCCAGGAATGGATCGACGGTATCGCCGGCAGCGGTCAATTCGGCCCCAGCTCATGGGACGGGTACGCCGCTGCAGCGGTGTCCGACGCGGCCGTCGAGGCACTGCACGACGATTCCCGCGTCGTGATCAAGCTGATCGACAAACCCGACCTGTACCGCTGAGACCCGCCCGATCACAGAAGAAGGAGCCGTCGACGTGGGTACCGTTCGACTGACCGTTGCGCAGGCGCTGGTTCGATTCCTGGCAAATCAATACAGCGAGCGGGACGGCGTGGAACAGCGCCTGATTCCTGGTTGCTTCGGCATCTTCGGGCACGGAAATGTTGCTGGTGTCGGGCAGGCTCTGCTGGAGGCGGCCACGACCGGCTCCGCTGATCTGCCGTACTACCTGGCTCGGAACGAGCAGGGCATGGTGCACGCCGCCGCCGGCTACGCCAAGACCCGCAACCGGCTCCAGGCGTTGGCCTGCACAGCCTCGATCGGGCCGGGGTCGGCGAACATGCTGACCGGTGCGGCGCTGGCAACCACCAACAGGATTCCGGTCCTGCTGCTGGCCAGTGACATTTTCGCCACCCGGGTGGGTAGCCCGGTCCTGCAGGAACTCGAACTGCCGAGTGGGTATGACATCTCGGTGAACGACGCGTTCCGGCCGCTGTCCCGGTTCTTCGACCGGGTGTGGCGGCCGGAGCAGTTGCCGCAGGCGATGCTCGGCGCGATGCGGGTGCTGACCGACCCGGCCGAAACCGGTGCGGTGACCCTTGCCCTGCCGCAGGACGTCCAGGCCGAGGGGCACGACTGGCCGGAGGAACTGTTCGCCAAGCGCGTCTGGTACGTCCCACGGCCGGTGCCGGAGCCCACTGCACTGGCCCGGGCCGTCGCTGCGATCCGATCGGCGAAGCGCCCGCTGCTCATTTCCGGCGGCGGAGTGATCTACAGCGAGGCGACCGGGGAGCTGGCCAGGTTCGCGGCGGCAACCGGGATCCCGGTCGCCGACACCCAGGCCGGCAAGGGTGGGATCCGGTGGGATCACCCGCAGGCTGTCGGCGGAGTGGGATCGACCGGGTCGCCAGTCGCGAATGCGCTGGCCCGCGATGCGGACGTCGTCATCGGTGTCGGTACCCGCTACAGCGACTTCACCACCGCCTCCAAGACGGCGTTCCAGAACCCGGACGTCTCGTTCGTCAACCTGAACGTCACCGCGCTGGATGCGGCGAAGAACGCCGGCGTGATGCTGGTGGCCGATGCGCGCAACGGGCTCGAGGCGCTGACGGCGGAGCTGTCGGACTACCACGTCCCGGAGGCCTACACAGCCGAGCACACCGAGCACCAGAACCGGTGGAACGCGGTGATCGACAACGCCTACCACCTCGACCACGGTCCGCTACCCGCCCAGACCGAGGTGCTGGGGGCGCTCAACGAATCCATCGGCCCGTCCGGCACCGTCGTCCAGGCCGCCGGCTCCATGCCGGGTGACCTGCAGATGCTCTGGCGAGTCGAGGATCCCAAGCAGTACCACGTCGAGTACGCATTCTCCTGCATGGGATACGAGATCGCCGGCGCACTCGGCATCAAGATGGCCGCACCCGAACGCGAGGTCTACTCCCTGGTCGGCGACGGCTCCTATCTGATGATGGCGCAGGAGATCGCCACCGCGGTGTCGGAGAAGATCAAGCTCATCGTGGTGATCGTGCAGAACCACGGCTTCGCCTCCATCGGGTCGCTGTCGGAATCCCTCGGCTCGCAACGGTTCGGCACCTACTACCGGTATCGCAATGACGACACCGGCCTGCTCGACGGCGAGAAGTTGCCCATGGATCTGGCCACCAACGCCGAGTCGCTCGGCGCGGATGTTCTCCGGGTGAACACCATGGGGGAATTCAGGAAGGCTCTCGATCAGGCTCGCGCGGCGACCCGCACCACCGTCGTGCACATCGAGACCGACCCGCTCGCCCCGGTCCCGTCCTCCGAGAGCTGGTGGGACGTACCGGTAGCGGACGTCTCCCAGCTCGACAGCACCCAGCAGGCCTACAAGGTCTACGAGCAGCACAAGGCCACGCAGCGTCCCTACCTCACCCCCTCCCATTCCAACCCCTCAAAGTCAACGCCGGCGAAAGAGAGCACCACGTGAACGCCGCAGTCCCCTCCGAAGACGTCTCCAAGCTCCTGCTCGGCACCGCGCCGGACTCCTGGGGAGTCTGGTTCCCGGAGGACCCGCAGCAGGTCGACTGGAAGACCTACCTGGATGAGGTCGCCACCGCGGGGTACGTGTGGACCGAGCTGGGCCCGCAGGGGTTCCTCCCGCAGGACCCCGCTCAGCTGCGCGACGAGTTGGACTCACGAGGTCTGAAGGTCTGTGGCGGAACGGTTTTCGCCGGGCTGCACAAGGGCAAGGAAGGCCTGGACAAGGCGATCACCGACTTCAGCCGGGAGGCCAGACTGCTCCGGGAGGTCGGCGCCAAGTACCTGGTTCATCTGCCCGAGCAGTACACCGACATGCACACCGGCGAGGCCACCCAGTCCGGCGACCTCGACCCTGTCGGGTGGTCGAACCTGATCAGCGGCACCAACGAACTCGGCAAGATCATCTACGAGGAGTTCGGTGTCGAACTGGTCTTCCACCCGCACGCCGATACCCACGTCGACACCCAGGACCGGATCCTGCGGTTCCTCGACGAGACCGAACCCCGGCACGTCAACCTGTGCCTGGACACCGGCCACATCGCATACTGCGACGGGGACAACCTGAAGATCATCGAGCAGGCACCGGAGCGGATCACCTACGTGCACTTGAAGTTCGTCGACCCCAAGGTCCGTGAGCGGGTCCGGGCCGAGAACCTGTCGCTGGCCGAGGCCGTCCCGCTCGGGGTGATGGTCGAGCCGCCCTACGGCGAGCCCGACGTGCCGTCCCTGCTCGATGCGCTGGCCCGGCTCGACAGGGAGGTCTTCACCATCCTGGAACAGGACCTTTACCCGGTGGCTCCGCACATCCCGCTGGCCATCCAGGCCCGCGCCGCGGGCTACCTGACCGCGTGCGGACTGGGCCCGGTCCGCCGCTGGCCCCACTGACCACCGGCCCCACCGAACACTGGCCCCACTGACCACTGCCTCACCGACATCGAAAAGTCCGACCAGGAGTATCAATGGTGAAGATCGCACTCGACCCGGCCATGTACCACGCCGACCTCTCGGTGGCGGACGAGGTCCGGAAAGCCGCCGACCTCGGGTACGAGTACCTGGAGCTGTCGCCCCGCCCGGACTTCTTCTTCTGGCACCGCTACCCGAAGGCCGATGACGCGGCCATCGCCGAGGTGCGGAAGGCCTGCCAGGAAACAGGTGTCACCCTGCTCAGCCTCGTCCCGGTGTTCAACTGGTCCTCACCCGACGAACAGGAGCGGCAGGCGCAGGTCCGAAACTGGCGTCGGCTGCTGCAGATCGCCGCGGAGCTGGAATGCCCGGTGGTCAACTCGGAGCTGTCCGGTGATCCCAACGATCCGCTGCGGTCCGAGCATGCCTTCTACCGGTCCATGGAAGAACTGACACCGGACTTCGAGAGATACGGTATCGGGCTCAACCTGGAGGCCCACCCGTACGACTTTTCGGAAACGAACGACGACGCAATTCAGATCATTCGGGGTCTGAACAAGACCTGGGTGAACTACGTCTTCTGCGCGCCGCATGCGTTCCACCTGTCCGACGGCGCCGGCGACCTCGATCGGATGATCCGCTACGCAGGGCCGAAGCTTGCTCACCTGCACATCGCCGACTGCTACAACCACCGGGCAAATGTCGGCAACCGGTACATCATCAACCCACCGGGTGTCGACGCACGAATTCACCAGCACAACGAAATCGGCAACGGCGACGTCAACTGGGATGAATTCTTCGGCACGCTCCGCGACGTCCGGTTCGACGGCATCGCAACGGTGTGCGTGTTCGGCTGGGAAGAGAACGCGGACGACATCCACCGCCGCATGCTCGACCGGGTCAAACAGGGCCTCGGGACGTGACCGCGTGAAACTCGACCGCAGCACCGATCTCCCGCTCTACCACCAGTTGGCCCGTCGCATCCAGGGTGCGATCGAAACCGGAGAACTCCCACCGGGAAGCAGCCTGGGTAACGAGATCCTCCTCGCGCAGCGGTTCGGGGTCTCCAGGCCGACCATGCGGCACGCGATCCAAACCCTCGTGGACAACGGACTGCTCGTCCGCAAGCGTGGCGTCGGCACCCAGGTGGTGCACGGACCCATCCACCGCCCCATCCAGCTGACCAGCCTGTACGACGATCTCGAGAAACGAGGCGAGTGCCCCCGGACGACCGTTCTGTCCAATGAATGGGTGCTCGCCCGGCACGACATCGCCGGCACATTGAGCGTCCCTGTCGGGGAACCGGTTCTCCACCTGCGCCGCCTGCGGTTGGCCAAGGGCGAGCCGCTCGCGATCCTGGAGAACTATCTTCCCGGAGACCTGGCAGGAATCGGTGACACCGACTTGAGTGCGCACGGTCTGTACCAGACCATGCGCGACGCAGGAATCCGCATCGCGGTCGCCAAACAACGCATTGCCGCCCGCGCGGGCACGGCCGACGAATGTCGGCTGCTGGAGGAGCCCCCGGACGCCGCACTGTTGACCGCCGACCGGCTGACGCTGGACGACACCGGCCGGCCGGTCGAATGGGGCCGACATGTCTACCGGCCCAGCATGTACTCCTTCACCGTCACCGTGACCCGCTGACAACTCAGCGGTCACGCCGCGGTCCTCCCGAGGAACGAGATTCAACAGATGGCGCGGCTTTTCGGGCGAATCCTCGCGCGGGTACGGGAACGCGGGTCCACCGCGGTATTGCGGGCCTTGCGGCTCACCGGTGCAGCGGTGGCCGCTTACGTCGTCGCAGGTCTGCTCCTGCAGGACACCGTTCCGGTGATCGCCGCCCTGACCGCCCTGCTGGTCGTCGAGGTGACGCTGTTCGACATCGTCACCAGCGGCGTCCAGCGGGTGGTCAGCGTGGTCGTCGGGGTGTTGCTCGCGGTCGGGTTCTCCGCTCTGGTGGGGATCAGTTGGTGGAGCCTCGGATTGCTCGTCGCGATCTCCATCGTGGCCGGCCAGTTACTGCGCCTCGGGCCGCACCTGGTGGAGGTGCCGATCAGCGCGATGCTGGTGCTCGCGGTGGGCGGCGAGGAGACCGTCGCGAGCGACCGGATCATCGAAACCCTCATCGGCGCGGCCGTGGGAATTGTGGTGAACATCGCCTTCCCGCCCCGCATACGGGCCGATACCGCCGCTGAGGCCGTCGCCAAGTTCGGCAGTGAGATCGCCTCGCTCTTGAAAGCTGCCGCAGATGAGATGCTCGGTGGAGTCACGGTTGTCGAGGCAGCGCGATGGTTGGAGGACGCGCGACGGTTGAGCCGGCATGTGCCCAGGATGGACCGGGCATTGGAACAGGCCGAGCAGGGGCGGCGGCTGAACCCACGAGCACTCGCCGTCCGGGACACGACGCGAGTCCTCCGCGGTGGGTTGGAGGCCCTGGAACATTGCTCGGTCGCGGTACGCAGCATGTTCCGGTCAATTGCTGACGGGGTCCGCGACCACAGCCCCGCCGACAACGACAACCACAGCGCCGAAGCCGTCCGGCAGGCCTTCGCGGGGCTGCTGAGCGAGCTGTCGGACGCGGTGACTGCCTACGGCGAACTTGTCCGGGCGGAAGTGGCCGACAAGCCCGAAGAGGCGGAGGCGGCCGCCGGCGCCGCCATCGACGTCCTGCGGGAGGCCCGAGTCCGGGTGATCGAACTCCGCTTGGCCGACCACCCGGAAGACCTGGTCACCTGGGAGCTGAACGAAGCGCTGCTGCAGGCAGTGGACCGGATCCTCGCCGAACTGGACATCGCAGATCAAGCAGGTCGCCGTGGTCGCGCCCCGAAGCTGTCCAGAGCCGATCCCCGCAACGTGATCCGGGCGGCCCACAAGGGATTCCGCTCCGGCACAGAGCAACTCGGGGATCATCGGGCGGGACCGTAGGTCCGGGCCGAGGGTGACCGACGACTCGCTCCTGCGGGGAACGGCTTGACGGTACACAGCGTCGACATAGGTGTGCCGCGTTTGCGGCTCGACGACAACCGAAGGCAACGTGGCTCGATCGGTCTACGTGAGTGGAAGGACCCGATGTGGGACAGCGCTTTTCGAGAACAAACCGGCTGGGCGCCTGGCTGGACCGGGTGGGCAGCACGATGCAGCCGGCCGCCACCCATCGACGCGGACATCCCGTCGGCGTGATGGGACACCTGGTTTTCCTGAACGACGGCCTACCGTCGGTCGTTCCGGCCCGGCAACGCTGACAGCACCCCCGCTTTCAACGGTCGACGGCGACGAGGCGGGTCAGTCCCGTCAAACGACGCCTCGTCGGTGGAGATAGGCAGTTCGTGAGGATTGCAGTCTCAGCTTTCTACGCGATGCTGTTGGGCAAGGACGCGGACATCACGTCAATGGACATCATACTGCGCGTTGCTGTGCGCGAACACCTCGGTTTCCTGCTGCCTGCTGCCTGCGGTCGCCGGGCTGGAGGGCAACGCGCTCGATCGGTCACCTGCAATGCAAGGACCTCATATCACTTCACCGACGACGGTTTGCCGTCTAAGGTGGGCGGGTCGCGCCGATAATCGTGGCGTCATGATGGGCAATTGACAGCCTGAACGCAGAAGTGGTCGGAGTGACCTAGTCAACTGGCGTCAGTGTCAGAGAGCCTCGGCGGCCTCGTGAAGCATGGTGATGACCCTAGGGGACGGATCCAGTAGTTCGAATTCTCCGCCCGCCTTGATGATGCGACTTTGTATATCGAGAATAACGTCCAAGCCTGTCCGGTCGATCGCCGTGGCGCCGTTCAAGTCGAGTATTACTCGAACTGGGTCGGCCTCCGATCCCAATGTGTCAGCAAGCCGGTGTTCTAGGAGTTGTGCAGCGGGCGCAGTGAGAGCGCCACTGAGAAGCGCCAACAGTGTCGACTAACGGTCGCACAGTCGATGCACCGTGACCATCACTGATGGGCCAACCAGTTACCGCGAATTCGTTGCGTAACGGGCGAGACCGGCGACCCTCCGACACGTCCCCGTACGCACCGGGATCCTGTCACAGCTTCACTGCTCCATCCTGAATCATGCTGCATATCCGATGAAATTAGCCATCACCGGTGGTCGAGACTTGGGTGACTTCTCGGGTGCATCGACGCGTGGGAACGGCCCTGCTCGGCGACCAACTGAGTTGCAGGTCGAGCTCTCGTCGTACCTACCTTTACGGCAGGAGGTCACTTCGGATCGGGCACTGGCTGTTGTCCAGCGTCTGAAGAGGCGGTCGATGAGATCTTGGTGGTGCGGTCGCTAGTCGAATTCTCTTTGCTTGGCGCATCCCTGACATAGCGGCACGGCTAACCATCCGACACCGGTGACGTATACCGCGGCAGGTTCGCTCGTCGGATCCGTCGGGGTTTGGCAGTCGTGGCATCTTGGCCTGCGCCAACGGTAGGGTCGCGGTTTCTGTGCAGTGAGCAATCGCATCAGAATTTACCTGCCGTCGAGGGGTTGTCGCTGCAGTGAAGCGGGGCCGCCTTCCAGGCGATCGAGGTTGTCGCGATTGGCGGTGCGGGTAAGGGCTCGGTGTCATGGATGACAGCCTGATCGCCAGTTGGATCTGCACCGTGGAGTGACCACCAGTATGCCGCGCAAACAAAAAGAAGAACGAGAAGGGGACCGACCCAGGACCTGGCGAATACCAGTGCCAGAAATCCGAGGCTGATCGTGGGTAGACCTGCCGATCGCAGCGCTTTCATGTGGCTCTCCAAATACGGGCCGTACCCCAATGAATCTGGGCGGTTGGGCGTCGTGTAGGTGCCGCCATCATGTGTCGTTGTTTGTCATGATGTCCCGGGGTAACTGGGGGGTTTACCATCTGAGGGTTCGCACCCCGAGCAGATCCGCGCGTTCGGCCTCCGAGAGGCCGCCCCATATCCCGTACGGCTCTCGAACCCGTAGGGCGTGGTCGAGGCACTCTGTGATTACCGGGCATTGATTGCAGATGATCTTGGCGGCGGCAATTCGATTGCCTCGGACGTCGATCGGCTCACCGGTGGGGTGGTAAAAAGTTGAGCTGTCCATGCCGCGGCAGGCTGCTTGGTTTTGCCATTCCCAGTGCACGACAAGGGGCTCCGGAAGGCGGTGCGTTTCGGCCACGAAAGATTCCTTTTCGGCTCTTGGCTTTACTGTGGTGCCGCAGTTGACGTACTCAGCTCGGGGTTGTTCGCGACCTGAACGATTCGTGCTCGAGTCGGTGTGCAGCCCTGACGTCAGAGCATGGTGCTGGGTGCCGCCGTTGATCGTGATGGTGGCGACTCGTCTTTGTGGGTCAGTTCTCGAGGTGACCGTTCCCGCGATGGGTGTACGCATGAGGTTCCTTGGCGGGGCTGGAGCGTTGTTAGTGCGATGTGCGCCGCCTGACTGTGTTGTTGCCAGGGCCCCGTGGGCCGTACTGGGGTGCTTCGGGCCACGGGATGTTGAATTGGTGCCCAGACCGGTGCGCGGCGGTTTGCGCGCGCACCGGCCCGGGGTCTTGGGTGCCCTCGAACAGGCAGAGGGCCATCGGCGTGTACCGGGGGCAGCCGGAGTGTCCCTGGGGCTTACTTACCGGAAGAACGGTTCGCGCTGGCCGGTTCTGATCTGGATGGTTTTCACCTCGGTGAATTCGTCGAACCCGACCTGTCCCATTTCGCGTCCGTAGCCGCTGTTCTTGACGCCGCCGCCGGGGAGCTGGGGGGCGCCGTCGATGGTGGTGTTGATCCAGACGGTGCCGCTTTGCAGGGCGCGGCCGACGGTGAGGGCGGTGTCGATGTTCTTCGACCACACCGTGTTGGCCAGGCCGAATTCCACCGAGTTCGCCAGGCGGATCGCGTCGTCCGTCGTGCTGAATCGGGTGACGGTGAGGACAGGCCCGAAGATCTCTTCTTGGAATGCCGGGTTCTGGGGGGTCACGTCGTCGAGAATGGTGGGGGCGACGAAGTACCCGTCCTGAAGACCGGGGGTGTCCAACCGCGTTCCTCCGACCAGGACCTTGGCACCGTTTTCCTTGCCGACCTTGATGTAGTTCAGGACGGTCTCCAGGTGCTCGGCGTGGATGAGGGCGCCGATGTCGGATCCTTCGTCCAGGGGGTTTCCTACGGAGAGCTCGCGGGCACGGTTGACCAGTGCCGTTAGGAAGTCCTCGGCGATGTCCTGATGGATCAGCAGGCGGGCGCCGGATACGCAGCACTCGCCCTGGTTGAAGAACACGCCGAACAGGACACCGTCGATGGCCGCTTCCAGGTCGGCGTCGGGGAAGACGATGGTGGCGGCCTTTCCGCCCAGTTCCATGGACAGGCGTTTCGTGTTGACCCCGGAGGCTTGGATGATGCGCTGGCCGACGGAGGTGCTACCGGTGAAGGAGAGCACGTCAACGTCCTTGGATTCGGCCAGGTGTTGGCCGACGATGGATCCGCGGCCGGTGACGACGTTGAAGACACCGGCGGGTAGGCCTGCTTCGGCGGCGAGACGGGCGATCTCAAGGGTGGTTCCGGAGGTCACTTCAGCGGGTTTTGCGACCGCGGTACACCCGGCGGCGAGGGCGAACGGAAGCTTCTGCATGAGCAGTAGGAGGGGGAAGTTCCAGGGGGTGATCATGCCGACCACGCCGGCCGGTTCACGGGTCACCAGTCCGGTGAATCCGGGGCCGAGGTTGGTGTGGACGTCGCCGTGCATGGTAAGCGCCAGGGCTGCGGCGTATTCGGTCAGGCCGATGCTGCCCTGAACGTCGATCCGGGCCAGCCGCAGTGGTTTGCCGGTTTCCTCGGCCTCGATCCGGGCAAGGTTTTCGGCATCGCGCTGCATCAGCCCGGCGAGTCGGTTGAGTACCCGGGAGCGTTCTTGCCCGGACAGGTGGGGCCACTGGCCGCTGTCGAATGCGGTGCGAGCCGCGTCCACGGCCGCCCGGGCATCTTCCACGGTGCTCGCCGTGTATTGGGCGACCAGCTTGCCGGTGGCAGGGGAGCGGCGGTCGACAGTTGTCGTTCCGGTCGGCTGCTCCGAGCCGTTGATGAACAGTCCATAGCTGCGTATGTCGCTGGCCGTGGCTGTTGTGTCGACGGCGGTGTCAACCTTCACTTGAAACCTCCAGTAAGCGCTTGCTTGACGTCGGGATTGACCTTCGCTACGGTACAACAGCGTCTTTCGAACAGGCAAGATAGATTGATCACACAGTTCAGTAAGCGCTTACTCAGATGAGAGGTTGTTGAATCAGTGTCCGTTTCGGTCACCATCCCGGGTCCCCAGGGCCGGCTGCACGTTCTGCGCGAAGGTCACGGCTACCCGACTACTTCAGCCCGGTCGACCTCACGTGAGGCGTACGCGGCGGCGCATGTGGTGGCGAACCCGCTGACCGCGTCGATGGCCGATTCCGGCGCGGACACCATTGACTGGGACGCGACCCTGCGGATCCGGGAGCGGATCTGGGACCTCGGCCTGGGAGTCGCGGAAGCGATGGACACCGCCCAGCGGGGAATGGGCTTGCCGTGGACCGATGCCCAGCAGTTGATCGACCTGACCTTGACCGCGGGCCGCTCGCGTGACGGGGCCTCGGTGGTTGGGGTCAGCACCGATCAACTTCCTGATAACCGGCCGGCGTCGCTGGGGGAGATCGCGGACGCCTACATCGAGCAGGTCGAGTTCGTCGAACAGCGTGGCGGCACGGCGGTGCTGATGGCCAGCCGCTGGCTGGCGGCCACCGCCCGCACTGCCGATGACTACCTGGGGGTGTATCGGGAGGTGTTGGCCGCCGCTCGGGGACCGGTGCTGCTGCACTGGCTGGGGGTTGCTTTCGACGCGCGCTTGGCCGGCTATTGGGGTAGCACCGACCTGGACGAGGCCACTCGGACTGTCCTTGAGCTCATCAAGTCCGATCAGGCCAAGATCGGGGGCATCAAGATCTCCCTCCTTGACGCCGCGCGTGAGGTGGACCTGCGCCGGCAACTGCCCGCCGGGGTGAAGCTGTTCACCGGCGATGATTTCAACTACGTGGACCTGATCGCGGGTGATGGAGTTGGCCACAGCCATGCCCTGCTGGGTGCGTTCGCCACCATCACCCCGATCGCGGCTGCTGCGCTGGCGCGGTTGGACGCCGATGACCCGGATGGTTACCGCCGGATACTTGAGCCGACGCTTCCGCTGTCTCGCTTGGTGTTCGCCGCTCCGACCCAGTACTACAAAACCGGTGTTGCATGGTTGTCGTACCTGAACGGGGACCAGCAGTCGTTCCGGATGATCGGCGGCCTGGATTCCGGGCGCAGCATCCAGCACCTGCTCGACCTGTTCCTGGCTGCCGACGACATCGGCCTGTTCCGGGATCCGGCGCTCACGGCGCACCGGTTGACCACTCACCTTGCTGCGTACGGGCTGGCCTGATCGTCATGGACCGCTCACAGTTGAGCCTGAACACCATCACGGTGCGATCGCTGCCGATCGACCGGGTGATCACCGTGGCCCAGGAGCATGGCCTTGGTGGGGTGGCACCCTGGCGTCACCAGCTCGAGGACGGCGGCGCCGAGCGCGTCGCCAAGCTGGTCCGCGACGCCGGCCTGCGGGTGTCGTCGCTGTGCCGTGGCGGGATGTTCACCGCACCGGACGCGGCCGGGCGAGCCAAAGCGATCGAGGACAACCGCCGTGCCATCAACGAGGCTGCCACTTTGGGCGCCGAGTGTCTGGTGCTGGTGTGCGGACCGGTGGTCGACAAGGACGTTCAGGGATCGTGGGGGATGGTCGCCGACGGCATCGCAGCGGTGATTGGGGACGCCGTGGATGCTGGTGTCGAGCTAGCGATCGAACCGTTGCATCCGATGATGGCCGCCGACCGATCCGTGGTGTGCCGGCTCGCGGAGGCACTTGATCTCGCCGATGCCGGCGGCCCGGGTATCGGGGTGGTGGTCGACGCGTATCACGTGTGGTGGGACATCACCTTGTCGGAGTCGATCCGTCGCGCCGGGAGCCGGATCACCGGAGTTCACGTGTCCGACTGGGTGTCTCCGCTGACCGGCGGCCTGCTGTCCGGCAGGGGAATGATCGGTGACGGCGTTATCGACCTCACCGCGATGGTTACCCACTGCCAATCAGCCGGCTATTCCGGACTGGTCGAGGTGGAAATCCTGAGCGACCAGTGGTGGGCCGCGGACCCGGATGTGACCGTCGCTACGCTGATCGAGAGGTTCGAGAGATGTATTTGAGCAAGAGTGGGACCGCGAGCGGCGAGCCCGCTGGGCGGGCAACGGGGACACCGTTACGCCAGCGCGTTTCGTCCCCCATTACCCTTTCGGGGGTGGGAGACAACACTGTTTCGGGATATGATCGCGCCATCACCATCAGCGAGGTCGCCGAACTGGCCGGGGTCTCGACAGCGACGGTTTCCCGGGTCCTCAGCGGGTCAGCCGCGGTGAATCAGGAGATGGCGGCCCGCGTCCGTAAAGCGGCCGATGAGCTCGGCTATCGGCCGAATGCCGCGGCGCGCGGGTTGGCGACCGGTTCGCACCAGACGATGGCCGTTTTGGTGCCGGATCTGGGTAACCAGTACTTCTACGAAATCATCAAGGAGATCAACGTTCTGGCCGGCCGGGACGGTCAGCGGCTGGTGGTCGCCGATTCGCAAGGTGATCCGGACGCCGAGATGGACCTTGTGAATGCGCTGGCCGCACAAACTGATGGGATTATTCTGCTGTCCTCTCGGCTGAGTGCGGCGAATCTCAAAATACTCGCGAACCGCAAAACCCCCATCGTCCTGATGAACCGCATCGAATTCGGTGTCGATCTCCCGGTTGTCGCGGCCGACAATTTCCCGGCCATGCTGGAGCTGTGTGCCCACCTGGTGGCGCTGGGGCACCGACGCGCAGCCTATCTCGCCGGATCGCCCTTGACCTGGCAGAACCGCGAGCGGTGGCGCGCGGTCCAGCAGGCATCGGTCATCGGCCTGCAGGCCACCTCGGTCCAGGCCGACGCCACCATCGAAGCCGGGTACGCCGCCTGCGACGAAGCTCTGGCGACTGGGGCGACCGCCTTGATCTGCTTCAACGACCTCGCAGCAGTCGGCGCCATGACCCGGCTACAGGAACTGGAACTTTCGGTGCCCGAGGACATCTCGCTCACCGGCTTCGACGACACGGACCTGTCCCGGTACATCCGGCCCGCACTGACCACCGTTCGCAGCCCGAAAAGCGAACTGGGCGAACATGCCTGGAACCTACTCGTGGGAACCTCCGGGATTCGCCCCACCGAACCACTGATGATCGAGGCCAGCTTCGTGGCCCGAGATTCGACCGGTAAGGCGCCGACGCCCGGCGCTTGGTCGAGCACTCGGCACACGGCAGCAACCGATTCGCACCATGATGGCGTCGACGCCCGACGCCTGGAATCGGCACCAAAACCGCACTAACCGCGGTGGCATTCCCGTAGTCGGAATTAAGAACTTCAGATGTGCCGGTCTTAAAGGCACCGAAATCAGAAATTCCGTGTGCACCACCGGTGTGCCCACGACCGAAGCCCAGTTGCTTGCGGGCGTGCGGACTCAACCCTATTGAAGGGCAAAAAGAAATGACTTTCGAGCAGAAAGTGTGTGTGGTGACCGGGGGGACCTCCGGCATCGGGCTGGCGGCGGTGAGCCGCTTCGCCCGACAGAAGGCCACGGTCATCGTGCTGTCCAACAACGCCGAGCAATCTGTCGACCTGGAACGGCAGGCGTCCGACCAAGGATGGACCGTCGCCACAGTCGTCGGTGATGTCGCCGATGCCGGCGCGTGGAAGCAGGTCCTGGTGACCGCCGCCGATCACGGGCCGATCGACGTGCTGGTCAACAACGCCGGCTACGGAAAGCAGGGCACTGTCCTGGATCTCACCCAGCAAGACTGGGAAGATCAGTTTCGCACCAACGTGACCGGGGTGTTCCTCGGGTGCCAGGCGGTGCTGCCGCAGATGATCGCCTGCAAGTCCGGTGCGATCGTCAATGTCGCCTCGGTGGCCGGTGCGATCGGGATGGCCCGCCGCGCGGCGTACTGCGCCTCAAAGGCCGCCATCGTTGGACTGACCAGGGCCATGGCGGTCGACCATTCCCGCGACGGTGTCCGGGTGAACGCGGTCGCACCGGGGACAACTGACTCGCCCTACTTCCAGGCCATCGCCGCGGATGTGGCGGACCCGGCCGAGTACCTGAAGTATTTGAACGACCGGCAGATCCTGGGCCGGATGGGGACTGCGGATGAGATCGCCGCGGCAATCGAGTTTCTCGCCTCCGACGAGGCCAGCTTCGCCGTCGGATCCGTCCTGACCGTCGACGGCGGAATGAGCGTCTGGTGACCGGCGCATCCGGGGCGACGCGGTTCGTCGACGCGGAGGAGGCTGCCAGAAGCATCAGCGACGGGGCGGTGATCGCACTGACCGGGTCGGGCGGCGGAATTCTGGAAGCGGACCACATCTTCGCGGCCGTGGAACGCCGGTTCCTGGCCGAGGGACATCCGCGTGACCTGACCATCATTCACGGCCTGGGCATCGGAGACGGGCCAACTACCGGGTTGAGCCGGTTCGCGCACGAGGGCATGGTGAAACGGGTGATCGGCGGCCATTGGAGCTGGTCACAGCCCATGCAGAAGCTGGCATCGGCCAACCTGATCGAGGCGTATTCCTTCCCTGCCGGGGCCATCGCTGCCCTGCTGCGGGAAAGCGGCGTAGGTCGTCCGGGGCTGATCACCAAGGTCGGGTTGCACACCTTCGTCGACCCCAGGGTGTCCGGCGGGAAGATCAACGCCGCGGCGTCCAAGGACCTGGTGACGCTCATCGAGATCGACGGGCAGGAGTACCTGCACTACCGACCGGTCCCGGTGGATGTCGGCATCATCCGCGGCTGGTCGGCCGACCGTACCGGCAACATCAGCGCCGACCAGGAGGCCTCCAGCCTGGACGCGCAGGCCGTGGCGATCGCTACCCGGGGATCGGGCGGCATTGTCTTGGCCCAGGTGAAGCAGGTCGTGGCGGACGGGTCGTTGGACCCGCGGATGATGTTGGTGCCGTCACCGCTGGTCGATGTGGTTGTCGCGTACGCCGGGCAACGCCAGTCCGGGGCAGCCGAGTTCGAGCCGGCGTTCTACTCACCCGGCCATTTCGAGAGCAGTTTCCACCCGGCGATCAATCCCATCACAGGGGCACGCGGGATCATCGCTCGCCGCGCGGCGATGGAGGTGCCGGCTGGCACGGTGCTCAACGTCGGTTACGGGATGAGTGCGGGCGCCGTCGATGTGCTGATCGAACAGGGTCGGCTGCAGGACGTCACGTTGTGCATCGAGCAGGGCCCGGTTGGGGGGTTCCCGGAAACCGGTGCGCTCTTCGGCCTCAGCCGGTACCCGCAGGCCTTGTTTTCTTCGTCGCTGCAGTTCGAGTTTTTCGCCTCCGGAATGATCGACGTGGCGATCTTGGGCATGGGTGAGGCGGACGCCGACGGCAACGTCAACGTCAGCAAGCTGGGCAGCACGACGGTCGGCCCCGGTGGGTTCATCGACATCGTCAACGGCGCGAAACGAGTCGTGTTCTGCGGCACCTTCACCGGTAAGGGCCTGCAGCTGGAGGTTGGTGAGGGCACCGTACGCATCGTGCAGGAAGGCACTTTGCACAAGTTCGTCAACGCGGTGGGTCACGTGACCTTCGCCGCGGCCAACGCCCGCCGGACGGGCAAACCCGCTCTCTACATCACCGAGCGAGCGGTGTTCGAGCTCGACGATCGCGGTATCACTCTCATCGAGGTAGCACCAGGAATCGATATTGAACGGGACATTCTGGCGCACATGGACTTTCGGCCCACGATTGGGAATGTCCGGACGATGCCCATCGAGGTGTTCCGGCCGATCGGCGAGCCGGCCACCGTAGGGGCGCCAGCATGACCGGACTACAGCTGAGCCCGCCCGGCGCCGGTCTGGCACCGACGGTCACCTTGAGAGGTGGTGCGGTTATGCCGGCGGTGGGGTTGGGGCTGTACCTCATTGACGCACCGCAGATGCCCGCGGTGGTGCATGCCGCCGTCGAGTCCGGGTACCGGCTGTTCGACACCGCCTCCCTGTACGCCAACGAGGAGGCGCTCGGGCGGGCGGTGGCGACCTGCGGTGTGCCCCGGTCCGATCTGTTCCTGACCAGCAAGCTGTGGAACAGCGACCAGGGCCGGACCGCCGCCCGTCAAGCCCTGTCACTCACCCTGGACCGATTGGGCACCGACTACCTGGATTTGTACCTGATCCATTGGCCCGCAGCGGATCTGGGCCTGTTTCTGCCGACCTGGGAGACGCTGCTGGAGTTGCAGCAACAAGGGGCGGTCGGGGCCGTCGGGGTGGCCAATTTCGACGCCGACCACATCGAGACACTGCTGAAGGCCACCGGAGTCGCCCCGGCGGTCAACCAGATCGAGCTGCACCCGCATTTGGCGCAGCCTGGCCTGGTCCCGTTCAACACCGCGGCCGGCATCATC
Source organism: Nakamurella sp. GG22 (assembly GCF_052976845.2). NCBI lineage: Bacteria > Bacillati > Actinomycetota > Actinomycetes > Nakamurellales > Nakamurellaceae > Nakamurella > Nakamurella sp. GG22. The sequence continues at coordinate 138,627 of NZ_JBRIIO020000003.1, read as the reverse complement.
ACCCAGGCCTGGAGCCCACTGGCAAGGGGCGGCGCGGTTCTCACCGACCCGGTCATCACCCGGATCGCGGCCGAACACGACCGCACACCGGGTCAGGTGATTCTGCGGTGGCACCTGCAGCGTGGCGTCACGGTGGTCCCCAAAACAACGTCACCGCAACGGATGAGGGAAAACCTCGACCTGTTCTCCTTCGCACTGACCGAGGGTCAGTTGCAGGAGATCACCGACCTGGACATCCAGGCCCGCAGCGGTCCGGATCCGCGGACGTTCGCCGCGACAGAACACCCATCAACTTCATGAACGAGGGCCGCCGGCCGTCGTCACCACCCAACAGGAAAGGTCTCACAATGAAGTGCACTGCCTCCCCGCGGTTCGGTTCCGGCCGCAAGATGGTGACCGGCATCGCCGCCACCGCACTCGTCCTCGCCTCCCTGACCGCGTGCGCCGACAGTGGATCCTCGTCGTCCGGTGGCGGTTCTGAGGAGAAGGGCACCTGCAAGCCCGAGGACGTCACCCTGGTGCAGTCAGGCCGGGGATTGGAGAACGAGTACTACGTCAGCGTCGACGCCGGCGCCAAGGCATTCGCCGCCGAGAAGGGGCTCACCGACAAGTACCAGTGGATCGCCAGTGACGGCGACTCGAGCAAGCAGCTGAGCCAGATCAAATCGATTCTGGCCAACGGCGGCGAGTGCGTGGTGCTCAACGTCGACGCCAACGAGGCATCCATCGTGCCCTCGATCGTCAAGGAGGTCGACAACGCCGGGGCCTGGCTGGTCACCCAGTGGAACACCCCGGAAGGACTGATGCCCACCGCGGACGACCCGCACTGGGTGGCCCACATGTCCGTCGACGGGGTCCCACAGGGCTACGACACCGCCAAGGCGCTGTTCGAGGCAATGGGCGGCACCGGATCGATCGTTGCACTGCAGGGCATCCTGGACAACGCCCCGGCCCAGGAGCGGTTCGAGGGCCTGCAGAAGGCACTGGCGGAGTACCCGAACATCAAGCTGCTGGAGGATCAGACCGCCGGGTGGGACCGCACCAAGGGCCAGGATGTCACCCAGTCGCTGCTGACCAAGTACGGCGACCAGATCACTGGGATCTGGGCGGCCAGTGACTCCATGGGGCTGGGCGCCCTGGCTGCGGTCAAGGGAGCCGGCAAGACCGGCAAGATCAAGGTCAGCGGCATCGACGGGCTCAAGGAGGCACTGGACGCGGTCGCCGATCCGGACAGCGGGTATGTGGCCACCACCCAGTCCACCGCGGTCCAGCAGGGCGCGTACGGGTTGAACATCGGGTTCGCCGCGGCCACCGGCCAGATCGACCCCGCGACCGAGCCCGCGAACCACCGCGCCTTCTACCTCAAGCCGCTTCCCGCCGTCACCGCCGACACAGTGGCCTCGGCCGGGGACCCCGCCGACACCTCGAAGCTGGACTTCAAGGACGTCTTCGGCGCAGCCGGAGAGCAGATCCAGCTGTGAGCCCGACAGCTTCGGCGACGAAACCGTCGCAGCAGCAGGCCAAAACGGGCCGGCTGCGGGAGGTTCTGCATTCGGAGCGGGTCCCGGTTCCCGCGCTGGCCGTGCTGGTGCTGATCGCACTGGTGATGCTGGCGGTGAATCCCAGTTTCCTCTCGCTCGGCAACCTTTCGACCCTGGCGATCCAAAGCGCGGTGCCGGCCGTGCTCGCCGTCGGTCTGACCTTCGTGGTGCTGATGGGCGGCATCGACCTGTCCCTGGAGGGCGTCCTGGGCGCCTCCGGCATGGTCACGGCGGTGCTGATTCTCAACGATCGCACCGACAGTGAACTGGGCCTGTGGGCCGTGGTCGCGGCGATGGCGATGGGCGCCGCCCTTGGCACGCTGTCCGGCTTGTCGGTGGCGTTCTTGCGCGTGCCCTCGTTCATCGTGACCATCGGCACCTGGCAGATCGGGCTGGGCATCGCCCAGCTCTTGTTTGCCGGGAAACCTCCCCGCATCCAGGACGCCGGTTTCCTCAGTTTCGCAGTGGACCGGTTCCTCGGGCTGCCGGTGCTGGTGTGGACGGCGATTGTCGTTGTGCTGATCGGGATGTGGCTTCAGCGTTACTCCCGGTTCGGCCGGTACGCGATGGTGGTCGGCGGCGGTGAGGACATCGCCCGCTTGTCGGGCGTCCCGGTGCGCCGGATCCGGGTCTACGGGTTCATCCTGTCCGGACTGTGCGCCGGCCTGGCCGGTGCCATGGCCACCGCCCGCACCGGCGTCGGTGACGTCGGAATCGGCACCGGTCAACTGTTCATCACCATCGCGGGTGTCGTCATCGGCGGCACCGTCCTCACCGGCGGACGGGGCGGTGTGCTGCACTCGGTCGTCGGCGTCATTGTGATGGCCGCCCTGGCCAACGGGATGGTCCTGGCCGGGGTCAGCTCGTTCATTCAGCAGGCCGTTCTCGGCGCCATTGTTGTCATCGCCGCCGTCGTCACCATGTGGCGGCTGCGTGCACGTCTGCGGGTGGTGAAATGAGTACTCCCAATATCGTCTACGGGGTCAGCAACGTCAGCAAGAGTTTCCCCGGAGTCAAGGCATTGAAGGATGTCTCGATCGAAATTCATCCCCGTGAGGTGGTGGGTCTGATCGGGGAGAACGGCGCCGGAAAATCGACGCTGCTGAAAATCCTGTCCGGCGTGCAACGCCCGGACACCGGCAGTGTGATTTTGCGTGATCAACCGGTGTCTTTCGGTGGTGTCGGCGACGCCGTCCGTGAGGGCGTGGCGATGGTGTACCAGGAGCAGTCCCTGCTGCCCAACGTCACCGTCGGCGAGAACGTCCTGCTGGGCAATGAGGGCGCCACCGTCCGCGGCGGCGTGTACCGGTGGTCGGAGTTGCGCAAACGGGCCCAGAGGTACCTGGACCAGGTCGGGACCGGGCTGGACGCTGCCGTGACCACCGAGTCGTTGCCCTTCGCGCAGCGGCAGATGGTCGAGGTGGCCAAGGCCCTGGCCACCGGCGAACGGACTCATCACGAACCTGTCATCCTGCTCGACGAACCGACCTCGGTGCTCGAGCATGCCGAGATCGAGAAGCTGTTCCAGATCGTCCGGGAACTGCGGGAACGGGCCAGCATCGTGTTCGTCTCGCACCGGATGAACGAGGTGCTCGCCGTCTGCGACCGGGTTTACATCATGCGCGACGGTGAAGTGGTCGCCGTCCGGGACCCGAAGACCGTCGCCGAACACGAGCTGTACGAGTTGATGGTGGGTGAGGAACGGCACGAAGGCTTCTATCACGAGGAAGGTCAGGTCGAAGCCGAAAGCGCGCCCCGGCTGGAGATCTCGCATCTGTCGGGGGATCACTTTCACGAGGTGTCGCTGACCGTTGCCCGCGGTGAGGTGGTCGCCCTGATGGGGGTGCAGGAAAGCGGTCGCGAGTACATCGGTCGCGCCCTGTTCGGTGCCGTACCGGTTCGGTCGGGCACCGTGACCCTGGACGGGGAGCCGTTGAATTTTCGCACCCCGACCCAGGCGGTGCGGGACGGCATTGGTTACATCCCGTCCGAACGCAAGATCGACGGCGCCGTCCTGGGCATGAGCGTGAACGACAACCTGACCCTTGCGCACCCGGATCAGGTGTCCCGGGGGCCGTTCATCGACCCGGCCAAGGAACGCAAAACGGTCCGCGAGTGGTTGGACCGGCTGCGGGTCAAGACGCCATCGTCGGGGACGTTGATGCGCACCCTGTCGGGTGGCAATCAGCAGAAAATTGTCCTCGCCAAGTGGCTGCTGGACCCCGATCTGCGGTTGCTGATCCTGGACACCCCGACCCGTGGCCTGGACATCGGCGCCAAGGCGGACGTGTACAAGCTGATCCGGGAGCTGGCGGCCAAGGGCCTGTCGGTGCTGCTGATCGCGGACACCCTCGACGAGGGCATCTCGATGAGTCACCGGGTCATCACGATGAAAGACGGCCGGATCACGGGTGAATTTGCCTCGACGCCGACCGATCGACCGGACAAAACCGATGTACTGGCAAGGATGGTGTGATCGAGGTGTCAAGTCCAGAAACTCGGGGTTCCGCGACCGCAACGGCCGCGCCCGACAAGAAGTCCGGCGACAGGGCCGAATCCAGTCTGTTCCGCAAGTTGCAGGACGCCGGGTTCGCACCGCTGGTGGTGCTGGTGGTGCTGGTGGCCGTGATCGGGTTCATCGACCGCGGATTCTTCACTCCCCGCAGCATCGCTTCGTTGCTGGAGCAGTCAACTCCGCTGGCGCTGCTGGCGATCGGTCAGTGCCTGGTCGTGTTGACCGGGCGGATCGACCTGTCCAACGCTGCCCTGGCCAGTCTGTGCGGGGTGCTCATGGCCAAGACCCTGGGCACCCTGGGTGTGGCGTCTGTCCCAGTGGTCCTGATCGGCGGTGCCCTCGCCGGTGGCCTGGTCGGATGGATCCACGTCAAGGCGCAGGTGCCCTCGTTCATCATCACCTTGGGTGCACTCGGTGTGTGGTCCGGGGTCTCCCTGTTGATGGCGCAGGCCAACACCGTGCTGGTGACCAAGGGGTACCAGTCCGTGGAATGGATCTTCACCAGGCGGTACGGCATCCCCATCTCGTTCGTGGTGGTCGCGGTGATCACCGTGGTGTTGATGTTGGCGTTGCGCGGGTTGCCGGCGGGCCGGCAGATCAGGGCCGTCGGACTGAACGAACGAGCGGCCGCGTACAGCGGGATCCGGACCCAGCTGATCGTCATCCTGGTGTTCGTCGGTAGCGGCCTGTTCGCCGCGTTGGCCGCCGTCTTCCAGATCGCTCAGCTGCAGTCCGCCGGTGCGTCCACTTCCACTTCGCTGCTGCTGCCGGCCATTGCCGCGGTCATCATTGGTGGTACGGCGATCTCCGGCGGCGTCGGCGGGGTCGGACGCACCCTGCTCGGCGCCCTGGTGATCTCCGTGCTGCGGGTCGGGTTGGACATCGCCGGGGTCGACTCGGCGATCCAACCGATTCTCTACGGCCTGATCGTGATCTTCGCGATCGCGGCGACCGTGGACCGTCGACGGACCACGGTGGTCGCATGACCCGCCCGGCGGCGGTACTGGTGGCCCTTGACAAGTTCAAGGGCTCCATCGACGCGGCCGCCGCCTGCCGGGCCGTCGCGGACGGGATCACCGCCGCCGGGCAACAAGCCGTCCCATGCCCGGTCGCCGATGGTGGCGACGGCACGCTCGACGCCTTGGCCTCGGCCGGGTTCGATCGTGTCCGGGTTCCCGGGCACGGCCCGCTCGGTGATCCCACCACCGCCGCATTGGTCCACCGGGACGAGGTGGCCGTGGTGGAACTCGCGTCCGTGTCAGGTCTGGCCGCACTGCCGGGAGGCAGGCTGGAACCCTGGGGCAGCGGCACCCTGGGCGTCGGCACCGTTGCGCTGGCCGCCGTCGAGGCCGGGGCCCGGCACGTGGTGATAGCCCTGGGCGGCAGCGCGTCCACCGACGGCGGGGTGGGTCTGCTCCTCGGGCTCGGGGCACGGGTGCTCGACATCTCCGGCGCCCCCTGCACCCCGAACGCCAGGGGCCTGCTCGCCGCGCACACGCTCGACCTGTCCACGCTGGATCCACGACTACGGCAGGTGCGGTTCTCCGTCGCCACCGATGTCACCAGCCCGCTGACCGGGCCCACCGGCGCGGCCCACCTGTTCGGACCACAGAAGGGCCTCACGCCCGCAGACGTAGACATTCTGGACCGCGCCCTTCACGCCTGGGCGGCCCTGCTGCATGACGTCACCGGTATCGATGCCACGTCCGTTCCAGGTGCCGGCGCTGCGGGTGGCACCGCGGCGGCCCTGGTCACCGCCCTGGGTGCCGACGTGATCAGCGGCGCTGACTTCGTCATGGACGCCATCGGACTGGACCAAAAGCTGAATGAAGTGGGGCTTGTCGTTACCGGGGAAGGATCCTGGGACGACCAATCCGAAGCCGGTAAGGCACCGATGGGTGTCATTTCCCGCTCCGCCCGCGCCGGAATACCGGTCGTTCTCGTCGCAGGTCGGGTGACCGCCACCGCAACGCGACTGGCGCAGCTCGGTGTCCACCGCCACTACCAACTGCTGGATCTGCAGCCCGACCCGGCCGAGGCGATGCGGAGCGCGGCGCCGCTGCTGTACCGCACCGGAACCCTGTTGGCCCAGGACGAACGAGCAGACACAGACAACCGAATCGAACCCCAGGTGGCCCACTCCGGCAGCCTGCAGCAGAAGGAGACCTGATGAAAGCACTGCGTTTCCATGGACCGAAAGATCTTCGGGTCGATGAAGTCTCGCAACCCCGGCCGGGTGCTGGGCAGGTGTTGATCAAGGTTGACTGGTGTGGCATTTGCGGCACCGATCTGCATGAGTTCCAGGCCGGACCGATCTTCATCCCGTCCGCGGACCGCCCGCACCCCCTGACCGGGGATGTTCCCCCCGTTGTCATGGGGCACGAGTTCGCCGGCACCGTGGCCGAGATAGGTTCCGAGGTCACGGATATCGCGGTCGGCGACCGGGTGGCGGTAGAGCCCCTGCTGCGTTGCGATACGTGCGCTCAGTGCCGGGCAGGTAACTACAACATCTGTGAGCGCGGCGGTGTGTACGGGCTGGCCGGCTGGGGTGGCGGCCTGGCCGAGTACTGCGCCGTGGACCGCCGCAACGCGCATGTGTTGCCGCCGGGGCTTTCCACCGAAGTCGGGGCACTGGTCGAACCACTGGCCGTGGCCTGGCACGCGATGGTGCAGTCCGGGTTCCGCCCCGGTGAGTCAGCGTTGGTGATCGGCGGGGGACCTATCGGCCTGGCCTTGCTGCTCTGCCTGAAGGCCGCCGGAGCCAGCTGGATCGGGGTGTCCGAGCCGTCAACCGCCCGCAAGGCGATGGCCGAGGCGTTCGGCGCGGACGCCGTGTACGACCCGAGAACCGATGACGTTGTGCAGCTCAGCCGCGCCGCTGTGAACGGTGTCGGCCCGCACGTCAGCTTCGATGCCTCCGGGCTGGCGGCCACGATCAACACCGCCCTGGCCGCTGTTCGGCCCACCGGGACCGCCTACAACGTGGCCATCTGGGAAACCAGTGCACCGATCGACATGAGCCTGCTGCTCGGTGGGGAGCGGAACCTGCGGTCCGGGCTGTGTTACGCCGGCGGCGACTACCCCGCGGTGATCGCCGCGCTCGCGGACAACCGCATCGACCCGAGCGCCATGATCACCGCCCGGATTCAACTGACCGACGTCGTCGACCGGGGTTTTGCCGAACTCATCGACAACAAGGAACAGCACATCAAGATCCTGGTGCAGCCAGGGACCTGATTCGATACACCCATCCGTGCACCTCGAACAATGGAGTTCCCATGGAGATACGCACCATTCCCCGGGGCAATATCGACCTCACCGTCGTCGGCTACGGCGGCGCACCGATCGGCAACATTTTCCGGGCGGTCTCAGCGGTCGACGCCCAGGCACAGATCGACGCCGCCTGGGACGCCGGGATCCGTGCCTTTGACACCGCACCGATGTACGGGCACGGGTTATCCGAGCACCGACTGGGTCACGCCCTGCTCGAACACGACCGCAACGAATACGTGCTGTCCACCAAGGTGGGGCGCACCCTGGTGCCCGCCCCACGGGGGTCGTTCGATTCCGGGGTCTGGGTTGACGTTCCACCGTTCCGTGCGGAGTTCGACTATTCCTACGACGCGGTGCTCCGGCAGGTTGAAGACAGCCTGCAACGCATGTGCCAGGACCGGTTCGACATGCTGTTCGTCCACGACATCGACCGCTACACCCACGGCGAGAATCAACCGCAGCGGTTCGAGGAGGCCATAGCCGGCGCCTTCCCGGCCTTGATCCGCTTGCGCGACGAAGGTGTGGTCCGAGCCATCGGCGCCGGTGTGAACGAGGCCGACGTCTGCGTCGATGTGGTCAAACGCGTGGATGTCGATGTCTTGTTGCTGGCCGGGCGCTACACCCTGCTCGAACAAGATCCGGTGAACGACCTGCTCCCGCTGTGCGCCGAGAACAACGTCTCGGTGCTGCTGGGCGGAGTGTTCAACTCCGGGATTTTGGCCACCGGCCCCACCCCGTCCGCGAAGTTCAACTACGCCCCAGCACCCCCGGAAATCCTCGAGCGGACCGGCCGGCTGGACGCGATCTGCCGGCAGCACGGAGTGCCGCTACCCGCCGCCGCGATTCAATTCACGATCGCCCACCCGGTGATCAAACAGGTCATCCTCGGGGCGCGCACCACCGACCAACAGGCCCAAAACCTCACCTGGCTGGAAACACCCATCCCCGGCGAGTTCTGGCGCGACTGCCGGGCAGCCGGACTGATCGAACCGGATGCCCCAACACCCGGTTGATCCCAGACCGAAACCCGACCCCCGTCCGCACCTCCACCCCAGAAGGGGAAAGCCCATGTCCAAGAACACTTCGTACGACTACGTCATCGTCGGCGGCGGCACCGCCGGCTGCGTCCTGGCCGGCCGTCTCACCGAAGACCCGACAATCCGTGTCCTGCTGATCGAGGCCGGCCGCAGCGACTTCCACCCGTTCATCCACGTGCCCGCCGGCTTCGCGAAGCTCACGACGGGGCCCTACCAATGGGGCTTCACCAGCGCCCCGCAACGATCCTGCGGCAACAGAGTCATCCCGCTGCCCCAGGGGAAGGTCATCGGCGGCGGCGGCTCCATCAACGCGCAGGTCTTCACCCGCGGGACACCGTCGGACTACGACAACTGGGAACAGGCCTACGGCGCGAAGGGTTGGTCGTTCGCCGACATTCAGAAGTACTACCTGATCTCCGAGGACAACTCCCGGCTGTCCGCGCCGTACCACGGGGTCGGCGGCCCGATGGGCATCTCCGACATCGCCGACCCGCACCCGCTGTCGGAGGCTTTCGTCCGGTCCGGCCAGGAGTGGGGGCTCCCGTACAACAGCGATTTCAACGGCGAAACCCAGTACGGCACCGGCTATTACCAGACCACCACCAAGGACGGCCGGCGCTGCAGCACGGCGATCGGGTACCTCAACCCCGCCCGCAAACGGCCGAACCTTACGGTGCTGACCGGTCACCTGGTCAGCCGGATCCTGCTCAAAGGCAAGCGTGCGGTAGGAGTGGAGACCCTGCACCGCGGTGCCACAGAACAATTCCGGGCAAACCGGGAAGTGCTTCTGTCGGCCGGTGCCTTCGTCTCACCCAAGGTTCTTCAGCTGTCCGGGATCGGTGATCCCGCTGACCTGACACCGCTGGGAATCGACGTCAAGCACTCGCTGGTCGGCGTGGGCAAGAACCTGCACGACCATTGCGATTTGGACATCGTGTACGAGCTGCACAAGTACCAGAGCATGGACCGGTTGGAGAAGGTGCGGCCGGCGACCGCGCTGGCCGGTCTGCAGTACCTGGCGTTCCGGTCCGGGCCTTTGACGTCCACGGTGGTAGAGGCAGGTGCCTTCACCCGCTCCTCCTCGGACGTGGCGGAGCCGGACCTGCAATTCCACTTCCTGCCCGCCGCCGGTGTCGAGGCCGGGATCGAAGCCGTCCGCCCCGGTTACGGCGCCACCCTCAACACATACATGGTGCGCCCGTTGAGCCGCGGCACAGTCAAGGCAGCTTCCACCGATCCCACGGTGCAGCCCATCATCGACCCCAACTTCCTGGCCGACGACTACGACGTGGAAATCAGCGCCATCGCGGTCAAGCAGTGCCGGGAGATCATGGCCCAGCAGTCAATGACCAAGCACGTCAAGGCCGAACACCTGGCCGGTCAAAGCGACCTGCGGACCAAGGACGACTACATCAAGTTCGTCAAGGCCTACGGCCGCACCTCGTACCACCCTGTTGGGTCGTGCGCGATGGGCACCACCGACCAGTCCGTGGTGGACGCCGACCTTCGGGTGCACGGCATGGAAGGCCTCCGCGTCGTTGACGCCTCCATCATGCCGTCCATCGTCAGCTCGAACACCCAGGCCCCGACGGTGATGATCGCCGAAAAGGCCGTCGACCTCATCCGCGGCCGGGAGCGCGTCGCCTAAGCGCCAGCAATCCTCACATCCAAACCACCTGTCACCAACGCATAAGCCGACGGGCCAATCCTGTCGCAGCCCACCGTTCATGATCTAGATCGGAGTTCCCGTGCCACGCCGTGACTTTGAAACCGACGAAGCTAACTATCTCAAGGACGTCGAAAAGTACTGCGATACCATTCTTCTGGCCAGAGGCGACCAGAGTGATGACGGCAAGTTCTTCCCGGAAGTGATCAAGCAGTTCGCTGACCTGGGTCTGCTTGAGCTGATGTTCGATGAGGACCGCAACCTGGAACTCCACCGAATGCGCTTGGTCCACGAGACAACCGAACTCGTCGCCGCCGCGTTCCCGGCGTCGGTCGTCGCGTTGGGAGCGCTGCGATTGCAGGCGTACCTGCTCAAAAGGTACGCCGAACGCGAGATCGCCGACCGGTACCTGGAACCACTGCTCAGCGGTGACCTTTACGGGTCCTTCGGAGTGACCGAACCCGACGCCGGCACCGATATCCGGGCCATCACCACCGTGGCAACCCGCGACGGGGACGGGTGGATCCTCAACGGTGGCAAAAAGTGGATCGGGATGGCCCCGTACGCCGCCTTCAACGTGGTGCTCGCCAAACTGGACCATGATGGCCGCGACGCCGAAACCGTCGCACTCGTCATTGATCTGGAATCCGAGGGGATCACCCGCAGCGCCCCCCTCGACCTCATGAGCATCCGGGGTATGCCGCTGGGTGAACTGACCTTCAATAATGTCAAGGTGCCTGCCGGGTCAGCCCTGAAGGTGGCCGGCTTCAAGGGCATGTTGGAAGGCATCAACCTGGCCCGGGTCGACGCCGCCAGCTACGGCTGCGGCGTCATCAAGGCAGCAATCCGGGAATCATGCGTACGAGCCAACACCCGAACCGCGTTCGGCCAACCGCTGAGCAACGTCCAGATCATTCAACACAAGATCGGCACCATGGCCACCGACTACGAAGCGGCCCGACTGCTCACCCTCGCCGCGGGTGACAGCTTCGCCCTCGGCAACGGAGGCGACCCGATCCTGCTGTCCAAGGCAAAGATATTCAGCACCGACGCCGCCCAGCGGCACAGCGTCGAAGCCGTGCAAATCTTCGGTGCCCTCGGCGTCCACCACGACAGCCGAGTCCAACGGCTGTTCCGCGACAGCAAAGCCTTCCAGATCTTCGACGGCACCAGCGAAATCCACAACCTCATGATCGGACGAGCCGCACTCAAGGCCTACGCCTGATCCGCTGACGAGCTGCGGCGAGCCCGCGGCCCACCAGCGTGCCACCACTCAAGGTGAGCCCCCGTGCAAAACCGGGGGAGGAACAAATGACCGCTGAACAACCCGCCGCCACCGCTCGGCCGCCAAGGCCCGGCGGTGATGGCGGCGTTGCAGCAAGTGCGCGGACAACCGGTCGGTGTGGGCCACCACAATCGCGCGGTTCACAACCCAACTGAAATAAGAAAAATCAGCATGGATGGAACTTCCACGAGCAACGGGGAATGGTCCGGCGAGTACACACCGCAATCAAGGAGCACCTCTTGAGCCAACAGAATGATGACAGTGTCAGCGTCAGTGTCGACCCGCACGGATGGGTGGGCACTATCATCCTTGACCGCGGCGTGAAGCACCATTCCCTGCAGCCGGAACTGCTCACCGAATTGGAGGTACGGCTCGACGAAGTAGCGGGCAGCGGAGTGCGGGTGATCATTCTACGAACAGCGAGCGTAGGGCGCCTTCCTAACAGCACACTCCCCGCCCGGTCAAGGCAGGCACCGCTCGATGAGACATGGCGGCCGTGGACCCCAGTTGGTCACCGGGTCTTTGACCGAATCACTCAGCTCACCCAGCCCACCATCGCGGTTGTCGATGGACTATCAATCGGGGGCGGCGCGGAATTGGCATTGTCCTGTGACTTCCGGGTGGCGACCGACCGCGCCCGCATCGGTCCGTCGCAGGTAGGGTTGGGCGCTATCCCAGGTTGGGCGGGCACGCGACGTCTCACCCAGATCATCGGTCCGGCACGGGCCAACTACCTCATGCGGACGCTGCGGTGCCTCGATGCCCCTACAGCTGCCAGTTGGGGATTGGTCACCAGCGTCGCACCGGCCCACCAGATCGACAACCATCTGGACCAACTGGTCGAAAGCCTGCTCGGTTCGACTTCGATCAGTCAGCAAGACAGCGCACAAAGCACTGACACAGCATCCAGTGCCATGAGGTAAGCAGTGCATCGCCTGTGCGTTTGCCTCACATAAAGGTTGAAGGGAACGATACCAGCGAATGAGGAACAAAACGCGTGTAACCCCACATGCAACCATCGCCTACGCCGACGAATCCGCCAACCAAGTACTCGACCTCTATATTCCGGTTATTGGCGCTGAAGCACCCCGCCCCGTGGTCGTCGCTATTCATGGCGGTGCGTTCGCGTTTGGCAACCGCATGTCGGAACTCAACGCCTTGACCGAACTACTCGACCGCGGGTGGGCAGTCGCCTCAGTCGAGTACAGATTGTCCGGCGAAGCCCAATTCCCGGCCGCCGTGCGCGATGTGAAGCAGGCAGTCGGATACCTCCGTTCCCACAGCGCGGAATGGAACCTTGACCCGGCGTTCTTCGCGGCCTGGGGACGATCCGCAGGCGGCTACCTCTCCGCCATGCTCGGGGTAACCACCGGCCAAGTCACCGTCTTCGACGAGCCCTCCGATGACTCCGGTGTCCAGGCCGTCATCGACTGGTACGGCCCGTCCGATTTCCTGCTCATGGATACACAGTTCATTGAAGGCCCACCTGACGGCCAAGGACCCGATGTCCAGGTCCACGACGAACCGCAATCACCGGAATCCCTGTTCTTGGGTGGCCCAATTCAGCAGATGCGTGAACTCGCCCAACAAGCGAACCCCATCACCTACATCCGATCAGCTCCACAACTGCCCCCTTTTTTCCTCGCCGCCGGAACCAACGACCGTCTTATTCCCTACCAGCAAACCTTGATTCTCGGCGCTGCGCTCCGTGAGCACGGTGCCGACGTTGACCTTCGCCTGCTGACAGGTGCGGGCCACGGAGACCGCCGCTTCGAAAAGGAGCTGACGTCAGACGTACTTAACTGGCTGTTGACGCTCCATGCAGGGCGAACTGACCCCGGCCGGTCGCACCTCGTAATTTGAAGCCTTCCGCACCGCCAAACAACCTCTGAACCGCAAACTGGGTGACATCGCCGCCGACGTCACCGCAACCGGCAAACTCCGCGCCCCCCGCCCGCTCTCGACCAGCACCAGGACAATCATCACTGGAACTTCTGAGCTCGGAACGCCGCCGGGCAGCCGTCAACCACCTCATGAAAGCCACGGGCGTGAGTGAGCGGCTCGCGTGCCGGGTGACCGGGCAGAACCGGACCAAGCAACGCGACGCCGCGTTACGGGCGTGGCCGCGGGACTGCTTGCAAAGCACTCATCGACATCAACGGGTCCGGATCACGGCTGGTCCTGGGCGCGATGTTCGGTGGTCCTGTATGGCCGTTGGCGTCGCGGCTGAACAGTCCGCGCTGACACGGTTACCCTTGGTCATGACCGCGATTCACGGTGGTCTTGTCGTTTCGTCGTTCCCGGTGGGATTCGGAAACGTCTCCTGGTGGGATCAGTCATGCATAGGAACTCATGCCTGCGCCGCCGCGGTGGTCGGTCCGGCGACCACGCCGCTGGCCGTTGTCCCGACCCTGGACCCGTCGACTGCCGGTAGTGGTGTGGGGCTGGTCATTACGGTCGCCGTTGCGGTGATCGCCCTGACCGGGGTCGTTTACAGCGGGGTGCTGCAGCGCCGCACGGGCAGGGAAACCGTCGAGGAGGCGCGGAAGGCGGCCCAGGCGGCGTTGGCGTCCGCGGCGGCGTCGGACAAGGCCGCTGAGGCATCCGCCGCGGCCGTGCGGGAGGCCAGGACCGCGGACGCGAAATTGCAGGTCTGGCGGCAACGGGAAGAAACGATGCGGATGGTCCGCTGGGGTCTGGAACAGGCCGCCTCCACCAACCCCAGAGCTGCCACGATCGGCCAGAACACCCTCAACGCGCTGCAGAAGGGCAGCTTGGTGCAACCCGCCGACACCACGTTCGTCGCGACGGTGACCGCTTTCGTGGCAGCCCTGGTGGATGACGTCGTCGACACGGAGGTCCAGAATGCTTTGAGCGGGTACCACCCGGACGATGATTTCGAGCTGAACAACGGCATCACCGACTAGGAGGTCCGGGTCGTGGGAAAAACCATCCAGGTCACCTCCGCGCAGGTCAACGCCGCCCGACTCTGGATCGAACGCGCCGACCGGGACGGCACCGCGGTCCCCGACGCCATCCGCAAGCTGGCAGCAGCCAAACCCCGCCCCATCATCGGCGACCCACCTCCCGCCCGACCCACCCGACACCACACCGACAACGCCCGAACGGTATTCCGGCGGCTGAAACGAAGGATCATTTAACAATTAAGGTTGATCGGGCGCAACGAAGTGGAGACGCGAGCATGTCGCAGACGTTCGAGGACATCCGGTACGAGATCGATTGTCCGGTCGGGTCATTACTATCAGTCTGCCGGAACGGTACAACCCTTTTGGGGGTGCACCGTGGATGAGCTGATAAGGCCTTGCGGTTGGAGTGGGCGGACAGGTCCGTGCAGATGGTGATGCCAGTTGGTGCAGAACAAGTTGGCCAACATGCTCGCCGAGGTGACCACCATTCAGATGCTGTGTATCCGGATGGCACCACTGCAGGAGCAGGGAAAGCTGACCGGTCTGATGGCCTCGCTGGCGAAGATGTACACCGCTCAGCGGACCCGCTCGATCTGCATGGAGGCACGGGACATTTTGAGCGGCAACGGATTACTGCTCGAATACCACGTCGCCTGGCACATGACCGACATGGAGATCGTGCACACCTACGAGGGCACCGACAGCACCCATCCCTGATCGTCGGCCGGGACGTCACCGGCCTGGCCGCGTTCGCCTGACATGACCGCGACGATGCGCGCGCTCCGCGTCCACGACCTGATGGGCCCACCCGGATTGTGGGTCGACCAGACCCCAATCCCACCGCGGCCCGACCAGACCGCGGTGCGGATCGCCGTGGACGCCGCCGGTATTGGATTCGTCGACACCCTCGTTGCCCGTGGGAAGTACCAGGTGCGGCAGGAGCCGCCGTACATCCCAGGTATGGAGGTAGCGGGGGTCGTGGAATCGGCACCGCCGGGGTCCGGGTTCGCCGTCGGGCAGCGGGTCTACGCCTCAGTGCCGGACGGCGGTTGCGCCGAAATAGTTTGGGCGCAGGAGCGCTTGGTCGCTCCACTACCTGATTCAGTGAGCGCCGCACAGGGTGCGGCGCTGGTGGTCAACGATCACACCGCGCATGTCGCCCTGGTTCGCCGCGCCGGGGTACGACCCGGCGAGTCGGTGCTGGTGCACGGTGCGGCCGGCGGTCTCGGTTCGGCGGCGGTACGCATCGCCGTCGCGCTCGGCGCCCGGGTCACCGCGGTGGCCAGCACGCCGCAGCGTCGGGCGGCGGCGACCGCGGCCGGCGCGCACCAGGTGTACGGGCCGGATGAATGGCTAGACCAGATACGGGCTGACGGCGGCGCGGACATCATCGTCGACCCGATCGGCGGAGATGTGTTCGACGCGTCACTGCGGGCGCTTGCCCGGGAGGGCCGGCTACTCACCCTCGGCTACGTCTCCGGCCGCATCCCGTCGGCCCCAGCGAACCGGTTGCTGCTGCGTAACTGCGATGTCCGAGGAGTCAACTGGGGCGGTCTGATAGCCACGTACCCCGAGCTCTTCCGATCCACCGGGGACGATTTGGCAATTCTGCTGGCCGACGGGATGCCCCCGCCCACCACCGTCGAGCACGACCTCGCCGACGCGCAAGCCGCGTTCACGGCGATCGAACAGCGGGACATTATCGGCAAGACGGTGCTGCTCGTTCGCCAACCCGGGGCGATGGCGCGCTGAACCCCACGCCGCCGAGGCGACGACGCCGGACACCACGAATCGACGCAACTACTTCTCAACTTCACGGTGCATTTTCGGCACGCTTCGCATTGTCCCAACACTGCGCAGGACCGCGCACTGCGGAAGCAACCAAGGCGCCAGCGAAGGCTTCCGGCCATCCCGCCGCGAACCGCACGCAGCATCCGCAGCGGCGGCACGAAGAGGTACTTCTTGGCAGCCGGGGACGCGGTGGGTGACTGCCGCACTCATCTTCGAGGACGCGGGGGCGCTAATCGCTTTTCGAATCTGCGGCGCCGGCTCCGGTGCCGCACCCCGACCCGGCGCGTACCCCTTGGGCCTGGCCCGGGCGCCACCACCGATCCGCGACTTCTCGATGCGGAGGACCGGTTTTTGCATCTGTCGAGCGGACCGATCATCATTGAGCGGTCATGCAGTGACACCCCTTGGGTTGGGGGAGGTTATGGCGCTGTCGGAAGGCGAGCAACGCACACTTGACGCGATCGAGCGGGCCTTGCTGCAGGACGATCCTCGTGACGCGGCCAGCATTGCCCCCGGCGACGCCCGGCAGGATCATTTGCTGGTCGCCCTGTTGTGCGCGATGGTCGGCGTCCTGTCCCTGGTGACCGGCCTGGTGCTGACGGAGCAGACCCTGCTGGTGGGCGTCGTTTTCTGCATCGCGGGAGTCGGCACCGTAGCGGCGGTCGGCGGGGCCCACGCGGTGCGGTTACGACGCCGCCCCCGCTGATCACCAGCCATGGTGCACCGGCGACCTGAACATCAGGTGGGCGCGGTGTTCCAGTGGCTTGCGTCGCCCTGCTCCGGTTTCCGGTGAGCGAACGGTTCGTCGCCGCAAGGGTGGGGGCGTGTCACAGCGGTCGATTCACCGCGCACACCTTCGCGGTCGATCTGCCGGTGGTCGACAATGGGGTGGTGACGACGTTCCAGGTGTGGGCCGGGAATCTGCAAGGTCAGGAATTCGACGACGACAGCAGCTACACCATCAACCCGGTCACCGGTGTCCTGACCATCCATTGGGCCGACGGGCGGGCATCGCATTACTCCCCGGGCACGTGGCAACGGATAGAGGACCAATCAACCAGAACCGCCCAGGACCGGGGCGTCATCTAAGCCGCGCGAGCGGCCCCGGCTGCGGTGATTGCGCACGGCGCCCACCGGGTACCGCCATCGAGTCAACGGTGACTCAATCTAGGGAGTGCTCATGGTGTTGAACACGGTTTCCCGTTCGCTGCACGATCTCGGTTTGGGTGCCTGGTTCGGCGGAACGCTGGCCAACGCGGTCGCGCTGAACCCGGCCTCCGGGCAGGCCCGGAACCCCGATGACGCCGGTGCGGTCGCCAACACGGGGTGGGACCGCTGGACACCGGTGAACGCCGCGGCGATCGGGGCGCACCTGATCGGCAGTGTCGGGCAACTACTGGGCAACAAACGCCGCATCGACACTCAGCCGGGTGTGGCGTCGATGTCGGTGATCAAGACGTCGTTGACGGTGGCCGCGTTGGCGGTCACCGGGTACTCCCGGGTACTCGGCGCCCGGGTGTCCCGGCAGACCGACATCCCCGTCGAGGACGGCACCACCCCCAGCGTCGCAACCCCGGACAGTGTCGCCGCCGCGCAGAAGCAACTGCAGGGTCTGCAATGGGCGGTCCCAGCACTGACCGGCGCGCTCATTGTGGTTTCCGCGTTCGCCGGCGAACAGCAACGACTCGCCGCCCAGCAACAACCCACCGGTGTCCTGCAAGGGGTGCTCCGCCGGCTCACCGCCTGACCGCCCCGTTCCTCGTGGGACGGTAAGGATCACCTGATCCCCTAGCCGACGTGGGTGCCGCGTCCGCGGCTTGGGTTGGGTTCGTGTGCGCGGATGATTCCCCGACGACGGGTGGGGTGTCGCCGCGGCCGAGGAGTATGTACCGCAGGAGGTGCCCGATGGGGTTTCCGTCGGATCATTCGAACTGGGCGTGCGGGCGGACCCCGGTGGCATCGCGTAAAGCGAGCAGGATGGCGGCGATCGCGTTGGGTGCGGCGGGGCTGTCGGCGCGCAGGACCCGGTACCCGTCGACCTGGACGCCGCGGACGTGCAGGACATCGCTGAAGTCTGACGGGTCGATGACGTCGATTTCCAGGAACATGACGTCGGCTCTCCCGGGTACGGGGTTCATTTCTCGTTGCTCGGCCTCTTTCGCGGCGTACTGAGCGCCGTGGTCACCGGGAGTGGGCCGGTTCGCGATCAGGTTCAACGCGCCGTCGAAGGTGAGGGAGTCGGTAACGAACTGGCGGGCGGCCTGGTCGAACTCGATGCGATCGACCCGTAGTTCGGTGGTCCGGGCCACGCGGGAGATCAGGGAGAGGACGATGATCGCGACGATGAACAGTAGTGAAATGGTCAGGCCGTCGGGTTTTTCGATGATGTTCGCGATCAGCGCGTACAGCAGCACCAGGGTCAGCACGGTGAACCCGATGGCGGAGCCCCGGCGGTGCCGGCGGGTGGCGGAGATGGTGACCGCGGCGGCGCCGGCCACCATCATGGCCAGGATGCCGGTGGCGTAGGCGCCGGCCTGGGCGTCGACGTCCGCCTTGAACGCGATGGTGAGGCCGATGCTGACCGCGGTAGACCAACACGACAGGGCGGATCGCCCGGCCCCAGTGCGGGGCCAACCCGTAGGCAGGCAGGTAGCGGGGCACGATGTTGACCAGCCCGGCCATCGCCGAGGCACCGGCGAACCACAGGATGACGATGCTGCTGATGTCGTAGGCGGTGCCGAACGCTTCGCCGAGCAGTTCGTGGGCCAGGTAGGCCAACGCCCGACCGTTCGCGGGACCGCCGGGTTCGAATGCCTGCGGTGGGATCAGCACGGTGGTCAGGAAGCTGGTGGTCAACAGGTAGGCGCCGCCACTCTCCGGCCCGTCATCCGCCAAGTGACCAGCCGGGTCGGTGCAGCTTCACGATTCGCCGTGGTGACTGTCGACCCGTTCGGGGTGAATCGGGGGTAACCCCAACGGGGTCTGTTTGCCAGCTTCTATCGACAGACAGCTGCGAACGGCTAACAGCGGTCGCGCTCAAACGCTCCGCTGAACCTTTGTAGGGCGGTTTCTCAACAAACGATGCAGTCGCGGGGGTGGTTGTCTCCCCCCTCCCTGATAGCTTCACTTGTAATTGTTTATTGGTTGATGACTCCTCGAGCTTGAGGACCGAGGGGAAACTCATGAATAAGAAGGTCTTGGCGGTTGCAGGCGCATTTGCTGTTTTCGGGGTGATGACTGCTTCAGCGGCGTCGCTGGGCGGGTTGACGTCGGCAAATCTTGGTGCTGACCAAACCGTCGTGGCATCCTGCGATACGGACGGCGTGGCGCTGGCCTACACCAATACTTACGACCCGGTGACGAATGCGTATAAGACCACTGCGGTCACCATGTCCGGTGTTGCAACACCCTGCGCGACGAAAGCATTTAAGCTCACCTTGTCCGACGGCGTCGTGTCACTGGCGGAGAACAGCGGTGTGGTAACCCTCACCTCCGGGAGCCAGGTCGTCACGCTGGCGGCCTCGGTGGACACCAAATCGATCACCAAGGCTGCCCTGGTCATCACTGGCTGATCGGGACGGGCGCGGACATTATGATGACATCCCCAGGGCCACGCATCTTGTGGTGCGTGCTGGGGTTGTGCGTCGGTTTTGCGGCCATCCCCCATGACAATGTGTTCGCGTCCACTCTGGGGGGATTGCGGACGGCGTCGCTGCTCGGGCAGAACTTTATGGTGGGGGCCGTACTGGCCACCTTTGACCAGCCGTCCGGGACCAATCTGGCTACCACGAGCGATACCTGCGGTAATGCCTGGCACGTACTGGGCGGCACCATCACCATCGGCAGCGGCACGGCTGTGTCGGCGTCGACCGGTCTGGTCACCGCCTCGGTCCCGTTGTGCAACGGCGGAACAAACCCGAACGAAGAGGTCGGCGGCGATATCCACAGTTCCGGGTCGAGCACCTTTGGTCTGGTGTTGAACGCCCAGCCCGGTGGCCGGGCGTCGACTGCCGCCGTGTACAGCAACGCCTCGGCCGGTTCGTTGAGGATCCAACGGGTCGCCGCCGACGGCACAGTCACCGTCTGGGCGACCATCAGCGGAACCGGCGGCGGCAATACGCCGCGATTCCTTCGGTTCAGCTACATCAACGGGACCTACCAAGCCTCGATCAACAACGTGGTCCTGCTGACATACGCCGTCACTGCGGCGGAGAAAATCATTGTGGAGGCCAACAACGAGCTTGGCCTGATATCGGTGTCCGATACCAGAAGCACGTTCGACAATTTGCAGAGCTATTCCCGATGAGCACCGCACCGGTCCGGCCCGCCTGGAGATGGCCCGCCGGCAGGGTCTCCGGGTGGCCGGTCACGGTACGGCGGGTGCTGTTCGGTGCACTCTGGGCCGTCATGCTCGCCGTTGCGGTACTGGCCTGGCCGGTGCTATTCGGCGGCTTGACCGGGTACACCATCGTCTCCGGACGGTCGATGGAACCGGCCTATCACGGCGGGGATCTGTTGATCACCCGTTCCCAGCAGCGGTACCAGGTGGGTCAAATCGTGGTCTACACCGTCCCCGCCGGTGAACCCGGCGCTGGCTACAAGGTGGTCCACCGACTGATAGGCGGGTCCGGCGCCCCCAACGCAGCCGGCTGGACAACCAAAGGCGACAACAATTCCAGCGAAGATCCCTGGACGCCGCACGACAGCGACATCCAAGGCGCCGTCCAGGTCAACGTCAGTTACGGCGGAATCGTGCTGCTGCAAGCCCGGAACCCCCTGCTGTATTGCTTCCTAGGGGCACTCGCGGTCGGTCGCATACTCTGGCCCAAACCCGATCGGGGCACCGCCGCCCCGCGGGATTCCCCGCGACGGAGTTAGGGCCCAACGGGGACAGGGGGACGCACCCGCTAGGCGCAGACGCGTCAGGAGAACCGGACGCAGTGAGAGCTTTGCCCCGCCGACACTTTGGGCCGGCGCCCGGCTGAGTGACGGGGCCACCTGGGGCATCTGGGCGGGCGGGATCACCGGCCCGGCAGGGTCACGTGCAAGGACCGGGTCGTCGTCGCCGCTGGCGGCCGTTCGGGGCGGGGCCGCTTGCAGGCTGCGGGTGACCTCGTCCAGGAGCTGGTCGAACCGGGTGATGCCCTTGGTGCTGGTCGGCTGCTGGACAGCAGGTTGGTCAGTTGGGCGGCGATGGCCCGGATCCGGACGTTCCGGTTCTGTGAGTGGAACCGCAGCAGGTCGAACGCGGCGCCGGCGTGAGCCCGTAAGTGTGTCGTTGGTCGCCGTAAATGGCCCGGTTTGATCGAATTATTGGCGCTGTGTCGCCTGCCGATCTCTCTCGGCACCCCGAGCGACCTGCAGTGACGCCCACGGCTTCTCGTCTAGCCCCGCACGTCTGTTCGAA
This sequence comes from Nakamurella sp. GG22, assembly GCF_052976845.2. NCBI lineage: Bacteria > Bacillati > Actinomycetota > Actinomycetes > Nakamurellales > Nakamurellaceae > Nakamurella > Nakamurella sp. GG22. Next base: position 117,185 of record NZ_JBRIIO020000003.1, on the reverse strand, counting down.
AGGAGAGCCATTAAGCGCGACCAGAGTGCGCCAAACAATTCGATCATTTCACACCCAGGACCTCCTCAATGGGGACCTCGGGGCGCACCGCGACCTACCCGTCGACACCGAAGACGATCCGGAACCACCGGCGCCGGTCACACCCGCGGTCTCACGGCCGGTGTACACAACGGACGACGCGCAGCGGGCGTGGGCCCGCCGCCAGGCCGACCTGACCGACATCGCCAGCGTGGAGAACATCCTGAACCGGGTCGACGCCCGCGCCAAGGAACTGCAACAACGCACCGCCGCCATCCTGGCCGCGGAAACTCACCGATAGCCCACCACCTGAAGGAATGTTGCACAAAAATGTCGCATGTCGTCACCCTGATCACCAACGACCGGAACCGGGTCCGGGCGCAGTGGCGGTCCGGGATTGCCGGGGAAAAGCAGCGGGACCTGGTCGAGTTGGATGATCTACAGGGCGAGCTGCATGACCTGCAGGCCGACTCCTGATCGTCGATCGAGGCGGTCGACCCAAACCGCGGTCGGATCGAGATCCTGATGGACGAGATCGAGATCAGCCTCGGCATTAAGATCCACCGATCACCCGGGTACACGGACTCGTGAAACCACCGGCCCGGCGGAAACGCTATGGGTCGCGGCGGGGTCTCCGCGGCCATTGGCTGCGGAACGACCGATGAACGCTAAACCTACTGTTCCGAAAACACTGTGAAAGGGTGATTGGGGACAAGAAGAGCGGCGGATCCGTGAGGTCACAAAGGTAATGGGCGGCGCGCGGATGGTTGAGGGCTGCTGCGCAGTTCGCGGGTTGTGGGAATGAACCGACTAATGGCTCGGGCGTGCCGGTGACGCCGGGCTTGGACGCAGACGCCGCCGGCCCGGCCGAGGCCGGGCGCCCGGACCGGGCGGCGCAGCAGTTGTGGGATGCCTTTCACCGGGCCCGCACCGACCGGGCCGGGCCCGCCGCTGTGGCGGACCTGGAGGATGAGGTGTTCCGGTTCTACTTGCCGTTGGCCCGCAGCATCTTCGTGGTACACCCCACCGCCCTGGTGGACGCGGTCGCCGCGGAACGGGCCGCGGAGATCGCATTGGCGCAGGCCGTCCTCGGGTGGCGGCGACGGGACAGCACCGGGTTTCCCCGGTTCGCCCGCGACCGGATCAACACCCTCCTCGGTCAACTCCACGCCCGGCAACTGCAGGCGCGGGCGGCAGACAAGCCCAGTGGCGAGTCCTAGCGGCCAGCGACCGCCGGGCTGTGGGGTTCCTTCAGCCGGCGGCGGCAGCCGGGATTCGGGTGCAGAGGGCTCGGCATTGTTCGCGAGCCCGGCTGCTCGGGGGGAACCGCCAGCAACCATCGGCCGGACCTGCTGGTCACGGTCGGGTGGGACGGGGTGACACTGGGCGGGTGTCCCGCGAATCCGGCGAGTCTGCCGTCGACTGGCATGCCCGTTCCCTTCAGGCGTATGTCCACGCGCATGAGCTGCTGGCGGCGCACCGGGCGCGGCTGGACCCGGCGGAACGAACCGACCCAACAATGTCCGGCCGGGGGGTGACGCGTTGTGTCAGGCCGCCGAGGAGCGTGCAGCGGCCGCGTTCGCGGAGTGGTCCGCCGCGGCCGCCGCGGTGATAGTTGGTCGCCCCGGGCCCGGTACGCCGGGTTCCTGGACCCAACCGGCACGGCCGGGGCGCCGTTGTCCGGGGCCCCGACGATACGCGCGATGAGGAGTACCGCGGTTCGCGCATTGTCAGCGAGACCGTTCCTGGGCTGTGGGGGTCCGACCGCGAACCGTCCAGCAGGGGACGGCCGGTGATGTCGGTTCTGCGGTGTTCCGCACTTGGACTTGGAGGTGAGCCCGCATTGGTTTCCCGACGGGATCTGCACGGAGTTGTTGGGGCGTAGTCCGGTCACGTCCGGAACCGGCTGGGCTGGCCCGGTCGACTCCGGTGGCTGTCATCGACCGCGAGCCGGGGAATGTGCGCGGCTCCCGGACTTGCGTGACACCCTTAGCCCCGGTCGGTGCCGACGGCCGGCCGCATCGCACCACCAGCGGCCCAGACGACCGGTTCGCCCGACCCGATCTGGCTCGCCGCCCGGGTCGTCGCGGGTGGACGGGTCGGTGCGTTCGTCGCGACGTTCGCACCGACAAGGCGCACGCTGTCCCTGACCAGGGCCGCGGCGAGAGGACATGCTGGGTTGGACCTTTGACGTGACGAGGCGTGCGGGGGGCAAATGGGAAACCGTTACGAGCCGGTGCTGGCGGCGATGGCCGGCGGCACCGGCGAACCGCTGGGTTGGTTCGACTACGACGTTGTTTCCAGGGTGTGGTCGTGGTCGGCGAGCCTGTTCCGGATGCACGGCTTCGAGCCCGGCGAAATCGTTCCGACCACGCAGGTCTTCGTCGCGCACAAGCACCCCGAGGATCGGCAGCACACCGATGAGGTGTTGGCCGCGGTCCTGGAAACAGGGCAGCCGTTCTGCTGCCGGCATCGAATCATCACCAGCCGCAACGAGGTCCGCACCGTCGTCACCATCGGCCGCGGTGTCCTGGATGACAACGGTGTGGTCCGCCGCGTCCACGGCTACTTCGTCGACATCACCGGCGCCGCCCGACAGGCCACCGACGCCGAGATCCACCAAGCGGTGGAGAAGTCCGCTGAAGGCCGCGCTGACATCGAGCAAGCAAAGGGCGCGCTGATGGCCGTTCAGGGGATGTCGGCCGACGACGCGTTTGCCGTCCTGCGATGGCACTCCTCGCACGCCAACATCAAACTCCGCGACGTCGCCAGGCTCCTCACCCAAGGCATGTCCGACCCGCTGACACCGGGCGAGACCGCGACCCAGCGCATCAGCCGGCTCCTCGCAACAGTGGTAACACCCCGGCAGCCCGCGCTTCAGGACAACACCACACCGTCGGTCCAGTCCTGAGCCAATCTCCACACGGCTCGGCTCGCGTACCGGGTTTCGGAACAGCACGTGGCGGTTCTTCGGCACGGTCACCACTAATGGGAGCGCAGCGGACGGGCGTGTGCGAGTCTGCTGTCCGAGCCGCTGGCGAGGTGAACACTGGTATCCACCGGTCTTTGAGGCCTAGGTTCAGACCGTGTCCCTCGCCGGTTGGTGAGGAGTCTGTAGGGCTGGTGGGATGTCGTGCCGGTTGAGCACTTATCCATTAGTTGGCACCCGGTCTCCTCGAGGCTCGCCGAAGGTTCCTGCGGCGTGAGGAGGACGCCAGGTGTTGTTCATGGGTGATGACTGGGCCGAGGACCACCACGATGTCGACCTTGTCGGCGACGATGGTCGGCGGTTGGGGAAGAAGCGGTTCCCGGAAGGTGTGACCGGTCTTTCCGGGTTGCACTCGTTGATCGCTGATCATTTGCCGGAGGATGCTGACCCGGCCGATGTGTGATCGGGATCGAGACCGACCGTGGTCCGTGGGTGCAGGCGTTGATCGCCGCCGGATACACGGTGTATGCGGTGAACCCGTTCCAGGCGGCCAGGTACCGGGAGCGGCACGGCACGTCGGGATCGAAGAGCGACCCGGGGGATGCCCATGTGCTGGCCGAGCTGGTGCGGCTGGACCGAGCGCATCACCGACCCTTCGCCGGGGACAGCGACACCGCTGAACACGTCAAGGTGCTGGCCCGTACACATCAGAGCATGATCTGGTCCCGGCAGCGACAGGCGAACATGCTCCGCTCGATGCTGCGGGAGTTCTACCCGGCCGCGCTGCTGGCCTTCGGTGATGACCTGACCGGTCGGGACGCTTTGGCGGTACTGGCGGCCGCTTCGAGCCCGGAGCAGGGCCGGCGGCTGACCACCGCGCGGGTGATCTCTGTGCTACGGAAAGCGGGCCGGCAACGTAACCACCAGGCCGCGGCCGAACAGATCATCGCTGCGCTGCACACCGAGCAGCTGACCGCTCGAGCAGGGGTCGTGCCCGCCTACGCAGCGAGTACCTCCGCATTGGTCGCGGTGATCACCGAGTTGTCCCGGCAGGTCGACGCGCTCGGCGAGCAGGTGGCGGCGGGTTTTGGCCGGCACCCGGACGGAGCTTGTCAATTTTTCTGTGTAAGTCGGTCGGTTTTTAGTTGATCTTGCTGTTGATGCGGTCGGGGAAGGCGATGGCGAGGCCGCCGAGGGCGGCGTTCCAACCGGTGGTGACCTGGCCTGCGACGAGCCGGCCCTCGGCTTTGCGGCCCTTCCGCAAGCCGCGTTCGGCGGCTCGTTGGCGGGCGCGTTTGTCTTCGATGTCGCGGATCGCGAGCCACAGGAGCTTGATCACCGCGTCGTCGTTGGGGAAATGCCCGCGGTTCTTGATGATCTTGCGGAGCTGGTAGTTCAACGATTCGATCGCGTTTGTACCCGGTGATATCTGCTGTCACCTCCAACGGACGGAAACCATGCGCACAACCCGTGCCCGAACAACCTTCACCGTGATGACGGCCGTGATCGCCGCCGCTGCTGGTGCCGTCCTGACCTTCCCGTCGGGCGCGATCGCGCAACCACCTCATGACTCGGACGACCCCGGTCACTCAAACCCGCTTCCGGGACCGTCCGTTCCGACCTACCCGGACATCACCGCCGAGGCGTCGATCGTCGTGAACCGGTACAACGGCGCCGTCCTCGGCGGCGTCAACGCCGATCGGCTGATGGCACCGGCTAGTACCACGAAGATGATGGTTGGTTTGCTCGCCGTGGAAGGAATCGAGGAGGGCTGGCTTCCCGAGAACGCCACGGTGACAACACAGTCCGATGTTGCCGTCGAGGGCGGCGGCGCGATCGGCCTGGTCCCGGGCGACACCATCTCGGTCCGCGACCTGTTGTACCTATCCCTGGTGGCATCGCAGAACGATGCCGCGACGGCCCTGGGTACCTACATCGGCGGCAGCAGGTCATCTTTCATCGGAGCCATGGATCAACGCGCCGCCGAACTCGGCCTGCGCAACACCAGCTACGTCGTCATCAGCGGCCGCGATCCCGGGGACATCATCACCTCCTGCGAGGAAGCACCCGGCCGGGACACCGAGACTGACTTCAACCTCCCATGGTGCGCCCACCACACCACCGCCCGCGATCTGGCCACCTTGGCGCGTATCGCCCTCGACCACCCCCTTTTCGCGCAGGTCGTCAGCACTCAAACCTGGTCAACGACGACCTGGCGGCGCCCCAGGGCGAACGGCACGGGAGTGCGGGCGGTGGACGTGGCCAATCAGGGGTCCACCAATCAGCTGCTCTGCAACTTCCCCGGTGCCTATGGCGTCAAGACCGGTACATCATTCCTGGCCGGGGAAGCACTGGTGTCAGCCGCCCGCCGATCCGGCGCGACCGACACCATCGCCGTCGTTCTCAACTCAGATACCAATCGACGATTCAACGACAGCAGGGAATTGCTGAACTTCGGCCTGAACTACTACCACTAGCAGCCATGCTGCGGTCACTGCAGTGGGAGCAGTGCCTGACCCAGACCGAAGAGGAATGGTGGCCACCCGTCGCGTGGCCACCATTCCCGGGCGCCCGGTTAGGCAAAACCTGAGCAGATCCGTGACCGGTGGCGACCCCGGCCGGGTACCGCAACCTTCTGACCTGGTGCGCCCGGCCAATTTGCCGGCCGAACTCGACACGCTGCGGACCGACTCCTACCAGCCCATCGAGGGATCGGTCAGCTCCGCGCCCGGATCGAAATCCTGATGGACGACATCGAAATGTTGTGTAGGGAGCAACCTCGACCGGAAACCGGGCACGCCGACCCGGGCCCGGGCCCTGTAGGCCCCGCGGTTTCGGTTCCTGTTTTCGCTGATGTCGTCCGCGCGTACGCAGCGGTCAGTTCACGGTGGCCGCTTCAGGGGTCAGGGACTGCACGGAAACGGTGATCTGCTGTCCTGCCTGCAGCGGCGCGGTCCATTGGTCACCGGCGGCGTGTTGAGCGTCGTTCTCTGCGCCCCGAATGGGAGTGCGGGTCATCAGGTAGGCGGTGTTGTCGGGGCGGACTTCGTAGATGAGAACTCCGTCGGCGGGAAGTACCCAGTCAAATCCGGTCCGGGTGCGGTACTCGACCGTGTAGTAGTGCCGGGTGTCATCACCCACCGGGATCTTCAACAGTTTGCGTCCGGTGCCGGTCGCGGCCAGCGGTTCGAGCGTGACTGCAACCGGCCGGTAGCACAGACAGGTTTCGTCGACTCCGTAGTCCAGGCGCTGGTGCTCGGGCATGAACCCGGCAAGTTCCCGGCGCGCCCCGCTCAGGTGGGCGCCTTGAGGGCCCCAGAAACCGTCTTGCTCGAAGTTGGCGTATGCGCTCATGACGTCCCAAGGGTCGCCGTACTCCGGTCTGTTGAGATCTCCGGGCCGGTATGCGTTCGAGCCGTGTCGCATCGACGCACCGCCGACGGGATAGGCGTGCAACATCTCTTGCAGGACACCATTCATGTCGAACCCGGAGCTTCCGATGATGGTTCCGCCGTAGTTCTTCGCAACTCCGTCGAAGGTCAGCGGGAACGGGTACCCGCCGGTGAAGTCACCGCCTCGTGAACCGTCCGCGGCGGACGGTGCGTTGAGCACCACGACGACGTTGTGGTATTGCGGGAAGTAGTAGTCCGGATCGGCCATGGCCGCGCAGGTCCGCAGGTTGGCTCGGCGACCGGTGGCGGGATTGGCGGCACGCATCGCAACGAATTGTGCTTCTGTTGCGCTCATCTCGTACCACGGGGTGATGTCGGCGTCATAGTGCTGGGTGCCTTGCATTTGTTGATTCAGGTAGTCGTACACGGCCTGTTGTTCGACGCCTTGTGAGGTGAAGAACCGGCCCCATCCGCCGGGCGGCGTGGGCTCTGCCGGCTCGCCGGGCCTGCCATCGAGGTGGTCACTGAATTTGCATCGGATGATTAGTGTTGTCGGTGACGGCAATTTTGTGGTGTCCACCGGCACCGGGATTGGCTTGTCGGTAATTCCTGGCGGTATGGGGTCCACCACCGAGGTGTCGTCCGTGCTCGAACCGGGGCCCGCCCAGGCAGGTGTGGCGGTCACTGCCACTGTCGCTGTCAGCAGGAATGTCAATCCCGCGATGACTCGTCTGGTTCGTGCTGGACCGTGTGCTGCCATGACTCGACTCCTTCGTCATTGAAAACGCCGATACGCGCGGATAAGCCCACTGCGGCAGAGCGGAAGGAAGCCACCACGGCGTGGAAAGTGTCGTGGTGACAACTGCCTGTAAGGACTCCCGGGACCACCGACGAGTTGCGTTTGGCAGGGAGCGAATGGAGGAAAGCGCCCCGTGGCTGCTGAGTTGGGTGATCTGCCATGTCTGGGTTGCCGCGCCATGCTGGGGACGCGTCGCTGATCCTTACCGCTGTAGGCGGCCGTCGTTGTCAGACAGGTGAAGTCGTTGTGGGACATACCAGCTGACCGAAGCCTGAACCTCCACGAGCGGTCAGCCGCTGGTGATCGCCTATATCTCCGCGTGAGCCGCTACGGCCCTGCCGAGTCGGCGGCCGGTGACCTGAGTGATCGGGATGGCGATGGTGGTGGTGCGCGGTCCGGTCCAGACTGAACGGGGGATCCGTTGGTCCAGGTCGGCGAGGCGGTCGATGTCCGTGATGGGGTAGGCCTGGCCGATGGCCAGCACGCTCCATCCGTCCCCGGCGTCGGAGTTGATGTCATCAACCTCGAACGCGACGACGGCACCGGTGACGGCGCCGTCCAGGGCGCTGCCCTGGTCGGTGCTGAAGACGATCTCGTCGTGGTCAATTCCGAAGTTGACCGGTTGCGCCGCGGGCATCGCCCCGCTGGTGTAGATGACCCGGCCGAGATCGGCGCCGGTGAGCAGATCGACGCAGCTGCGGTAGCCCAATGGCTCGAGTTTGCGACGTTCAGCTGACCGATCATCGTGTGGGGTCGGGTCCTGGCGGGTGACGGCTACCATTAGCGTGCCTCACAGACGCGACGAATGCGCGGAACCGCGGGTGCATCTACGGACGATGTCCGATCCACGATCAGCCGACTGCGGTCAATGCAGAAGGGCACAAGGTCCCGTTGCGCGGAAATGGACTGAGCGGGCCACACAACGCGACTCGGGTTCTACGGCACCGGAAAACGACGGTGGGTCTCGGCCGGGTCGTACGGTTGGTTGCGTTCCCGGCGTCAGCCCGCAGGCGCGTGAATCAGCGCTGGTCAGCGCTGATCGAGATCATCCGGTGGCGCGGTGGAGGGTCGGCACTGAGCCGTCCGTGAAAGCCGGGTGCCGATCCAATGGCAGCGCTCGGTGGTCGCAAATCATGGGTGCGGCGCTCGCCGGGGGTTGTTCACCGGCCTTTGCAGTCGCTGTGCACACCCAATCGGGATGCGCACAGCTGTTCGGGGCTGCGGAATCGCCGCTCCGTCACTACAGCGACCAGACGGGTGCATCGTGACGCTGCGGTTAACGCGGTCGCTGTGTAGGTGACGAACCACGGTTCGGCCCCGATTGCGTCATTGACACCGCACCTTCCCCGTTGGTTACCTTCTACTGATGGAGCCGGCACCCGACGACGCGATGACACGACATGTGACGCAACGCTTGTCGGCCGTGTTCCCGACCGTTGACCCGCGTGTCGTCGTCGGCATTGTGCGGGACACCCAGCGTCACTATGCCGGACACCCCACCCGCGACTCGGTGCCCATGCTGGTCGAGGAGGCGTCCCGGGACCGGCTGCGAAGTCACCTGGACTCATCATCACGAGCCGCGCGGCCGCGGTCCTGATTTTGACGACGTTGTGGCAGGTACCTCCGGCTACCGGTCTACTGTTTCGGGGATGCGGTTGGGCCTGAGCATGCCGAATTTCGGACATGGTCTGGATGCTCGCCGGGTCGCGGAGTGGGCGGCGGCGGCGGAACGTGCCGGCTGGGACGGGTTCTTCCTGTGGGATCACGTGTTTGCGTTCGGACCGGGGCCGATCGATGTCGTCGACCCGTGGGTGGCGTTGGCGGCGGCGGCTTGCATGACCTCGACGATCACACTCGGCACGCTGGTGACCCCGCTGCCCCGCCGGCGACCGGTGGTGCTCGCGCGGCAGACGGTCACGTTGGACCGGCTCAGTGCGGGCCGGTTGGTTCTGGGTGTCGGCAGCGGTGCCTTTCCGTACGAGTACGACTACTGCGGGGAGGAACCTGACCCGAAGGTCCGAGCCGGGATGCTGGACGAGCACCTCGAGGTCTTGGCAGGGCTGTGGAGCGGTGAACCGGTCACTCACAACGGGGCGCATTACCGGCTGGCCGGGCCGGACTTCGCGGCGGTGTGCTGGCCGCCGCCGCAGCAGCAGCCGCGGATCCCGGTGTGGGTGGGCGGCACCTGGCCGGGCCGTGGGCCGATCCGCCGCGCGGCCCGATGGGACGGCGCGTTCCCGATGCGAGTGGATGGGCCGTGGGAGGTCGATGACACCACCGCCGTCCGAGCGGCCGTCACCACCGCCCGGCGCGATCAGGCAGTGCCGGTGAATGCGCCGTTCGACCTTGCCGTCCCGGGGGACACCGAGCCCGACGACGACACCAGACACGAACTCCGCGAGCGGCACGGAGCTGCGGGTGCGACGTGGTGGATCGAAGGGGTGCATCCCTGGCGTTACGGGTGGTCGGGGCAACCCGGACCGCAGTGGCCGGACCGGCAGATGCGCGAACGCATCGAAGCCGGACCCTGACCAATCAGCGACGTGCTTGCCGCCACGTGCAAGACACGCCTTTGTTGGCTGACGGGGATGGAGGACCGCCGGGATCATTGAAGTGGCGCAATTGCCCGCAACGTCGTGGGCCGTCCGCTGTTTGCCCATCGTCGGAGGTCCGGCCTTACGGAGACTCCCAGCGGCGCGGGTCGTCTCGCCGAACCGTTGTGCAACCGTTCCGTAAGGCTGCAAAACCGATGCTGCCCGTACCGAAATACCTGCTGTTGCCGTTTCGTCACGGCGACCTACCCTTAGCGCTGCAACGGTGGAGGCGGATCCCCTGCAACAGCAGTTATGCATCGACAATGGGTCCAGTGTTACGGATCCCTCAAGGTGACTGTGGGTCCGGGTAGGATACTTAACAACAGCGAACGACGTGCCTGGAGGCAGTTCAGATGGCTAAGCAGCAGTCGGTGACGCTGGTCGATGACCTCGATGGTGGGAAAGCGGCGGAAACGCTGCGGTTCGGTCTCGACGGTGTGCTGTATGACATTGATCTAAACAAGCGGAATGCGAATGCGCTGCGGAAAGTGCTCGCGAAGTTCGTCGGCCACGCCCGCAAGGTGAAGCCGCCCCGCAGCCCGGAGCGAATTAGCATGGCGCGTGGCGGTTCGGTCGCGCCCACTCCTGCACAGATCCGGGAGTGGGCTACAGCGAATGGTGTTGCGCTGTCATCACGCGGCAGGATTCCGGCGACCGTCTTGGAGCAGTACGCCGCGGCGAACTCGTAGTCGGGTCAGCCGCCGAAACTGCTGGCGAGGACGGCGGGATGACCCGCCAGTTGCACGGTGATCCGGTTCGTCAATGCCGTGCATGCTCACGGCTGTGCCGTTGGCCCTCGGTTGTCGTGTCGTTGGGAGCGGGGCGGTGCGGTCTCCGTTGGGGCCGCGACCGGTTATGCGTCAGGCGTCGATGAGGTGGGCGCCGAGTTCGCGCTCGAGGAGGTCGAGCAGTGTTTGCAGACCGGTGTGGGGACCTCGGCGCGCCTACTGCTTGACGGATCCGGGCGGGCGACACAGCGAGGGACGAACCGCCGGCCGGGTTTGATCTCTTTCGATGATCGGGGCTGCAAGCCCTGTCGCAGAGCAGGACGCCGCGCCGGTCGTTGGTTGGATTTGAACGGCCGATGCGATCTTGGCCCTGTGAGGCCTCGTCATTAGGGCGCTGCTGTGCCGCCACGGTCCGGTGGCGCACGGCCACCCGGTCGGCGCCGGTCTGCGAGGAAGGGGTTGCGATGGTTGCGTGGTGTGGCATCGACTGGGCCGAGCACATCACGATGTGGCATTGGTCGATGACGTCGGCACGGTGGCCGCCTAGGACCGAATCACCGACTACGGAGCCGGGGTTCGCGGCTCACGGAGCTCGTCTCAGCGCAATGGTCATGATCAACTTCCGTGCAACTATCGTGCAATAACGAGCCGCAAATTGCGGGGGCTCCTGGTTAGCGGCGGGTAGCTCGTCATGTACTGGTTTGTACGTTTGCCCAGGTACAGCCAATATTTGGCACTAGTGGGCAACGTCGGTTGGTGAAATCAAACCGTCGTCGCAGGATTAGAAGTCCCCTGCTCTATCCAGCTGAGCTACGAGCGCCAGTGCTTGTGACCTGCAGTAATACTCCGATCCTGCGCTGGTCGCTCGAGCGTCGTGCAATTCGCGACGGCCAATCAGGTGTGCAGCAACGGACACGCACAGGAGAGCTTACGTGCCCGGATGGTTCGGGTGCCGAGCTGTCCGCCGGCTTGGGTCAGGGAGCTGTCAAGCCCAGCGATTCAAACCGGAGACGCGTCGACTCTCCCCTGCGCCGCAGACGCTCGCAACCAAGACTGCGGCCGGCCGCTGGCTCGATGGCGAGCGGACACCTCGACCGTGGGCTCGCGATCGACGGCAGGGCCGGCCATCGTCCACTCCGCGAGTTGTTGGCGAGGGCTACATCCACAGCATCGCCGGCCTCGGGCCCGGCCGCGGAAACCGATCGATAGTCGTCCGCTTCCTCAAAGAAATGCAGGCTTCGATGGCGCAGTGGTCACCCTCGGCGCGGGTCGCACGGCCCGCCCGGGTGTGGTCAGGAAGTGATCGTGTGTGGGCGGTTCGGTCGGTGGGCGGCGCCGAGCAGCAAGACGGTGGTCGCGAGGAGGTACATCGCGGCGATCACCGGTTCGGCTGGGTCGATGGAGACCGCGCCGGGGATGTCGGCGGCGACCTGTATTGGCAACGCGACGATGTAGGTGAGTTGGTGCAGTGTTCCGGCGATCAACGCCATTGCGGCCAGCAGGTAGCCCCATCCCGCCCGCTGCCACGACCACACCGCCGCGAGGGTGTAGGTCGGCACCAGCAGGGCAAGGTCCAGTGCGATGCCCAGGTGCACGATGGTGTCGGTCTCGACCATGGCGCTCCCGGCGGGGAGGTCCCCGGTGACGGCGAACCGGGCCGCGGCGTACACCCACATCCCGCCCAATCCCAGGGCAAGCACCGCGAGCACGCCGCTGATGAACCGGACCGGGGTGCGCGGACTGAACCGGACCGGGATGCGCGGACTGAACCGGACCGGGGTGCGCGGACTGAACCGGCCCGGCGTGCCGGCCGGGTCCAGCGTGGACAGTGCCCACACCAAGCCGAAGACTGAGCCGGCGAAAACACCGATGTGCAGCAGGAACAGGTCGTTGTAGTCGGCCGCGAAGACGTAGTAGGCGTAGGTGTACGCGGCGTAGGCGAGCATCGAGATCCACAGCAATTCGGCGATCAACCCATGCCTGGCCGCCCACCGAACTGGTCCACGCCGACTGCGGGCGCCCTGTCCACATGGGAATGCGTTGCGATGATGATCATCTCGTGGACATCGGTGCGCTGCAACTATGACCCCGCCCGGCTGGACCCTGAGCTGATCAGGCCCGCACCCGACCTGCGGAATCCCGCCAGACCGAACGCAGGGCCCGTTTCATATGACTGGAGAGCCGCGCGTCGCCGACCGCGGTGCCTGGGGCGCATCCGGCTGACCCGACCGACGGGATCGACCTGGTCACAGCCAGGATCTACGACGCACTACCCGCCGTCGATACGGCCTCGGTGGAACAGTTCGGCGTCGATCCGGGCTGCTGCCGAACGGCGTACTCGGTTCGCCGGCAGTCTTTGAACGCGCTTGCATGACGGTCCGAGAATGCCCGGTGTGGCGACGGCTCCCGGGAGGTCGAAAAGTCAGCGCTACCTACGGTGAGATCGATAAGGTGGCTCGATGACCGACGTTCTTGCGCCGCTGTCCGCCGATGACGACGAGCAGCGATCGAGCCTGATCGTCGACAGCCTCACCGAAGCGTTCGAACCGCTGATGCATGCCGACGCAGCGGCATTCCGAGCGAAGTTCCGGAAGATGGCCGCCGATCCGTTCGCCTTCTTCCGGGGGAGCGCCTGCGTCTTCTATGCAGACGTTGCACGCCTGGACGACCACTGGGTCGACGAACGGGGCTCCCGGACCTGGATCCAGGGTGATCTGCACGCCGAGAATTTTGGCACCTATCTCGACAGCGACGGCCGCCTCGTGTTTGATGTCAACGATTTCGATGAGGCATACCTGGGTCATTGGACCTGGGACCCGCAGCGTTTCGCGGCCAGCCTGGCACTGCTCGGCTGGCGGAAAGCTCTGCCCGACGAGGTGATCGCTCGACTCATCGAACAATACGCACGCGCATATCTGGACCAAGTGAATCACTTCGTCGGTACGCCGGACGACACCCGCTGGGCGCTCACCTTGGAGACCTCCACGGGTGCTGTGCTCGGCGCCCTGCAGGCGGCCAAGCTGCAGACTCGCGTGGGCCTGCTTGATTCGGTCACGGTCGTCGATGGATACCGACGGACCTTCGCCCAACGCGCGGGAGTCCGTCGATTGGACGACGACGAACGCGATGTCGTCCTGGAAGCGTTCGCCGGCTACCTCGAGACCATTCCCGGTGGCCGCCGTGACGGCGTGACATTCGACGTCCTCGATGTCGTCGGCAAGTCCGGATTCGGAATCGGGAGTGCAGGGCTTCCGGCCTATAACGTGTTGATCGAGGGGTTCAGCCAGGCGCTGGACAACGACGTCGTGCTGACCCTCAAGCAGGGCAATATCGCAGCGCCCAGCCGGGTCGTCGACGATGCAGACATTCGCGGTCGATTCGAACACCACGGACACCGGACGGCGCTGTCCCAGCGTGCATTGCAGGCACACGCAGACAGATTCCTCGGCTGGGCCGATGTGCCGCTGAACGGGCATTCGACCGGGTTCGTGGTCAGTGAGTACTCCCCCTATGAAGCAGATCTCGCTTGGGATGACATCACCGAACCAGCCGAGATCGGTCCCCTGGTCGAGCAGCTGGGACGGGCGACCGCGAAGATTCATTGCGTATCGGACGACGAAGCCGAGGACGGCCTGGTCGACTTCTCTGTGGAACAGGTCATCGCCCAGGCGGTTGACGGACGGGTGGACGAATATGCGGCAGACCTGGCGCAATTCGCGCAAGCGTATGCCCGCCGCGCCCAGGAAGATCACCGCCTGTTCGTGGAAGCCTTCCGTGCGGGTGGATTCGCGCTGGTCGCACCCACCGGTGAGGCGACGCCCGGCAAGCCGTACAGCGAAGGCGGTTCCGGGATCGTCGGCGAAAACTAGCGGGCATCGTCAGCGCGACTGGGCAGTACCGGGCGGGGCGGGCGTCAGCTGACTGGAAACGGCAGCCCGTGCCGCCTCTCGGTCACGGTGCAGGCCGTTGACGTGACCCGGCCCTACGCCGAAAGGCTTTGCAAGTTCCCTGCGATCGCCAACTCGTCGCCTAGGTGCGCCGCCGTGTCGTGCGGCACTCGTTCTCGAGCATCGGCCTCCGCTGCCGGCACCGGGCGCTGCGCCCTGTCCCGGATGCCGCGCAACATCTTCGGCGTCATCAAACAACTGACGAGCTGCGCGGGTTGAACGATCAACCCCGCCCACCGGCGGGTGTACGCATATCGTTCACGAACCAGGAGCCGCGTCGTCCCGTCCAATTGCCGCAGCAGCACGAAGGCCCAGGTGAATTCGTAAGGCGCTGGCACCGTTCCGATGGGGACACTACCGCGCAGCACCAGTGACCTACCGGCGTCCACCGCGGCGACCTGCAAGGGCACGTCGGGGGCGAGCCGGACTTGTGAACCAACGGCGACGTGTTGCCACTCCGGAACGACCCGATCGGCGTTGTGAATGTCGGTTCGGGGAACCAGGTTCTCCAGCCAATTGTAAGAATAGAAGCCGCCGCGACCCTGGCCGAGCTGCGCGACCCACGGCCAAACCTGTTCCGCGGGCGCGGTGATGGTGATCGCGCGGGTTGCCGAGGAAGTCGGTTCGGCAAGCTCTGCATCCCCGGCCAGGACCCGATCGAGATCTGCGTCGGTGGCACCCCATCGCCGGTATCGAGCCCGAATCACGGCGGCGAACCCACCTACCGTCGTCAGCAGCAGCGCAGCTTGTACCAGCTTGCTCACGAGGAGCACCCACTCACATCGCGGACTACAGAAAACCCAGGCGGGCAAAGTCCGTCCCGCTCAGCCTAGTTTCGTGAGGACACCTTCTTCAGTGCCGAAGGACCCCTTTGATCGGCTTAAGGCCGACTCGATGATTCAGACGGGTGTCGGCACCATCAGTGAATTCTTCAAGCAGAGTCTGCGGATAAACCTAGCGGCAGGGACACCAGTGGCCGGGGCAACCGTCACATCAGTGCCGCGATCCACATTGCCGTGTGCCAGAGCAGCCGCCCCGACTCGGGACACGATCTCTACCGGCGCAGGCCCGCCGCAAAGGAGGTCACCGAACAGGGCGCTCTGCACACCACGCCGCCACGTGACAGCTGAGTGGGACTGCTCGCGATGACGTTCAGCCGTCACCGGCCGCGGGATAGGTCATGCGACATCGGGTGAGCCGCAGATGGGCATGATCATTGTTGAGAAGACCCGACTCCGCGGCAAGCGCCTCCGGTTTCGGCTCCGTGATCGCATTTTGGTTCTGATCAATCTGATCTCCGCTTCGATACCGCTGGGTATCGAGTCCTTCTGGACGGTGATGTTGATATTTGGGCTCGGGCTGGCCGCTGCCGGCGTTGTTTAGTTCCCGCAGTGGAGTTGGGGGTTTAGATGTTTGCTGGTTTCCAGTCGGCTGGTTCGACCAGGACAACCTGTTTGAGGAGTGTGGCCGCCCGACGGACGCCTTCGACGGAGTTGACCAGGGTGTCCTCGTGTTCGATGTTGAGGGTGCCGTCGTAGCCGACACCCCTGAGGGCGTAGACGAAATCGGCCCAGAATGTAGCGCCTGCGGGGTGTCCGAGGCCGAGGGTGACGTAGTTCCAGGCCCGTTGGTCGGCCTGAGTGATGGGCAGGGTGTCGAGCAGGCCGTCTCGGTTCGCCTGCGGTCGTTGGATTCTGATGTCCTTGGCGTGGACGTGGTAGATCGCCGAGCCGAGGGTGTGAATGACGGTGGGGATGTCGGCGCCCATCCACATCAGGTGGGATGGGTCGAGGTTCGCGCCGACGACATCGTCGCCGATCGCGTCGATGAGCCGTTGCATGGTGGTGACGTTGTAGACGAGTTGCCCGCCGCAGGCCTCGATCGCCAACCGCACACCCTTATCGCGGGCGAACGCGGCGAGTTGCTTCCAGTAGGGGATGGCAACTTCGGTCCACTGATAGTCCAGCACTCGCAGGGTCTCTGGTGGCCAGGATGTGGTGATCCAGTTCGGGGTGGAGTCGCCGCGGGCGCCTGGCAGCCCGGACATCATGACGACCGTGGGAACACCCAGCTGACTGGCCAACTCGATGGTGTCCCGTACCACCTCGTCGTGTTGGGCGCCTTCAATTGGGTGCAGACTGTTGCCGTTCGCATTGAGCGCGCTCAGTCTCAGGCCCCGCGAGGAGATCTTGCCGGCGAATTCGTCACGCGCGGTTGCGGAGGACACCAGCTCCGGTAGGTCGGCATGCGGTGATTCAGACCAGTTACCGGTGGCGACCTCCACCGAACTCAGGCCCAGGGATTGAGCCAGGTCCAAGGCGCCCTCGAAGGGCAGGTGTCCAACCGAATCGGTGATCAGCCCGACCTGCATGGTTACTCATCCTTGTGTCGTAAAGATTGGACTGGGGTAGCAATGCGGTGCTCCGGCGATTGTGGGCGACAATGCGCTCGCCACGTAATGTCGGAGTCAGGGCCGGCAGTGGGTGCTTGCCGGCTAACGGTTGTCGGCGCGGTAGCCGGTGAAAATGGCCCGCCAACCTGTCTGGTCGTCGTAGCTCGGGGTGTACAGGTGGCCCAGGAACCGCAGCTCACGCGGCTGTCCGAGTCTGCTGCGGTCAATAAGAATGCGGTCGCCATCGTGCGCTCCGCCCCACACCGACACCGCAACCATCGGCTTCGTTGCCATTCCATCCTCACCTAGAACGTTCTATTTGTTGACAATTTTCGGGCGTCTTGCCCGACTATGTCAAGACAAAATCTGTGATCACGAGGTCGTTACTGCCGTCCGTGGGGGAGTCCTCCGGACGAGTCAAGGCAACGTCAAGCCGCGCCGCCGGTCGATCTTCCGTATGCCTTCGGACTGGATCCTGCAGCGCCTGGACCTGGACCTGGGTCGTAGTTCGGCACCGTCGATCGACCAGGCCGACCGGGTGCCCGCGCAGCAGCTGGGTGGTCGGCCGCCTACGAGGGTGTTGGCAGTTCGCCCCGGGGAGGCGACCCTGGTAGGGGCCAAATGCCTATCCGGGCAGCTGGCTCACGTCGTAGCCGCAGCCACACATTTGCGCGCGTCCAGTAGTCGAGACGATCTTCCTCATCACCCCGCGGGCCAGAATGAGGGGTTTCACCACTGCCCCACGAACCAGGTTTTCCAGGTGTTGGGCAGACCAATTGATTGCACAATGCTCGCATCGAGTTCGAGCTCGAGCGCTAAGTCCTCCCAGGTCTCCGTGAAAGGCGTTGCAAATTCTCGATTTACAGCCGCCATCTCTGTAGGACATGTTGGTCCCCAAGTACCTCGGCCAACAGTCAACTTCTTTTCTCTCAACGTGAAAGTCGCACTTGGAAAGCGAGGGGGTGCCTGTGCCGGCGTCCCGCGAACAGCTGTTGTCCGAGCGCTAGGGTTTTGCCGGGTGGATCAGTCGTGCTTTGCCGTGGAGGGTGTTGTCCGTGATGACGCCGTGGTCGACGGCGGCGGCGATAGTGTTCACCGATGCGGTATTCACGGTGTTTTGGCGGGCGACCAGTTCGACGACCGAAATCGGCATTTTCGTCAGTAATGAGCGTTCTCCATTTGGGGGTATCGCTTTCCCCGAGTGCTGTAGAGGGTCACCATACTTGGCGGTTGGCCCGCCGGGCCTGTCGCCCAGATCTCCGGGAGGAACAAGTGTCTCGGCCGCTACTCCAAGTGTGCGTTGGCCGGGTCGACCAGACGCTGGTCGACCCGGCCTCCACGATGGGTCAGTGGAGTTGAAGTTCCTGGTGTCTGCTGAGGTTATGGCTGGTGGCGTTCGGTGTGGCCTGTGGCGGCAACCTCTTCCAGTTCGCCCTCGATGACCTCGCGATCATGCAGGCCGACGGTGATGCGCTGGTTCTTGCTGCCGGTCTCCGGGAGGGTGAAGTACACGAGCAGGCAGAGGAAGACGATGACGATCATGTAGATGGCGACTTACGTGGGGTGGCCGGCGCCGACGAACGCGGCGGCAATCAGGGGGGCGGTGCCGCCGAAGATCGCGATGACGAGTTGGTGGGAGAAGCCGATGCCCGACACCCGAACCGAGGCCGGGAACAGCTCGGCCTGGATCGTCGGGTACACCGACTGCCAGATTCCAAGGACGACCCAGCCGGATGCTGCGACGGCGACGTAGACCCAGAATCCTTCCTGGTTCAGCAGCAGCAGCGGGTAGAACAGCACCACCATGCCGATGGCGCCGACGATGGGGAAGATCTTGCGGCGGCCGAGTCGGTCGGACAGGGCACCGCAGGTGGGCACAATGATGACGAGCAGGATGAGCCCGATGACGCTGCCGGTGAGGGTGGAGGAGGTGTTCCGGCCGGTGGTGAGGCTGGCGTAGGTGGGCAGGAAGGTGGCCCAGGTGTAGTAAGCCACGGCCGGGGCGGACAGCGCCGCGGTTTGCAGCAGGGCTTTGGGGTGTTCGCGGAGCAGCGCCATCAGCCGTGCCGGCGCGGACTTCTTGTCCACGATGGAGGCTGCCTCGAATTCGGGGGGTTCATCGGCGTTGGCCCGCAGGAACAGACCCACCAGGCCCAGGATGCCGCCGATGAGGAACGGGATGCGCCAGCCGTAGTTGGCCAGGTCTTCCTTGTCGAACACGGTGGTGACGATCGCGGCGGAACCGGTCGCGGCCAGCGTCGCCAGCCCGCTGGCCATGTTGGTGAAGGAACCGAACAGACCTCTGCGGTTCGGGGGGGCATGTTCGACCATGAATGTGATGGCGCTCTGCTGTTCGCTGCCGGCCGAGATGCCTTGCAGGATGCGGGCGATGACGAACAGGATCGGCGCCAGGTACCCGATCGTGACGAATCCGGGGGTCAGGGCAATGATCAGCGATCCGACGGCCATCCCGGAAACGGACAGTGTCAGGATGATCTTTCGACCGTAGCGGTCGGCCAGGGGAGACACGATGATTCCGCTGAAGGGGCGGACAACGAACCCGATGGCGTAGGTCAGTAGCGCTGCAATGAGGGAGGCGAACGGTGAGGTGCTGGGGAAGATCTGCCCCGCGAAGATCACTGCCAGCAATCCGTAGATGTACCAGTCGTACCATTCCACGAAGTGAACCGCCCCGGAGTGTCCGGAGGCTGTCTCAAACGGTCAGCCCGGCCGGCGGCTGAGCTGTGTGGTGAGCGTAGAAGGCTTCCTCGAGCTCTGCCGGTGGGATGTCGCCGCAGTACTCGTAGAGCCGGCTGTGGTTGAACCAGTCGACCCACTCGGCGGTGGCGTACTCGACCTGTTCCAGGGTCCGCCATGGCCCGCGGGGTTTGATGACTTCGGTCTTGAACAGCCCGTTGATCGTCTCGGCGAGCGCATTATCGAACGAGTCCCCGACGGAGCCGACGGAGCCGGCGATCCCGGCCTGTTCTAGGCGCTCGGAGTACCGAATCGCTGTGTACTGCGACCCGCGATCGCTATGCGCCACAACGCTTGTCAAATCCGCACGGGCTCGTCCCCGGGTCCAGATCGCCTGCTCCAGAGCATCGAGCACCAACTGCGTCGACATCGTCGACCCGGTCCGCCAGCCCAGGATGCGGCGGGCGTAGGCGTCGATCACGAATGCCACATACACCCATCCGGACCACGTCGAGACGTAGACATCCCACGCGAGTCAGGTGTCAAGCAGCGATCGGGGCGGCCTCGGTTTTGGGCTTGGGCCAGGCGGCTGCGTCGTCCCAGGGCTCTTGGTGTTGAAGGCACCACCAGAGTCGGCCGAGGAGCTTGTTGGCCAGGTTGCGCAGGGCGGCGTTGTGGCTGTCGCCGGCGGCTCTTCTTTTGTCGTAGTGCGCTCGGGCGCCGACGGACCTGGTGAGCATCGCGAACGCCCACCAGTGACAGGCATCGCCGAGGCGTCGGTTGCGGACCTTGCGTGCTTTGACGAAGTGGGAGCGGCCGGAGGCGCGGGTGACCGGTGCGGTGCCGGCGAAGGCGCGCAGCCCGTTCGCGGTGGCGAATCGGGCTGGATCGTCGCCGATCTCGGCCAGCACCCGGGCGGCCAAGAGCGGCCCGAGACCGGGAGCGGACCTCAGCACCGGGGCGAGCGGGTGGTTGTCGAACTCAGCCGACAGCGCCTGTTCCAGGTCGTCGACGCCGTCGAGCATCACGGTGATGATGCGTATCAGCGACGCGACGGTTCGGCCGAGCGCGGCCTCGACCTGCGGGGGCTGCCGTAACGCCGGCGTCTTCAGACCGGAGATGATCGCCTCGACCAGGGCGGGATCGTTGCGTCGCCCGCAGCGATGCAGCAGGACAACGACCCGACGGGGCGTGAGTTTCAGTCCTTGGGCCGGAGTGGGGGCAGCGGTCAGAACGGCCATCGCCGCGCGGTGCTTCAGGTTTGGAAACACCTGCAGCGCTTGAGGGTAGAACTCCAACAGCACCGATCGGAGGCGGTTGATGGTCTGATGCAGCGCCCAGATCCCCTCCTGGTGCTGACGGGCCAACGCCTTCACCGCCAGAGCGTTGTCGGTGATCGCTGGCATCGGCCGATGCTGATGCCGATCGGTGCGCAGGACGTCGGCCAGGATCGCCGCGTCACCCGGATCGGACTTCTTCCCCGACTGTCCATACCGTTCCCGATACCGCGCCACCGCCCGCGGGTTGATCGGATAGACGACGAAGCCGGCGGCCCGCAGCGCGGAAACGATCAGGTTCTTGTCTGTTTCGATGGCCACCGGGACGGCCGGCGGGTTGTCGGTGTGCTCGGCGAGCAACGTCATCAGCTCACCGAAGCCGGCCACGCCGGTGGTGATCCTTCGTCTGCCGATTACCCGGCCCGATTCGTCGACAACAGCGACGTCGTGGTGCTTCTCCGCCCAATCGATCCCGCAGGTGATTCCCAATTCGCTCTCCCGTTCGCTCGTCGATCCCTTCGCGGTTGAGCCCGAGGGTGCGTGCGGCGACCTAATGGAAGCGCTCGACGGCGCGGCATCTCACCAGCCGATCACGTACCCGGCGACTGGCGGGGCCACCGTCTACGTTCAGACCTCGACGGCCGGTTCAGACAAGGGAGTGGACACCCTCCAGCGGCTCACCACCACCATGCCCCCCGGCCTGGGCCGGTGATATCTCAGGGGCCCCCGCCAGTTCACCACGGGCACCAGGTCAGGGGACCCGGCCCTCCCATTACGTGATGTCGGCAACCCACAACCGGTCCGGGGCCAGCGGCTGGAAGTTCCGCAACACCAGATCACGGGCCCGTTCCGCGGCGGGATCGGCGATCGTGGTGCGTTTGACCACCCCGCGGCGAACGCCGACCAGACCCATCCGGGCCATCAGCCGCTCCACCGTGCAGCGGGCCACCGGGATCCCTTCGCGGTTCAGCTGCAACCACACCTTCCGCGCGCCATACACGGCGAAGTTCTGCTCGTGGACCCGGCGGATCTGCGGTTTCAGGTCCTCGTCGCGGAGCTCACGACGACCGGGCCGGCGCACCACGGTCTCGTAATAGGTCGATGGGGCGACCTTCACGCCGTACTCGGTGAGCACCGCGCAGATCGACTCGACACCCCACCGCAAACCATCACCGACACGACAGTCTTTGTTCTCGTTGATGAATCGGACGATCACCGCTGTGGCCGGTCGAGTTCGGCCGCGAAGAAAACCGAGGCGGCTTTGAGGATGGCGTTGGCCCGTTTCAGCTCGGCGACCTCACGCTTGAGCCGGCGGACCTCCACCGATTCCTCCGACGACATGCCCTGCCGGGCACCCGCGTCGACTTCTGCCTGACGTACCCACTTGCGGACCGTCTCCGCCGTTCCAACCCCGAGGAGCTCAGCGACCCGGCCCATCGCCGCCCACTCCGACTCCTGTTCCGGCATGATCTCGGCGACCATCCGAACCGCCCGCTCTTTCAGCTCAGGCGGATACCTCCTGGTGCTGTTCCCTGGCATGACTCCAACCTTCCCAAGGTTCGAAGTCTCCGGACACACTCCGGGGCGGTTCAGCGCTCCCTGGCCGCCGGGTGCGGTTCAGGGACGCGGCCAGGCAGTCGGCTTGCCGGCCGCAGCGTTGAGCCCATGGCTGGCCGGCGTCCGCATGTGTGGCGGGCAGATACCCGTCAGGCGGGCACCAGCTCGGATTCGGCACTGGGCAGTGCGCGGACAAGCTCTCGACGGGAGCGGATGCGGAGTTTGACGAACACTTTACGTAGGTGCCATTCGACGGTGCGTTTACTGAGGAAGAGCCGTGCGCTGATCTCCGGGTTGGACAGCCCGCCGCGGGCGAGCCGCGCGATCTGCAGTTCTTGCGGGGTCAGCTCGTCTTGGGACTCGGCGGTGCGTTGGCGGACTCTTTCACCGGTGGCGAGTAGTTCGCCCTGAGCGCGCTCGGCGAACGCCGTCATGCCGATCTTCACCATCAGCTCGTGTGCGACACGCAGTTCGGAACGTGCGTCGACGCGACGGTTCTCGCGGCGCAGCCACTCCCCGTAGAGCAGGTGCGCTCGCGCCAGTTCGGGTCGGAGACGCGTGCGGGCCAGCCGGGTGATCGCTTCCTGGTACAGCGGCTCGGCCGCGTCAGATGCGCTGACAAGGGCGCGGGAACGGGCCAGTAGGCCGAGCCCCCAGTCGGCCCCGCAGGTCTCGGTATGTTCAGCGAGCCCGACCAACGCGGCGAGGGCGAGATCGGCGTTCTCCGTCCTGGTTGCGGCCTCAACCTGTTCGCTCAGCGCCCACGACGCGATATACAGCTCCGGTGTGCTGCTGGCGGCGACGACAGCGGCCGCGAGCGCGTCTTCGTAGCGGCCAAGGCCGTTCATCAGCACCGATCTCGCCCAGTGCGCGTACTGGATCGCCGCGCCCTGACCGCTGGCCGTGGCATCGACGATGATGCCGTCGAACAACTCGGCGGCGTCCGCCTCTCGACCGCGAAGGGCGGCAAGCGCGATGCCGGCGTGCGGCGGTATGCGCGTCCCGGTGGCCTCCTTGACCGCGTCAACCTCCGCAACCAATACGCCGGCGCTGGCGAAATCTCCGCCGAACGCCGCCGCTTGACCACAAGCGTTGTCCACCACCGCGAGCACCTCGAGCAACCCCGAGTCGCGGGCCATCTGCACGGCCCGCGCACCGATCTCCAGACCGCTGTCGTAGTCCCAGAGAAAGTTCGCCGCCCGGGTCGCGAGCCAACCCCACCGCATCATCTCGGTCGAAGAAACCCCGGTGCCGGCGAAGGCGGCGACACCACGCCGGAGAGCGGGTGCCGCGGCTGACCGTCCCGCGGTGAAGACCAACGCCAAACCTTCCAGCAGCAGATCCCGCGGAACCGGCAGGCCCGGCCGTCGCGGGGCGTGAGAGGCAGCTCCGGAGACGGCCCGCAGGCCGCCGTTCCGGGCCAGATCACCGGCGAAAAGCGCTGCGCCCCAAGCCTCGAGATAGGTGTCACGAGCAAGACCCGGGTCGATGGACTCCAGCTGTCCCGCCGCCTTCAACAACAGTGCGGGAGCGTCCCCTCCACGGTTCTGCGCGAAGGCGACTTCGGCCCGCAGCAGATCGACGCGGGCACGCCCGAGGTCGTCGAGCGGTCCGACCTCCGCGGCCGCCAGCAGCCCGCGGGCCACCCCGAATGCCCCGGCCCCCAGGCTCGCCTCGGCGGCGGTCAGTGCCCTGGCGGCGTGCCGGGCGGGATCTCCAGTCATCGCT
Source organism: Nakamurella sp. GG22 (assembly GCF_052976845.2). NCBI lineage: Bacteria > Bacillati > Actinomycetota > Actinomycetes > Nakamurellales > Nakamurellaceae > Nakamurella > Nakamurella sp. GG22. Next base: position 93,127 of record NZ_JBRIIO020000003.1, on the reverse strand, counting down.
ACCGCTCGCTGCAGCAGTGCGGCGGAAGCGGACAGGCCTCCGCGGGCCAGCGCCCAGCGGGCGGAGACTTCCAGCTCGACGGCGATCTGCTCGTCGGGGCTGGTCGCCGCGGCCGCCAGGTGCCAGGCCCGACGGTCCGGATCGACGTCGCGATTCGTCGCCTCGGCCAACGCCAGGTGGGTGGCCCGGCGCTCGGTCCTGGTGGCGGACCGGTACACGGCGGAGCGGACCAACGGGTGCTCGAACCTGACCCGCTCGTCGATGGACAGCAACCCGTCCGTGGCGTCGGCGTCCACGTCCACGTCAACGTCGGGGAATTCGATTCCGAGGCGCTCGCAGGCGCGCCGCACGAGGACGGGGTCACCGACCGGCTCTGCCGCGGCGACCAGTAACAGGCGACGTACAGCCTCGGGAAGGTCACGAAGCCGTCGGGTGAAACTCTGTTCGATCCGGGTCGAGAGGTCGCTGACGTCCGGATCAGCGAACCCGCCGGCCAGTTGCGCCGGGGTCAGATTTCGTGGCAGTTCCTTGAGTGCCAGTGGATTTCCCCGCGCCTCGGCAACAATCCGATCGAACACCGACTTGTCCATGGCGAATCGCAGAGTGGAGTTCAGCATGGCCCGGGCATCGCCGTCGGCCAGTCCGTGCACCTCGAGGACCGGGAAGTGTCGGAGGTTCTCGCCGGGTTCCCTGGCCGCGAAGACAAACCCCACCGGCTCGGCCAACAACCGCCGGGCAACGAAAGCGAGCGTCAAGGCCGACGCCTGGTCCAACCACTGCGCGTCGTCCACGATGCAGAGCAGCGGCTGCTCGTCCACTTCGGACACCAAGCTGAGCACGGCAAGACCGACGAGGAAGCGGTCCGGCGCGGGCCCCGCGGACAGGCCGAAGACGATCCGGAGTGCATCGCGTTGCGGCTCGGGCAATCGCTCGAGGCGATCGAGCAGCGGTGCGCAGAGCTGATGCAGGCTCGCGAACGGCAGTTCCATTTCGGACTCGACGCCCACCGCGCGCACCACGGTCAGTTCGGCGGCGGATTCGACAAGGTACTGCAGCAGAGCGGTTTTCCCGACGCCTGCCACACCCCGCAGGACCATCGACCGACTGTCACCCCGACTCAGGTCGTCGACCAGCTTGTCCAGCAGCGCACACTCGTCCGCGCGTCCCACCAGCTTCATCGGCGTCTGTGGCCCTGGCGGTGGTGCGCGATGAAGACGATGGCCACCAAGTTCATGGAACGAGCCTGACACCAACTATCCCTGGTGGCTATAGGTCACGGTTAAGGGTTTTGTCCTGCTCTGTGGACCCTGCCCGTTGCGTCCTCGCCTCCCGCCGGTCGGCCGACCGGTATGCGCGCCAGTGGCGCACCGGTGCGAGTGACAGGCACGACGAACGAGTCTGGTCCCGTCGCCGGCACCGCGTCGGCGCCCTGAAAGGAGATCGTCATGAGTTCTTCGTCCACCGGTGGATCCGGTCCGGCGGGGCCCGGTTCCGTTGCCGGAGCGCCGAACCTGCCGGCCGGTTTCGCCGAGACGTTCACCAGCCGGTTCATCGACACCGGCGAGGTGCGCCTGCACGCGGTGATCGGCGGAGACGGCCCGCCGGTGCTGCTGGTGCACGGCTGGCCGGAAACCTGGTACGCGTGGCGATTGGTGATGCCTGCGCTGGCCCGGGAGCATCAGGTGATTGCAGTCGACCAGCGAGGGATCGGGCTCTCCGACAAGCCGGAGACCGGATACGACACCGGCACTCTCGCCGACGACATGGTCGCGCTGATGGACATTCTCGGCCACCGGCGGTTCGCCGTCGTCGGTCACGACACGGGGTTCGCCATCGGCTATGCCCTGGCCGCGGATCACCCGGAGCGGGTCGACCGGGTGGCCCTGGCCGAGATCCCCGGGCCTCCCGGGGTTGGACCGTCCCCGCCGCTGTTCGTGCCATCGCAGGTCAACGACAAGCTGTGGCACATCCCCTTCAACCGGGTCCAGGCTCTGCCCGAAAAACTCATAGCGGGTCGCGAGGACGTCTACTTCGGCTACGAGTTCGCCATCCAGGGCGGGACGCTGCCGGCAGATGTCATCGACTACTACGTGCAGGGCCTGTCCAAATCCGACGCACTGACCGGCAGCCTCGGCTTTTACCGGGCATTTGATGAGACCGTGGCCAAGAACGGAAAGCGCAAGGAGCGCCGGCTCGCGATGCCCGTCCTGGCGATCGGTGGCGCGGCCAGCTACGGCGATCATGTGGCCGAAGCGATGAAACTCGTCGCGGACGACGTGCAGGGCGTGGTCATCCCTGGCGCCGGTCATTGGGTGGCCGAGGAGGCGCCCGACGAGATGCTTGCCGCACTGACCCCTTTCCTGGCCGCATAGTCCCCCGACGGTGCGATCGCCGCCCCGACGGTGGTCGCCGTCCCAGCTGAGGCGTCGGCGGAGACTCCGCTGCGCTTGCGGAGCCTCCGCCTTCTGCACCAACAGTCGCGACGAAGCCCTTCCAGTCCACGGCCGCGTCCGAAGGAGATTCACCATGCCGAAGATCGGCGGTGACAGCAGCCCACTCGCCGCCCTCGACGGCGCGCCGGTGTGGCTCAACTCGAAGCCGCTCACCGACAAGGAACTCCGCGGGCGGGTCGTACTCGTCGACTTCTGGACCTACTCCTGCGTCAACTGGTTGCGCACTCTGCCCTACGTCCGAGCATGGCACGAGCGGTATTCCCCGCGCGGCCTGATCGTCATCGGCGTGCATGCACCGGAATTTGACTTCGAGCACGACCTGCACAATGTCCGGCGCGCAGTGAAAGACTTCGATGTCGCCTACCCGGTCGCCATCGACAACGCTTTCATCATCTGGCGCTCGTTCGAGAACCATTACTGGCCGGCTCTCTACCTTCTCGACGGCACTGGCGTTGTCCGTTTCCACCACTTCGGTGAGGAGGCGTACGGAGAGATCGAACGGACAACCCAGCGGCTCCTCGGTGTGCAGGAGGGCCTGGTCCTCGTCAACGCCGGTGGCGTGGCGGAACCGGCCGAATGGCGATCGCTGCATTCCGAGGAGACCTATCTGGGCAACTCCCGTGGCGAGCGACGCGTCGCCGCCGACGCGCGGGTGCTGGCGCTGAACCAATGGTCGCTCCGTGGTCAGTGGTCCATCCAGCAGGAGGCCGTCGTCCTCGGCGTCGACGGGTCGATCGCCTACTGTTTTCAGGGCCGGGATCTCAACATGGTCCTCACACCGCCGGTGCCGGGCGGATCTGTGCGGTTCGTCGTTCACCTCGACGGTGAACCTCCCGGCAAAGACCACGGGCTCGATGTCAACCCGTCAGGCTTCGGAACCGTGTCAACACCGCGGATGTACCAGCTGGTTCGCATGCAGCCGCCGGCCCGTCGACGAATATTCGATATCACCTTCCTTGATCCTGGTGTCCGCGCATATGTCTTCACCTTTGGCTAAAACTGTTCTGCCGCAGAGACCCCGCCGAGCATTTCGACAGGAGGAATACGCCATGGACACCCTGATCATCATCGCGATCACCGTCGTTGCCGTCACGGTCATCGTTCTGTACTGGGCACGTCGCCGGGCGAAGGGGGCGAGCGCTCTGGAGGACTCCCGTTCCCAGGCGCGGCGCTGGGTCGAACGCCTCGGCGGGCAGATCTACACCCTGGAACCGAAGGACAATGCGGCGGCCAGGCAGGCGCTGGCCGATGCTGCGGAACGATTCACCGCGGCCGGCGCTCAAATCGATCAGAGCACCTCGCAGGAGCAATACCGGCTCGCTGGGCTGACCGCCCACGAAGGTCTGTACTACATACGGGCGGCCCGGGTATCGCTCGGATTGGACCCAGGCCCGGAGCTACCCCCGCTGCCCGGTCAACAACAGGCCGGTGCAGTCACCGAAGACCGGTCGGTCGTCGTCGAAAGCCACGAGTACCGCGTGTCGCCCACCCCCAGTGACCACACCCGGCACTACTACCCGGGCGGCACCATTGCCGGTCGGCCGATCCAGCGTGGCTGGTACTCCGACCCTTGGTGGCAGTCCGCGATCGACACCGGCACCTGGGCGCTCAGCAGCTATCTCATCGCCTCAACCTTGTTCTACGGAACGGCAGGGTACGGGTGGGACACCGGCTACGCGGCCGGCTTCCAGGCGGCCGATGGTGATGACGGTCGCCAAGACGCCGACCACGCCAACGCCGCGTCGGGCGACACCGTCTCCCCCGGGGACTTCGACGGTGGGGACTACTGAGCTTCCGAGCAACTCGCCGGGCCTGGATAGCTCCGCCGCTCGACCCGAAGAAGTTGCCAATGATGGGGCTGGAACGACACGGAGAGTCTTTCGATCGCTGCCCTCCTCGAGGTCACCGACTGGATGAGCACCGTTGGGCCCCTCTGCCGAGGAAACCTGTTCCTGCAGCCTCCGGTAGTCAATCGCATCGATCAGTGTGGCGACTGCGCGCTCGCGCGACACCGAGCGCGTAGGTGGGACCTTTGCCCCTGACCGACAGGCAGGACCTCGGTCACAATCCGGCCAGGTGGGTGGATCCGACGGAGACTCGCCCCCGCCGTCGAGACAAGCAGCGGTCGCTTCGCCGGCGTGACGTTCGGAGGTGAGCTCCCCAGGTGAAAAATCGGCCAACTGCGGCCGGCTCCCCTCGGGGCGGGGCCGGGCCCGGACTGGTGCCGGCATGGCTGGCCGGCCAGGTGACCGGTGCTGTCGTCGTGGTGGACGTGTTGCGCGCGTTCACGACGGCGGCGTACGCCTTCGCCGCGGGCGCGCGGCGAATCTGGCTGGTCAGTTCGGTGGAGGAGGCGCTGGCGGTCAAGGCAGCAAGGCCCGGCACGCTGGCGATGGGTTCGGACTGGGGCCGGCGGGTGCCCGGTTTCGACTTCTCCAATTCGCCGGTGGAAATCGAGGGCGCCGACCTCGCCGGCTGCGACATCGTGCAGCGCACCTCGGCCGGCACCGGTGGCGTGGTGAATGCAACGGCGGCCAGCCGCCGCTGGTGCGCGAGCCTGGTCTGCGCCTCGGCCACGGCCGCCGCGGTGAATGCCAGTCGCCTGGGCGAACCCAGTTATGTGATCACGGGGTGGTTCGACAGCGACCATCCCGGCGTGGACGACGTCCAGACTGCACGGCTGATCGAAAGGGCCCGACGCGGGCAGCCGCTGGCCGCTGATCGGACCGTCACAGCCGTCCTCGGCAGTGCCCAGGCCGCTGTGACGCATGCCCTCGGGGTGGGGAATGCCGACCCACGTGACGTCGAACTGGCCACTCGGGTCGACGCTTTCGACTTCGCGATGGAGGCCGAGTCGTCCGCGACCGGACTCGTCCTCCGGATTCGCCGCTGACCAACGGTGTTCGAGAACGGTCATCTGCGTCGCCGGCGAAGGCGGTGATCGGGGACCGGACGAAGACCTCGGGCTGCCCTGCGGGCTGCCCCAAAGGGAAGGCGTATCAGCACCTCCCGGCGCTACGGTCAACGGATGACCGGCCTGCACCGTGCGGCCGCCCGCGGCCGGGAGCGGGCGGCCGAGGAAAGACCGCATTCGGGGGCCTTCCAGCACCCGATCCTGGCCCTGCAGCGGCGCGCCGGTAACCGGGCGACGGCCACTCTGATGCGGGTCGGCGGCTTTTCCGACGCGCTGCCCGGGTCCGGCAACGCGGGGGGGTCGACGACCACAGATCCGGTCACGGCCAACTCGGTGCGGCGGATTCCGGTGACCGGGATCGCGGGCGCGGCGACCGATCGGGCAATCGTGTATCTCCCTGCCGTCATGCCCGCCGGGGGCGGCGCGATCGACGTCCTGCTGCACCTGCACGGCCACCCGGCGGGCGGTCCCGGTGGCTACCTCGGGGGCAAGAAAGATACGGACGTCACCGACCCCGGGGACAAGAAGGAGAGTCGGCCGAGCCCGGAGGCCGACGACATCGACGAGTACCGCATCGGTGCCCAGTTGGCCGCAGCCGGTCGGCCGATGGTCGCCATCCTGCCGCAGGGCGTGGGCAAATCTGACTTCGGCGCAGGTGAGGCCCGCGCGTTCGATGCCGACAGCTACATCCGGTCAACGTTCAGCCGGCTCGGCGCACTCGGCGCCTGGACCGCCAAGGACGCCCCGACTCCGGGCCCCGTGGTGCTGTCCGGCCACAGCGGCGCCGACAACCCGATGAGCCGGATGCTCTCGTCCTCGCTCGGGCCGAAGAACCTGGGTGCGCTGTTCCTGTTCGACACGATGTACCCCGGCGCGGGATTCGTCGAGAAGATCTGGGTCTACGTCAAGGGACGGCTGGACGGCGAGTTGGCCGCTCTCGAGGCCATTCGCGAGGGCAGCACCGAACAGGACGCGGATGCCGCCGGCTCCTCGGACGGGCCACGCCCGGCGTCGTCGGCAGCCGTGCTGGAACCGATGCTTGACTACGTGCTGCGACAGGGTTTTCGGTTGTTCAACGTTCACGGCGGCAGCACCTACAAGCCGCAGTCGGATCAACTGGCGAAGGCCATCGACGGCTGGTTCGCCCAGCCGCGGGTGGGGCGGGTGGTGGGGGGCGCGGATTCGCCTCTCCGTGACGCCTGGCGCGGTAATTTCGAGATCTTCCGCTCGGCCGACCGCGCCAAGGGCGTCCACATGCGAATCCTGCGGTACGGGGATCACCTGAAGAAGGCCGTGGATCTCCTGCCACAAAGGATGGCCGTGGACGCCCCGGCGCTTGATGTGACCGTGTCGCGGGCACCCGCGCCGAACCCGGCGGATGCCAAGCCTGCTGACGGACAACCGGAGAAGACCCCGGAGGAGTTGATCGCGGACGCGTCGAATCGCATCCACACGACACTCCTGGCCGCCGCGGCGCCGTTCATCGGAACCGCGGACGCCGCGGACATCCCGGGAATGCTGACCATGCAGATTATCTCGGGAGCAAAGGATCCGCGGAAGAAACTCAAAGCGGACAACAGAATGCGTCCGCTCTACGACGCACTCTGGGATCAGAAGGTGATCGACGACCTGAGGACGGTCGATGACCCGGCGGCGGACACGACGGCCAAGAAAAAGCCGAAGAAGGCCGAGGATCGGCGCCGTGCCATCCTGACCGGCCTACTGTCGGGGCTGCTGCCCAGTTCGGCAGCCGGGGCCGCGGTGGCCGCGCCCGGCAAGCCGCTGGACAAGGCGGCCGAGATGGCCACCGAGAAATCGCTGGTCTCGAAGACCCTGCTCGACCTCACGACGGACAAATCCTGGGAGAATGTGCGGATCGCCGTCGTCGTGAAATTCGGCGGACTCGTCGACGGGCCACGGTTGGCCATCGAGCGCGCGAACACTTACTACGGCAGCCTGGTTCCGGCGAAGTTCCTCAACTACAACGGTTTCACCGTGGTTCATCCCCATCTGCAAGCGGCACTGACAAAGGCGGAAACGTACCTCAAGCCGAAGTTGGCCAGCCTTCCCAAAGAGGAGGTCGATGGGATCGACGCTGCCGTCAAGAAGATGTGGAGCACGGTGATCCGGCCCAATCAGAATGCCAGACACAAACTGTCGGACCACAGCTTCGGTTGGGCCATCGACATCGACGCGGCGAAGAACCCGAACATCGGAAAGGGGGCGGGCCTGGCCGCGGTGGCCGCCGTCGCCGGCAAGAACCCACGTGCAACCAAGACGGCCGGACTGTCCGCCGACAAGGTCCAGACATCGGCCACCGAACTGCGCCAACTCAGCAAGGATTACGTGACAGCGATGTCCACCGACACCACCGTCGCTGCGGTCCTGCTGCGGCTCGCGAACGAAGGTCGGACGGCGGCAAAGCTTCCCGCTCTCGAATCCGGCGCCGGCGCAACTCTTGTGACCGCGGTCAAGACCGCCAAAGCCGCGGATCGGGCGACCGCAGTGCAGAACGCGGTGTGGCCGGAGGGAAAGGATCTGCCGCCGGTGGTCTCGGGGAAGGGCAAGTCGAAGAAGGTCAAGAAAGCCGCAGCCCCGGCGCAATTGCAGGAGTCGATCGCCACCATCGAAACCGTTGGCACGGCGTACCGGACGTCATTCGGCAAGAAAGGGGCGCGGGTCGCAGCGAAGACTGAGGGCAGCGCCGGGTCGGTCGCCGCGCACGGGTTTCTCAGCCTGCCGCCGGCATTGGTCGCGGCCCTTTCCGGCTCCGACGCGGGCGGCCTGATATGGCTGGGTACAGCGAACCAGGATTACATGCATTTCGAGCTGGCCAAGGAACCCGCATTGTTCGACGCATCGGCGGGTGCCACCAAACCCGCGGACGCAACAGGCTCCGAGTGATCGATTCGCGGACGGACCTCAGCCGATCTGCTCGAACAGCAACACGATGGCAGCGCATTGTGAGATCTTCGAGGGTGGTCTGCGGCGTGCCGTTTCACCTCTTTGCGGGAAGCGGTTCGCTCAGTGCGTCCAACTGCGTCTGCAGCGCCGCGGTTGTCTCGTCGAGATCTGTCATGACGTCGGGGTCCGCGGTGACCGACACGGCGAGCGCGCCGGCGTAGGAGAGCGCGGCGAAGGTCACGGTGACGTTGCCGGAACCTGTTCCCAAGGGTCTTGGGCGCCCGGGCTCCATGACAAGGACCGCGCCGAACTGCTCGGGCACGACGGACCCCTGGACAGCCAGGAACATCAGGTCGCCCGCAGCCGTCCGCTCGATCGGGTGCATCCACCGACCTCCTCCGTGCCACCCCCATCTCAACGATCGTCACTCGCGCGAGCCAGAGGCGAAGGTCATCGGCAGCCGGATCTCGCTGGTGCCCGACGAGGTCGGCGGGGCGCTGTCCGATCCCATGCCCGTGCAATGGGGGGCGAAGCGCTGACAGTCATCCCGAGAGTGGATTCGGGTTCGACGGCCTTGACGTCGCCGCCGGGTGGTGTGGGCTGACCGGGCAGACCACGACCTTTCCGAGTGCACGGCCCTCGCCGACGCGAGCAAGTGCGGCCGGCACCTCGTCGAGGGTGAAGATGCGGTCGATGTGGATCTTCAGCTGCCCGGTCACGCACATCTCGGCCAGCGACTCGAAGTGCGCCGGACCCTGTTTCACGGCGAGCACCCCGATCGATCGCCCGGTGAGGCGCCCGACCACCGGACCGACGGTGACCACCCGGAGGAGCGTGCCCACCGACGCGCCCACACACCGATAGCGGCCACCGGGCGCCAGCACCCTGCGGTAGGCGAATACCGACCGGTGGGCGACCATGTCGAGAATCAGGTCGTACGGCGGGGTGGTACGCGTGAAGTCCTGCCGGCCGTAGTCGATCACGTCGTCGGCACCTACCGACAGCATGAACTCCTGTTTGGCGGCGTTGTCGACTCCTGTGACGTGCGCGCCGAGGCGGGCACAGAGCTGGATGGCAAAGGTTCCCGACCCGCCGCCTGCGCCGTTGATCAGCACCCTGCTGCCCGGCACGGCTGTGCGGACCCCCTGCAGGGCGATCGCACCCGCCTGCGGGATGGTCGAGGCCTCGGCGAACGTGAGTCCGGCCGGTTTGGTCGCGAGCGCTGATTCCGGCGCGACCGCATATTCTGCGAAACCTCCTTTCAAGGCGAGGTTGTCGCCGTACACCTCGTCTCCAGGGCGGAATCGGGCGACCCCCGGCCCCACGGCGTCGACGACACCGGCGACGTCCGACCCGAGGGTCCGACGAGCCGGGCGACGAAGGCCGCCGATCCTGGCGTATGCCGGAGATCCACGCAGCGCTTCCCAGTCGCTGAGATTGACCGAGGTCGCGGCCACCTTCACCCGCACCCGTCCCGCCGCGGGCGGGGGGATCGGCACGTCGGCGACTCGCAACACGTCACAGTCCCCGTAGCGGTCGTACACGACCGCCTTCACGCCGAACCCGTTCCAACGGTGGTCATCGCAGCAAACCTAGTCGGCCCGAGCGGAATAGCGGTGACGTGCCATTCGAATATGGATTGTCGGCGTGCCCGGTGTCGCGGCGAGGTGCTCGGCAAACGCTGAATAGTCCTCTTGGCCGCAGGACTGGATGCGGTCAGGTGTTCGATTCGTCGGACCGAGGCTCCAGCGCATTCAGCAATTCCTGCATGGTCGCGCACATGTCGTCGAAGCGTTGTCCGGTGAGGACATCCCTCCATTGCTGTTCGATCTCCGCCACCCGGTTGCCGGCGTCGTCGAGTGCCTGCCGACCGCGGGTGGTGGGGAAGATCAGCTTGGCGCGCCGATCGGCAGGGTCGGGACGTCGCTCGAAGTAGCCCAGTCGTTGCAGATCGCTGACGAGTTCCGAGGTGGTGGCCAGGCTCAATTGCGCTCGGGTTGCCAGGTCCGTCAGCCGGATGCCGTCGATACCCACGTTGCCGAAAATGTGTAGATGCGCTTCGCGCAGGTCGGCGTATCCGCGCTCGCCGGCCGCTGAGAACAGTTCGGCGCGAAACTCTCGGAGTAATCGACCCAGCAGTTGGCCGATCGCGGGGCGATCGGGCGGCAGATCTCTTGACGTCGGCACAACTCGGCAGCATACTTCGGAGACCGAAGCTTCGGACGCCGAAGCAATACTGGGAGATGAGATGATGCAACCCGCGCCGCCACCATCGATGTCGATCACGACCAGGGTCGGACCGCTGAACGTGCAGACGATCGGCTCGGGTCCGCCGGCCGTGCTGTGGCACAGCCTTTTCGTGGACTCCACCACCTGGGACAGGCTCCTGCCGCGGTTGGCCACCGATCGGCGGCTCGTACTCGTCGACGGGCCCAACCATGGTGCCAATCCACGGCGGAAGATCCGCTTCTCACTGGCTGATTGTGTCGGGGCCGCTGAGGACGTACTCGGTCATTTCGGTATCGATGACCCGGTCGATTGGCTGGGTAACGCCTGGGGTGGTCACGTCGGCATCATGTTTGCTGCTGCGAACCCGAGCCGGTGTCGGACGTTGATGACCATCGGTGCTCCGGTCCACGCACTCACCGCCCAGGAGCGGCGGCGGGTCCAGATGCTGTCGGCTCTCTACTTCGTCGCCGGACCTCGGCCGGTGCTTCGCCCCTTGGTGGACGCGTTGGTGGGAGCTGCTGCCAGGGTCGAGGATCCTGATGCCGCAGCCATTGTCGCGAACGCCTTCGAGCGTCCGGGTCGCCTCGGCATGTACGACGCGATCCGTTGGCTGAGCCTGACTCGACCGAACCTCACTTCGGTCCTGGAGGGACTGGACGTACCAACGGTGCTGGCCACCGGGCAGGACGATCCGATGTGGACGGTCCAGGCCGCTCGGGCCGCTGCCGTCCATCTGCCTCAGGGCACTATGACGATTCTTCCCGGTGCCGGTCATGTCGGGCCGCTGCTGCACCGGACACCTGCTGCGGGGGAACTGATTTCCGCGTTCTGGCACGATCCGAACGGCACAATCGCCACCCATCGGGCCGCGATGTCAGCCAGGTCGGGCTGAGCCCTGGACCCGTCTTGAATCAGTGCGGGACGTCGTCGTCAAGACGCCTGCGCGATGAGACGAGGTCGGCCGTCCATCGCTCGCACGTCGCGGGAAGACCTGAAGGCGCGCGCTGGCGGGTCCGTGCCAACGCGGTCACCCCCGCCGACATAGAGACACCGATGACGACGGCACTCGCCAAGATGAGAAGACAAGGATGGCCGGAGCGAGCCTCATCGGCCGGTTCTCCCACCCCGACGAGATCGACGCCACCGTCAACTTCCTCCTGACCGCCGGCGCTGCCTCCATCACCGGCCAGGTCCTGCAGCCCAACGGCGGTGTGTATTTCAACTGACCCCCATTCACTGCCACGGTGCGGTGCGGTGCGGTGCGGTGTGACGGTGCAGCTGCTTGTCATCTGGACGGTGAGGAGCCAACCGTTGATGGTGGTCATACCTTTCGCCAAATCGGAGCAGCGCGTCCGCCAAGCCATGCGCTGACCCAAGTCGGCGCCCGGCTCGCTCGCCGTTGGGTAGGTTGTGCTGATGGTCAATCCGGCGGACCCGCGACTCGCGAGTGCCCTGAACGCAGCCAATGGTGGCGATCGCCACTCTGAGATTGCCCGGGGCGTGCGGGAAATCCTGACGCCTGCGCTCGCACATTCGTCGGCCGGTATGCCCCCGGTGAATGTTGTTGATATCGGCGCCAATCCCATCGACGGCGACCCGCCCTACCGATTGCTGCTCGACGCTGGACTGTGCACCGTCACCGGGTTCGAACCACAACAGGACGCACTGGAAGCGCTCTACAAACTGGCCGGGCCCAATGAACAATATTTGCCGTACGCGGTCGGTGATGGCTTTCCCCATACGTTGTTCCATTGCGCAACATCCGGCTTTGCGAGCCTGCTCGAACCCGACGAGCAACAGCTGGACCTGTTGATCGACTTCCCACGATTGGCCAGAGTCACGGCGCGGGAGTTGATCGACACAAAGCGGCTCGACGATATCGCTGAGATCAACCGCATTGACCTGCTCAAGATCGATATCCAGGGCGGCGAGCTGTCCGTTCTGCGGAACGGGCGGGAGAAGCTCGCCACGGCGGTCGCCGTGCACACCGAGGTCGGGTTCCACCGCCTGTACCACGATCAACCGACCTTCGCTGACGTCGATCTCGAATTGCGCGATCAGGGCTTCGTCCCTCATCAGTTCGTCAGCACCCGGACCTGGCCGATGGCACCGGTCCAGTGGGCCGATCCGCTGCAACTGTCGGCCCGGCAACTGGTCGAATCCGATGTCCTCTACGTTCGCGACCCCGTCCGGATCGCCGAGTTGGACCACGGTCAGGTTGCTCGCCTGGTTCTGATCGCCGACGTGGTCTACCAGAGTTATGGGCTGGCTCTTCGCGGCGTCCTGGAACTGATCCGCCGTGGGGTGCTGGAGGAAAGCTCCGAAGAGGCGTACCGACTCTTGGCCGCCGCTCGATTGCCGACCTGACAGATGCCGACCTGACAGATGCCGACCTGACAGATGCCGACCTGACAGATGCCGACCTGACAGATGCAGACCTGACGGGGCCGATCGGCGACCGTCCTACCAGTCTCCCCACCAGCGCTCGAGGGAGACGTCGTCCGAAATCGCGTGAGCCACGAACTCCTCGACCGGACCGGCCGGAAAGCCCTGTGGCTTGAGGTCGTTTCTGCGAATCGACCTGGTCCGTCGGCCACGGATCTTGCCGGGGATCGCCCAGTCCCCCAGATCGCAGAAGCGGTGCAGCGGTGCCGTCAGTCGCACCGGCCGCTCGACCCAGACCTGAAAACGGGCTCGGTCCAGAATCTGGCTGGGCACGTCCCCCTGGTGGACACGCGGGTCATCGCACAGCAGCGGTGGAAGAGGAGCAGGAGATGTCGGGTCTGTCGAACAACCCTCGAACCACACCGCCGCGTCGCTGCCATCGAGCAGGCCGGCGACACACGCCACGACCGCCGCATCTGCGGCGGTTCCGACGGTGGCCCCGATGTACCGGATCACGATTTCCGGCTGCCTGAGAATCAGTCCGGTGCCGCGCGTCGACGGTAAGGCGATCTTCTGGGCAAGCCGCAGCGATTCGGTGTTCTTCGTGACGGGGTCCGCACCTCGACCGCCCGCATCCGGGCCGTCGTGCCACGCCACCGCATCGGCCTGATAGGAAAACTCCGCACCGGAAAGCCATGCGCGCCAACCGAAGTCCCAGTCCTCGCCGCCATATCCGACGAAGTCCGGATCAAATCCACCTGTTGCGGTCCATACCCGGCGATCCACCGCCAGGACTGCTGAAATGATCAACCGGAAGTCCTCATCGCCGGCTGACCGCAGGTCGTCGGTCCGTGCGTAACCGTCGAGCAACCACGTCGGTTCCTCCAGCAGCGTGATGCAGTCCGGCGCACAGTCGCCGCGCAGGAAGGCGAGCACCACTGCCTCATCGGCTGCCCGCAGATCGGCGTGCCGGCGGCGGCCGACCACCACGACACCGTGCCCCTCATCGCTCTCCCGGAGCTGTCCGGTGATGCTGGACAGGTATCGGCTCGTCGGGAAAGTGTCGCCATCGAGGAAGACCAGGAACTCGCCGCTCGCGGCTTCGGCTCCGAGGTTTCGGGCCGCAGCGGCCCGGAACCCTTCATCGGGCTGGGTCACGACGGTGCAGTCGTAACCCAGGTCGGTGGGAATCACCGGCGGCTCGGGCGAGCCGTCGTCGGCCACGACCACGTCGAATCGAACATCGCCTTCCTGCTGCTGCAAACTGCGCAACAGCAGGGTGAGCCGCGCCTGATCGTCGAAATAGGGAATGACCACGGACACATCGGGGCGGCCCTTGTTCATCGGCGCGCAGGGGTCATGGCGGGCGGCGTGATCATCCACCGGTCGCGGTTGTCGTCATACTCGACCAGACCGAGTTCGCGGAAGGCGCTCAGCCACCCCGCCATCGGCCAGAAGCCCCATCGTGCGTGGAAGATCGTTGCGTTCGTGACGATGTCACGAAGGTGCTGGACGGGCGGGTCCTGCGTTTCGTGGTACTGATGGAAGGCGTCGGCGCCACCGAGCCACCTGATGTTCACACCGGCGAGGAAGGCGTGGTAGCCGAAATCCGTGTCCTCGGCGCCGTAACCCTGGTAGTCCTCACGAAAGCCGCCCAGCCGTCGCCAGGTCACCTTCGAGACCGCGAACGACAGCGACCAGAACAAGGGCCAGTCCAGGGAATCAATCGATTCCCCGGCTTTCAGGGTCGGTCGGGCAGGGTGCGGCCGGCCGGCCAGTGCCACGGAATCGACGTCACCAGCATCGATCTCGGGGCCGAGATAGCGAACGACTCCGCAGTGCAGTGCCGGCGCAGCCTCGGATCGGGCGGCCTCGGCATAGCTCTCAACCAGGGACGGCGACGGCACGCAGTCGACATCCAGGAAGATCAAGATGTCCGCGCCCGCCGCCAGTGCCGCGGTGGCCCCGGCATTCCGGGCAGCCGCCAGCGGGAGGCCCTGGCCAACCGGAAGCCCCACCAGATGAATGGCGCAGCCGGAGCCGGCCAGCGGTCCGTGCAGGGTCAGCTGCAAGGCCTTGGGATCGTGCATCGCCACGACGACGTAGTGCTCGGGAAGCACTGTTCCGGACCGAAGGCCCCGTTGCTGATTGCGCAGATGATCGTGCCGACCGGACACGATGGTGATCACCGCGGTTGTCACCCGGCACCGCCCGCCCAGGCGCGGCCGGCAGCGACGTCGGCGGTCTCCATGTCACCGGTTTCCGCGCGAACCGCGTGTGCGGTGCGGTCCAGGAAGTGTGCTGCGCGGCGGGCCGAATCCGATGGCGCCCAGCGCGCCCACCGCCCACCATCGAGGGCTTGCGCGGATCGCAGCAGCTCCGGCCAGCGCGCAGGCGCCGGCCAGCGTTCGAGTGCGACCGCCAAGCCGGCGTCGCCCAACACGCGCGCGGTGGCCAGTTGTTCGTCATGCGGACGTTGTTCGGCGATCACCACAGCAGGTCGACGGGAGGCGGCGACCTCCGCGACAGCGCCCTGCCCACCGTGGGTGATGACGACATCGGCCCAGGCCAGCTGGTTCCAGACGGCGTCGTTCTCGTGCGGCGGAAGTCCTGCTGTCCGCCACTCCCAGTCGGGCGTTGCGGCCGCTGCGGCGGCGATCGCTGCAGTGGGGTTGCCCCGGCCGCCGGTTCCCCAGAGAACCAGAGCGCGGGCCCGTCCGCCGTGCTCGACCTTGGCCGGCGCCGGACGGTCGGCATACCGCGAGATCGCACCGGCGTGAAAGGTTTTCGCCCGCCACGCTTCCGGCCATTCGGTGACGGAGAACTCCGGCGCCCAGGCGGCCAGCAGCGCGTGCGCCGCGTCGTAGGCCGAGCGGTGCGGGCGGTCGAGGCGTTCACCCCGCATCGCGACCACGACGGTCGGCACACCCAGCAACCGGCACAGGGTGGCGACCTCTACCGACACGTCCACCACCATCAGGTCCGGGTCCGCGGCCTGGATCCAGTCGGCGATCAGCGCCATCCGGCGGCGCAACCCGGCGTCATGCCGCGGAACCCAGTGCAATGTGCCGTGCGCGGTGGGATCCACCGGCCGGCCCAGGTTGTCCAGCGGCAGGCTCACCCAGGGGCAAGCCCCGTCCACCGCCGGGAGCGAGCTGAGAACTGTCGGTGGCTCGGCGAGATGCGCTGCGATGGAACGCAATCGCTGCAGATGCCCGAGCCCCTGATGATGCACGTAGTACCCGATCACCGCCAGTCCCATCGCAGGACCGCATCCCGGTACACCCGCTCGTAGCCTCGGATCATCGCGCTCGACCCGCATTTGACGATTGCTCGGCTCCGGACCGCCCTGCGATCCAGACTCATCGCTTGGGCCATTGCGCGGACCGCACCATCCAGCTGGTCGACTGACAGGCCGTTGCTGTCGGCGGGAGGGAGGAGTCGTCCGGACTGCAGGTCGACGATCTCCGGTAAAGCGCCGCGGGCCAGCGCGACGACAGGTGTCCCACAGGCCATCGCCTCGGCGGCAACCAGGCCGAACGGTTCGTTCCATACCGGCGTCACCAGCGCGACCCCGCTGTGCCCGACCAGATCGGCCAGTTCCAGTTGATTCAGGTGGCCGACGTACCGGATTCGATCGCTCAGGTGCGGCACGACCTTCGCGGCGAAGTACTGCTCGTCGATCACGGGACCGGCGATGTTGAGGTCGCGTCCTGCGGCAAGAGCGATCTGGATCGCCAGGTGCGGGGCCTTCTCCGGGACGATCCGTCCGGTCCAGACCGCGTCGTCGCCGCCCGGGCCGAGTCGCCAGACCCGGGTGTCCACTCCGTTGCGGACGACCCGCGGGCGGATCAGGGGCTGCCATTGGCCGGCTGTCGCTCGGCTCACCGCGACGAACCCACCTGCCGATTGCGCGCCCGATCCGAGAACACTGGTGGCCCAGGGTAATCGCGGTGTGTGCAGGGTGGTGATCAGCGGGCATGGCAGGGTGTCCGCGCGTTCGACAGGGAAGGGGTGGACCGTGTTGTTGTGGATGATGTCGAATGCCCCGAGCATGCCGTTGTGCAGGTGGCCCATCAGCGAGGTGAAGGCCTGCAACTCGGCCGCCCGGACGACCGGATGCTCCGTCACGTCCTGCCGTTCCGAAGGATCACCGATCGGCAGTCCGCCGAACTCGTAGCCGACCATGTCAGGGTCACTGCCGACGGCGCCGGCGACCAGCACGGAATGCCCCCGCTTCCGCAGGCCGTGGGCGAGCGCGTACGTGTGCGCTTCCAGACCCCCGGCGAACGGCTCGGCGATCGGATAACGGAGGGAGGCGATGATCAGGATCTTGTACTTGTCCTGCGTGCTGGATGGCGGCAGTACGCGCGTCCTGGTCCTGCCGTCGGTCACCGGCACTCGCATTGCTGCAACTCCTCCTCGTTGACTGCGACGAGGTCCGTGGAGTCCAGAACGGTCTGTGTCGCGCATGATCCGTCGGCCCGGTGCGGGCCGATCGTTCACCGAGCAACTCCGCTCGCCCCGGCGTGGTACCCGCGAACGGTGGGTTTCAATCGGGCTGCACGAATTCGTCACATCCGTCGGCTCGGGTGGGAGTCCGCGCCGAGCGCACGGCGGTAGAGCTTCTCGTGCGCGGCGGCGATGTCCCGCCGCTGGCCGAGCCGGTCCGGGCGCGGCGGGCGAGCCGGTGAAAGGTCCTGGCGCAGGCGGCGAATGGTGTCGACAAAGGCCGTCTGATCAAGGGTGCCGTCCGTTCGCAGCGAGTAGGAGGGGTGCCCGTGCTGCTCCGCGTAATAGCCGGTGGCAGGCACCAGTGCGGCGGTTCCTAGATCGACGCAGGCCTCGAGCCACCCCGAGTGGGTCCCGAACCGGTAGGGCAGGACGCACAGATCGAGCGAGCCGAGATACTCCCAGAGTTCCTCGTCGGTGAACATCGGGTGCACGCTGATCTGCCACTGCCGATCATTGTGTTTGGGACGCAACCACTCTCGAAGCGCACGCGCTCTGCGCTCATCACGGGACGTGACTTCTGGGTGCAGATCCACCCGCACGCGGACATCAGGCAGATCACGAACGGCCGCTTCGAGCGCGACCAGCAACGGAAGCGGATCGATGTTGGCCCGAAGGTTCTTGGCATGGAGTCCGATGACGAACTCCTGGCGGTCGGCAGGACCCTGCGGCGCGGCCGGAATGCGATCCAGGGGCACGACATGAGGATGCGGGATCACGGCCGCCTGGCGGCCCCACCGGGCCTGGATGGCGGCTGCGGCGCCGTGCGTCAGGGTGATGATCTCCGTCGCCGCCGGGATGAGCACGTCTAGGTGCGCGCTGTGGTCTTCCTGTTCGACGAAGTGCGGGTTGACCAGGTCATGAACGGTCATCACCAGAGGCCTGTTGTGCCGCCCGAGTTCGTCCACCCAGCCTTGGAGGTCGTTGGGGTCCGCGGCGTCGAAGCCGAAATGCAGGTGCGCAACGTCGAACTCCTGATGGTGGTCGTGCACCCATCGGGCCTCGAGCATCACAGGCGGCCACCACTGGCCCGGTTGCGCGTCAGGGACGTTCGGTGGCGGGTCGGGGAGCCGGAGCACCGGATCGACGGACGGGGCCGACGTGCCCGGGCCCGGGGTCCCAACAGCCGGGGTGTCGTCATCCGGAGTGTCGACGGCAGCAAGATTGCGCACGTAGGCATGGTGCGACGGGATTGACGCCACCCTGATCTGGCTCGGGCCGGCCATGTCGTCCTTTCCCCTCAGGCGAACCGTCGGCGTCAGGCGCCGGTACCGTCCGCAGGATGCCCACCAACAGGCCTGTCGATGGTCGGACGCGACACTACGGAACTTTCTACGGCCTTGACCCCGCTGACCGTGCCGACACCGCGGGCCCGGACGACGGCGCCGACGACCGTCCGTTGTTGTTGGTGTGGGGCAATTGTCAGGCAGAGGCGATTCGGGTTCTGCTGTCCGGTTCGCCGACGCTCAACGCACGGGCGGTGCGGATCCCACCGGTCTTCGAGTTGGCCGAGTCCGATTTAGATCCGCTGCGCCGTCTCGTTGCCCGGGCCAGTTTTCTCATCGCCCAGCCGGTCAAGGACGACTATCGCAGCCTGCCTTTGGGCACGGCGCAGGTGGCCGCAATGCTGCCGACCGGGGGCACGGTGATCCGATGGCCGGTCGTGCGGTGCGCGGCGTACCACCCGCTCCAGGTGATCATCCGTGACCCGTCGGATGCATCGAGGGAGCCACCGGTCGTGCCGTACCACGACCTGCGAACGGTGGCGTCCGCCCGCACCGGAATTGACCTGCTGACTGCGGATATTCCCGTGAGCGCCTGTCGGGCCGTCGCCGACGCCTCGCTGGCAGAACTCCGCCGGCGGGAGGTCTCGCAGTGCGATATTTCGATCTCGGATCTTTTCGAACATCCCGAACGGGGCGACATGTTCACCATCAACCACCCGGGGAACAGGGTGCTGCTGGAGCTGGCCCGCCGCATCCAGCTGGCCCTCGGCGGGCTGCCGGACGGTGTCGACCCCGGCCGCGACCTGCTGGGCGATGTTCGAGCTCCCATGCCCGGGGCGGCTCTGGCCGCGCTGGGTCTGGCCGGGTCCGGATCGTCGACCTGGCAGCTGGGTGATCGCACTGTTTCATCGGAGGAGGTGCACCGCGCGCAGTGGCAGTGGTACCGGGACAACCCGCAGGTGGTTGACGCGGGCTACTCCCGGCATCGCGAAACTCTGGACCTCTTCGGCCTGGCATGACGGCCGCGAGTGTCACGCCGAGCGGGACGAGCGGCCTCGACGCGACGATCGTCATGGGCTGGTGTGGACCCGAACAACACGGCATCACCCGCTTCGCCCGGCAGATCGCCTCGGCGGCAATCAGTCTCGGCTTCGCAGGCGCGGTGATGCACGAAGCGCAACCGCATCGACTCATCGGTCTGGTCGATCGGCTGCCGGGGGAGACCCGGCTTTTGCATCTGCAGCTGAATGACTGGCTCTTCGCCGACGCGGGGCTCGATGCCGATGCCTTCATCGACCAGCTGGCAGACCGCTTGCGGAGCCGGCGGGTGGCGCTCGCGGTGACAGTGCATGATCTCCCGCAGGCGTCGGACGGCCCAACCCTGTACCAACGCCGCTGCGGCACCTATCGGCACCTGATCGCGTCCGCCGTCGGTGTTGTCGTCTCCAGCGAGCACGAAAGTCTTCTGCTGCAGGAGGCGCTCGGCGATACAGCTGCGGCTGCCACACCTGAGCCGCGGCCGCACGGGACACCACTGACGGTCATACCGCTGCCGATCGACCCCTTGGCACCGTTCCGCCCGACCGGCACCGCGTCGACCCACCTGTCCGACGGGACGCTGCGACCGGAACCTGGGGACCCGGGGCCGACCATCGGGATCTTCGGCTACGTCTACCCCGGCAAGGGGCATCGGGAAGTGGTCGAGGAGGTGATGGGGATCGATCCGGCGCCGGTGGTCGTCGCAGTGGGCAGGGCCGCGGCGCGTCATGCCGAACTCCTCGACGAACTGACCTGTTTCGCCGGACGTCGCGGAATCCTGTTCCGCTGTACAGGTTATGTCCCGGACAGCGACCTGCAGGACATGCTCCGTGAAGTGACGGTTCCGGTGGCGCCGCACACCCACATTTCCGCATCCGGTTCGATCAACTCCTGGCTCGCCGCCGGGCGCCGGCCGCTCGTCCCGGCCGGGAGGTACGTCGACGAGCTCGAGCGACGGATGCCCGGTGCGCTGTGGATCTACCAGCCCGGCGAGCTCCGGCCGAATGTCGAACGGGCCATCGCAGATCCCGAACTGACCTGGCTGTCCAAGGATGTTCAGGTCGGTCCGACCACATTGGTGGTGGCGCAGCGCTACCTCGAATGGCTGCGGCAGCGGGCTGCCGAGGTGGCCGAAGGGTGAGCCGGCCGGCCCGTCGCGACTGGCGCGGTCAAGCTGGACAACAGGCACCAATTCGAGAGATCAGCGGCAGCATCTGCAATCGTCGCCACAGCCATCCGGTACCGAATCGCCCTGCTCAGCAACCGTTGCCGGCGCGCAACACGCGTCGCCGCGCCAGGCATCACGCCCTTCTTTGACCGCGACAGCGGCGATGAAGAGCGCGGCGATCGGGTCGGCCCAGGACCATCCGAACAGCGAGTTCAGCGCGAGTCCGATCAGCAAAACCCCGGACAGATAGGTACACAGCAGCGTCTGCTTGGAATCCGCGACCGCCGAATGCGAATTCAACTGCTTGCCGGCTCGCCGCTGCCCATAGGACAACCACGGCATCACCAGCAGACTCACCCCGGCCAGGACCAACCCCACCGTCGAGTGCCGGGCTTCGGATCCGCCGATCAGCGAGGTGAGCGCATCGACAGTCACATATGCCGCGAGCGCGAAGAACGACCAAGCGATGAACCGGAGCGCCACCCGCTCACGTGTCTCCGGGTCCTTCGCGGAGAACTGCCAGGCGACCGCGGCCGCGGACGAGACTTCGATGATCGAGTCCAAACCGAACCCGATCAATGCGGTCGACGACGCCACAGCGCCGGCAGTGATCGCCACAACCGCCTCGATGACGTTGTACGTGATCGTCGCCGCGACGAACAGGCGGATCCGTCTGGACAGCACAGCTCTCCGCGCCGCGTCCGGTGTCAGTACGGTCAACGGCGACGAGGTGGCCATCAGCAGCAGCCGTCGGCTTCAGCCGCGGCGCAATGAGCCGGATCGACGGCCAGCACCACGCCGAGCAGATCGGTCAGGGCGTGGCCCAAGCGGGCGTCGGCCAATTCGTAACGAGTGCGACGGCCTTCCGGCACCGCGACGACCACACCACAACCCCGCAGGCAACCGAGGTGATTGGACAGGCTCTGTCGCGAAACCTGCAGCGACTCAGCGAGTTCGGCTGGATAAGCAGGGGCTTCGCGCAACGCCAACAACACACGCACCCTGGTGGGATCCGACAAAGCATGGCCGAACCGGGCAAGCACCGAGACGTGAGTCAGCAGCTCCATCGGCCCGACAGTACATCCGTTGATGAATCCAGCCAAGGATTTATCACCATCGGTTCATCTGTGGGGGCGACAACGCCCGGGATCGACAGAAAGGCGAGATGTGTCGTTCAGGACGGGGCATCCGCCGGCGTGCGGTCGATGCCGGCGAGCTGTAACAGTCGGCGAGCCCGGTCGGCGACGGGCAGGTCGACGAACTCGCCGCTCGGCAGTTGGAACGCTTCCCCTCCGGCGGCGTCGAAGGCGTCGACCACTTCATGGGCCCAGGCGATCTCGCTGTCGGTAGGGGTGAACACCTCGTTCAGGATGTCGAGTTGCCTGGGATGAATCGCTGACTTGCCGAAGAAACCCAGCGACCGGGCGAACTCGGCCTGCTCGCGCAGCCCGTCCGGGTCATCGAGGTGCGGGTACACGCTGTCGATGGGCGGTTCGATCCCGGCGGCGCGAGATGATAGCACGAGATGCGAACGCACGTAGAGGGTTTGCAGGTTCCCACCGGTGGTGTTCAGGTCACGTTGGAGGTCCACCCCGCCCATTGCGAGGTACCGGACCCCGGGTACGGCGGCGATCTCCTGCGCGGCCAGCACCCCACGGGCACTTTCGATGGCGCAGATGACGGGTTTGCCGGGGGCGCGTGCGGTGACCCATTGCACGTCGGCGGCGGACTCGACCTTGGGGATCCGGATGCCGAAGGAATGGTCGGCAACAGCGTCCAGGTCGGCCCGACACCAGGCCGTTCGTGCGGCGTTGACCCGCACCCAGGCAGGGTGGCCGGTCAGCACTTCGGCGACCATTCCCCGGGCGGTGGCTTTCGCCTCGGGCGGAACCGCGTCCTCCAGATCGAGCATCACGGCGTCGGCCCCGGCATCGAACACCTTGGCCAGCAGTTTCGCGTTGTGCCCGGGTGCGAAGAGATAGCTGCGGTCCATCAGACGACACCGCTGCTGCGGAGCTCGTCGAGTTTGTCACCGGAAATACCGAGAAGGTCATCCAACACGCTGTCGGTGTCCTGGCCGAGCCGGCGGCCGCCATGCCGGATGGCACCCGGGGTGCCGCCCATCCGGAAGATCAGGTTCTGCATCTTGAGAGGACCGAGGTCCTCGTCGTCGATGGTGGTGATGACTTCCCTTTCCAGCACATGGGGATCGGTCATCAGCTGCTCGATGTCGTACACCGGGGCGAGCGCGGCGCCGGCTGCCTGGAAGGCGGCAGAGACCTCTTCGTAGTCGCGTGCTCCGATCCACTCGGCGACCGGGGCATCGATCATGTCGGCGTGTGTGACCCGTTCCCCGGCTTGCGGGAACCAGGGTTGCTCGGCGATGTCCGGCCGGCCCACCAGGTGCATGACCTGCTGCGCGATGGAGGTGGCGCTGGCCGAGATCGCCACCCACCGGCCGTCCCTCGTGAGATACGCATTCCGGGGCGCGTTGTTGGTGGAGCGGTTTCCGTGCCGGCCGGAGATGATGCCGAGTTGGTCGTAGACGCTGGGTCCGGGGCCGAGGATGCCGACGAGAGGTTCCAGCAGGGACAGGTCGATGATCTGCCCGGTGCCGTTGTTGGCGTCCCGGTGGTAGAGGGCGAGCATGACGGCGTAGGCGCCGGTGAGTCCGGCGACTCCATCGGCGAGACCGAACGGTGGCAGGTCGGCGGCCCGGTTTCCTCGCCGGTTTGGTGAGCCAGACCGCTCATCGCCTCGGCCAGGGTGCCGAACGCCCGGCGGGTGGCGTACGGCCCGGTCTGGCCGAAGCCGGTGACCCGCAGGACCACCAGCGCCGGGTTGATCTTCTGCAGCTCGGCCGGTCCGAGGTTCCATTTCTCCAGCACCCCGGGTCGGAAGTTCTCGATCACCACGTCGGCCTGGGCGACCAGTCGGCGCAGGATGTCCTGGCCCTCCGGGGTGCCGAAATTGAGGGTGATCGTTCGCTTGTTGCGGGCGATGACCTTCCACCACAGGCCGTGGCCGTCCTTGGTGAGACCGTGCGAGCGGGCCGGGTCACCCCGGGGGTGTTCGACCTTGATGACGTCGGCGCCCCAGTCGCCGAGCAGCATCGCGGTGATCGGCGCCGCATAGACCGTGCCGAGGTCGAGTACCCGCAGGCCGGCCAAGGGGCCGCCGACGGGAGGCGTCGGCGGTGCCTGTCCGGTCTGGCTACCAGGTGCTACGGAGGTGGTCGGCATGATCGGCTCGTTCTCCTCGGATGTAATGACTGCAGGGCGGCGGCGTCGTGGGGTGGCGTGTCGGGGTGGGCCCCGACCGCGGGCGCGCGGCGAAGCCCGGTGGGGGACCGGTGTGACCGGTCCCCCACCGAGATCTGAAGTAGGGCGGTAGTTGTTGTGCGGGAGCGTTATTCGTTGTAGCCGAACAGCGAGTTCCACATCGCCTGATCCTCCTTGGCGTAGCCCTTGGCGTCCGGCGGGAGGATCCGGTGAACCTTCTCGGACTCGAAAGGCGGGAACTGCTCGCCCAGGATCAGCGGAGGATCGACGTCGGTCCGCACGGAGTACTCGCCCAGCTCGCGGAACACGTTCTGACCGCGCTGCGACAGGTTCCAGTTCAGAAAGACCTTGGCAGCGTCGACATGCGTTGCAGTGGAGGCGATCCCGGTGTAGTAGTCGTACACCGCGAAGCCCTCTTCGGGAATGACGAACTGCACGGGGGCGTTGCGGGCCTGCGCCAGGTTGACCGCACTGACCACCGTGGTCCCCACCTGCACCTCACCGCGGGCCAGGCTGTCCAGTTCGGCTCCGAGCGAGTCGAAGATCCGGGGCCGGTTTTCGGCGTAGGCCGTGAGGAAATCGTCACCCAGGACGGACCTCTGGAATCGGGTCAGGGCGAGTGCGCTGCCGCCGGCACCGACCTGGGCGATGCCAATTTTGCCGTTCATCGCCGGGTTGGTCATCACAGACCATGAGGTCGGCGCTTCCTCCGCCGAGATGATCGCAGTGTTGTATCCGAAGGTGTAGATCGGGTCGAAGGTGCGGTAGTACTTGTCGCCGTCGAAAGCCACGTCGTCCTGGAGGTTTTCGGCGGTGTCCGGGGTGTACGGCTGGAAGACGCCCTTCTCGCTCAGTGAACTGGCGAACCCGGAGTCGGAGGTGCGCACGACGTCGGCCTTGAGCTTGCCGGCGCCGTACTCGGCGGAAATCCGCTCGAACAGCCTGTTCGGCGTGAGCCGGACAACATTGACCTCCAGCCCGGTGTCGGCCTTGAACTGCTTGAGGAGCGCGGCCTCGGTGTTCTCGGTGTACCCGGTGTAGAGGTTGATGCTTCCCTCTGCGACGGCGGCGTCCCACAGTTTCTTGTCGGCGATCTGCTCCCCGTTGACGACAAGACCATTGCTGGTCTCGATGGAGCGGGCCGGTTCGACGACCTCTTTGGGGGCCGGCGGCGGCGCGCAGGCCGCGGTGGCCATCGCCACCAGTCCAGCGGCGACCGCGAGAACGCCGGTCCTACGGATGGTTCGAGTTGAGCTGGTCATGTCAGGCCACATCCTTGGCGCCGAAGCGGCGGGCGAGAACTGCGAGGATTCCGATGACCACGATGTAGAGCAGGCTCAGTTCGGCGGCCTGCTGGAAGGACCCGTTGTCGTACGCGTCGAAGATCGCGATGGACAGCAGGCGGGTATCGGACGTGAACAGGAACAGCACGGCGGTCAGTTCCCGCATGCCGAGCATCAGCAGCAACAGGAAGGTGGACGACAGGCCGACCCGGAGCAGCGGCACGGTGACGAACGAGATCGCCTTCGGGCGGCGGGCGCCGAGCATGATGGCGCTGTCCTCGAGGTCCTTGTCCAGCTGCACGATGGACGAGGACACCCCGCGGTACCCCTGCGGAATGAACACCGCGATACAGGCGATGACCAGCACGATCAAGGTGCCGTACACCGGGATCGGCAACGTCAGCCAGGTCCACAGCAGGCCGAGACCGAGCACGATGGCAGGGATGGCCAGCGGCAGCATCGCGATGTACTCCAGCCACTTGCGGCCCCAGGCGTTGGTGCGATACCTGGTGTACGACAACGCGAAACACAGTGCGGTACCGATGAATGCGGTACCGAGCCCGACGATGACGCTGTTCTGCAGGACGTGCCAGAACTCCGGGTCCTGCAGGGTCTGACCCATCGAGTAGAACGACAGAGCGCCGGGTTCGAACAGCTGGGACAGCTGACCCAGGTAGGGACTGGTCTGCAGAGCGGAGATCAGCAGCGCCCCGATCGGCAGCACCACGGCGAGCAGGAAGTACACCCACGCGACGATCGCGGCGGGCCAGCGCCAGTTGCGCAGCGGGACCCGGCGGGCGCGGACACCCTTGCCGCTGACGGTCGTGTACTGCTTCTTCGCGACCGTGCGCTGTTGCACGAACACCACCACCATCAGCAACGCGGTGAGCACGACGGCAATGGCGGCAGCGGCGTTCTGCCGGGAAGGGGAGGCGTTCATCAGCCGGTAGATCAGGGTCGGCAGGGTGTCGATCTGACCGGGCACACCGATCACCTGGGCAACCGGGAAGTTCTCGACGGTCAGTGCGAAGACCAGGATCCCGGATCCGACGATCGCCGGCATGACCAACGGAAAGGTGATGGTGCGCAGCATCTTCGTCAACGGGGCTCCGTGCAGGCTGGCCGCGTCCTCCAGGTCGGGATTCATCAGGGACAGCGCCGAGTGGACCATCAGGAACGTGTACGGGGCGTAGTACAGGCCGAGGACGAAGATCAGCCCACCGAAGCTGTAGATGTTGATCAGGTCGGGTACCCCGATGGCGCGGGCGACGACGTTGATGAAGCCGGATGCCGGGCTACCCAGCTGCGCCCAGGCCAGTGCGCCGACGAGGGCGGGCAGGAACAGCGGGGCGATACCGAAGAAGTAGATCAGCTTGCGGCCGGGGACATTGGTGCGGGCGGCGAGGAAGGCCATCCCGGAGCCGATGACGAGCGCCACGATGGAGGAGCCGAGCCCGACCAGTGCGGAGTTGAGCATTGCGGACAGGGCGCTGGAGGTGAACAGGACCTTGAAGTTGGCGACGGTGAAGGCGGCCTCGCCGAGCGAGCCGGGTCCGGGACTGGTGTCGGTGAAGGCGGCCAGCAGGACGAACCCGACCGGGAAGAGGACGAGCACCGCCAGGATGATCAGCTGCAGTCCGGAGGGGAGGACTTTCTTGGCGGTGCGGGCGGCGGCCGAGGTGTGTTTCGGCTGGACCGGTGGCGTCGGCGCGGACGGCGGTCGGGTGATGGTCGCGGTCATGCTGCCACCGCCGTTGCCGCCGCCGTTGCCGCCGAGGGGGACGCCAGGACAGGAGACGCGGTGTCGTCCTTGAGGACCTGCGCGGCATTGGGCGACACCCGCACGGTCGCGGTATCGCCGGTGCTGAGCCAGTCGCCGGCCTGCGGCATGGCGATGGCCTCCACCACCGGTCCCTGCTCCAGGGTGATCCGGTAGCGCACGGTGGCGCCCTGGAAGCTGGCGACGTCGATGTGACCGCGCCAGATTCCGGGACCCGTCGGGTCGCCGGCACCCGCCTTGGACACCAGCAGGTCCTCGGCCCGCAGGCACAGGCTGGTCGGACCGGTCCCGGTGGGAACCTCGGCGACCGGCAAGGAGACCGGGTAGTCGGCGAGGGTGGCGATGTGCTGGTTACCGTCCTTGGTGACGGTGCAGGCGAAGATGTTGCCCACCCCGAGGAAGTCGGCGATCGACTTGGTCGACGGCGCGGCGTAGATCTCCTGGGGGGTGCCGATCTGCACGATCCGGCCGTGCTGCATCAGGGCGATCCGGTCGGCCAGGGCGAAGGCCTCGATCTGGTCGTGGGTGACGTACACGGTGGTCAGGTTCAGGTCGAGCTGGATCTCACGCAGTTCGATCCGCAGCCGCTCCCGCAGCCGGGCGTCGAGGTTGGACAGCGGCTCATCGAGCAGCAGCACGCTGGGCTGCATGACCAGGCTCCGGGCCAGCGCGACCCGCTGCATCTGGCCACCGGAAAGCTGGCTGGCACCACGGCTTTCGAAGTCCGACAGGCCCACGACGGCGAGGGCCTTGCGGACCCGCTTGATGGCCTCGTCCTTCGGAACCTTCTTCATCTTGAGCGAGAACCCGACGTTCTC
Source organism: Nakamurella sp. GG22 (assembly GCF_052976845.2). NCBI lineage: Bacteria > Bacillati > Actinomycetota > Actinomycetes > Nakamurellales > Nakamurellaceae > Nakamurella > Nakamurella sp. GG22. Next base: position 65,136 of record NZ_JBRIIO020000003.1, on the reverse strand, counting down.
GGCGACGGTCCGGTGCGGCCACACGGCGTAGGACTGGAAGACCATCCCGACGTTGCGCTTGTACGGGGCCACGCTGACCTGCCGCTCGGAGTCGTGCACAACGGTGTCGCCGATGGTGATCCGGCCGCCGCTGGGCTGCTCGAGCCCGGCGATGCACCGCATCGTGCTGGTCTTGCCACAACCTGACTGGCCCAGCAGGACCAGCGATTCGCCGTCGGCGATCTCCAGGTCCAGCTCTTTGACGACCGTGTTGCCGCTGTACTGCAGGCTCAGGTTCTCGAGGGTGATCTTCATTGGTCTTCCTCTCCGACACGACGTCTCCATCGTGACGGCTCGGCTGGTGCGGGGATAGGGGTACTGCGGTACGGCGGTACGGCGGCGGAACGGTCAGGCGACGGTGGTCGCGGCGCGGCGGGCGGTGGGCTTGCTGTCGGCAATGTCCGTCGAGGTCGTGGTGGCGGGGATGTAGACCAGGGCATCGACGATGCGGCGGGAGTTGCGGCGGAACGCTGCGGACCGGCCGGCGGTGTCGTCGGTGATCGCGACCGTGATCGGTCCGCTGAGGGTGCCGATCCGGTACGACGGCCGGGCCGGGGCCAGGTCGTGGACAAGGCTGCCGGAGATCGTGGCGGCGGCGGCCAACGCGACCGCGCTGGTGAGCCCGATCGCCGGGTGCGGGGCGCTCATCGAGATCATCCGGGCATTCAGCTCGACCTCGTCGTCCCGGCCACCGGACACGATCCCGACCTTGGGTACCGACTGGTCGTTGTCCGGGAGCCCCATGGCGCGGGCTGCGCTGCGCCGCAGTTCGGCGAAGAACGGCATCTTCTCGGCGACAGCGTCGGCGTCGTCGGTGCCGGTCAGGCCGATCGCCTCGGCGCGGATCACCGCAACGGGTGCGCCGGCGTCGATCAGGGTGGCCGGGTAGTCCGCCCCGGCGACGGTCAGCCGATCGACCGGGTTGCCGGTGGGCAGCAGGGTTCCGTGGGTGGACCAGGTCTGCTCCGTGAAGCCCAGGTCGACCGGCACCCCCGGGAAGGGCACGCCGCGAACCAGTTGCCCGCCCTGGGACGGGGCGGTCCCATCGGGCGTGGGAACGGTGGCCCGCAGCACGAGTCCGGTGGTGGTGTTGACCATGGAGAACTCGGTGACGTCGTCGCCGAGCCCGACGAGTTCGTGCTGGACGACGTAGAGCGCCAGCGCTGTCGCGCAGTTGCCGCAGTTGCTCAGCCACTCCACCCGCGGGTGATCGACGCTGACCTGTGCGAACGAGTACCTGACCAGGTCGCGCGGATCACCCGGACCACGGGTCTCGACGATGATCGCCTTGCTGGTCGTCGACGTCGCACCGCCGATCCCGTCGATCTGGCGCAGGTCGGGGCTACCGAACGCGCGGAGAAGAAACTCGTCACGGGTTACCGGGAGTGCGTCGACGTCGGACGCCCGAAAGATCCAGCACTTGCTGGTCCCTCCCCGCACCCAGGACGCCGGCACCGCCAACTCCGCGGAACCCACTTCAATGTCGCTCATCAGCCCTCGCTACATCCATCGGTATGTGTGTGGGTACTACTGTATACACTGGGATTCAGGAGTCAACAGGTGTGTCCCAGATAACATTGATGTCTTGCACGGCATGCGACAACCGACAGGTGGATACTGACTGCGGACGTGCCCGTCGGCTGTCGACGGCGTCGTCCGGGAGAAGGGACTATCGATGAGCGTTCCGGTGTACGACCAGCTCCGTGCGCTGATCCTCGGTGACGAATTCGGCCCGGACACGATGCTGGTCGAGACCAGCCTTGCTGCTCGCCTCGGGGTCAGCCGGACCCCGATCCGCGAGGCTCTGCGGCGACTCGAGCAGGACGGCTTGGTGGAACGCACCAGCAGGGGCACCAGGGTGGTCGAGCGGAGTCCCGAACAGATCCTGGAGATCTACGAACTGCGAATCCTGTTGGAAGCACAGGCAGCTCGCACCGCGGCGGAACGGGCGACCAGCCTGGACATCAACCGGCTACGGGCGATCCACGAGCAGATGATGGCGTCCGGACCTGATCAGGAGGAGGAACGGGTACGCCTCAACCGGCTGTTCCACGAGGCGCTCTGGGCGGCCAGTCACAACGGCACCCTTGTCGAGGTCATCGACCGGTTGATCGCGCACCTGCACCCGCAAACCACGCTGAAATTCCCAGGACGCTGGGACAGCATCCTGAAAGAGCACGGCGAACTCCTGCAGGCGATCACCGAACACCGCGCCGATGATGCCGCCGAGATCGCCACGGAGCACATGACGCAGGCACGTGAGATTCGGCTCCAGCTCTACGCCGGCGCCCTGGATGACCGGCGGTTCGATCGCGGCGCCTGACCTCAGTGGGCGGGTCCGGCGGCCACTTCGGTGCCCGGCGTCGCAGCTTTGTGACGTGGGCCGCTCGTGGGCGCGCAGTATCGTGAAACGGTGCCTGATGTGACGTCGACCGACGCCGGCGACGCCCTCGGCGCCGCCGGCACCGGGTTGTCCGCACCGCCCGCCGGTGCCACCCGGCGTGACCCGTGGACCGTGACCGTCTTCGTCGTTGCCGCCGCCGTCATCGCGGGTTGTCTGGCCGCCGGACTCGCGGCGATCGTGCCGCCGCGGACCGAGATCGCGATCCTGCCCAGGGCCGGTTCGGTCACCGAAGTCGCACTGCCCGCCGTCAAGGCGATCTTCGATCTGACGGCGGCGCTGACGGTCGGCTGGTTGCTCGCAGCGGCGTGGCTCGCACCGCCGCAGCGGTCCGGGATCTTCGACGTCGGCGGTTACCGGGCGATCAAGGCCGCCTCGCTGTCCGCCGCCGTGTGGTGCGCGTCGGGCCTCGCGCTGATTCCGCTGACCTTGTCGGACACCCTCGGCCGGCCGATCGACGAGTCGATCTCCGCGGACTGGGTGATCAGTGGCATCACCGTGTTGGACAGCGTGCGCGCTGCTCTCATCGCGGCGATCGCCGCTGCGTTGATTGCGGTGATCGCGCGCGTCGTGCTGCATCCCGGGTGGGCCGCCGTGCTGCTGGGCCTCGCCTTGGTGGCGGTGATCGCGCAGGCCAACACCGGGCACTCGGTGCAGTCGGGCGATCACGACGTCGCCGTCGACACGATGGTCTTCCATCTGGTCGGTATCAGCCTGTGGGTGGGTGGCCTGGTCGCCCTGCTGGGACTGGTCCGGCAGAACGTCGCGCACCTGGACGTCATCGCGCACCGCTACTCGACGATCGCGCTGTGGGCGTTCGTCGCCGTCGCGGTTTCCGGGTTCGGTAACGCCTGGGTCCGGATCACGTATCTCCCTGACCTGTGGCGGACGGAGTACGGCCGTCTCGTGCTGGTCAAGGCAGCGCTGCTGATCACCCTCGGCGTGCTCGGCTACCTGCATCGGAAGCGAACCCTGCCGTTGATCGCGACTGGACGCGGCCGCGGACCGATGGTCAGGCTCGCCGCGGTCGAGGTGGCGATCATGGCCGCCACGATCGGCGTGGCATCCGCCCTGTCCCGAAGCGCTACACCGCCCCCGTCCGGGGCGGCGCCCTCCGACGTCGAGCGGGTGCTCGGCTACGACATCGCGGCCGAGCCCACGTTCCTCCGGCTTCTGCTGGACTGGCGGGTCGACTGGCTGCTCGGCATCGCCTTCGTCGCGGCGGCCGTGCTCTACCTGGTCGGGGTACGCCGGCTCGCCAAGCGGAGCATCGTCTGGCCCGCCGGCCGGACCGTCGCCTGGTTGCTCGGCTGCTCGATGGTCGTGCTGGCCACGTCATCGGGCCTCGGTCGGTATGCGGAGGCGCAGTTCTCGATCCACATGATGGCGCACATGCTGCTGGGCATGATCGCGCCGATCCTGTTGGTGCTGGGCGGCCCCGTCACGCTGGCACTCCGGGTGCTGCCGTCCGCCGGTCGGGGCGACGTGCCGGGCCTTCGGGAGGCCATCGTCAGCGCGCTGCACAGCAGGTTCGCCCGATTCGTCACGCACCCGCTGTTCGTCTTCCCGCTCTTCGTGATCTCCTTCTACGCGCTGTATTTCACCCCGCTGTTCGAGATCATGATCGCCTCGCATCTCGGCCACCTGGTCATGAACCTGCATTTCCTGCTGGTCGGCTACCTCTACTACTGGGTGATCATCGGAGTCGACCCCTCGCCGCGCCAGGTACAGCCGATGATCAAGCTGGCGATGCTGCTCGGCGCGCTGCCGTTCCACGCGTTCTTCGGACTTGCCCTGATGAATTCGCGGACGGCGATGGCCATCGACTATTACAACGGTCTGGGCCTGCCGTGGGTGGCCGACCTGGTGGCGGACCAGAGGCTCGGCGGGTCGATCGCCTGGGGCGCCACCGAGATCCCGATGATCATCGTGATGATCGCGCTGCTCTCGCAGTGGGCCAGGAGTGACGAACGGGAAGCCCGCCGATCCGACCGGGCCGGCGACCGCAAGTCCGATGAGGAGCTCGACGCCTACAACCGGATGTTGGCCGGCCTGGCCGTCCGGGACCGCGCGGTCTCAGGCCCCGCGGGCGCCCAACCGGGCACCACCGCACACTCGACCCGTGACGACGGATTCGACCTCCGCTGATCAGGCCCGAAACAGCCGCTGACCGTTCGACGGTGCAGCAGGTGATCACCGCCGCCTTCGCCCCCGCAGAAGCGGACGGACTGCCGGTGGTCGAGGCCGAGCTGAACGACCAGCTGCGGCGGGATCCGTCCTACCGGCCCGACCTGAGCCTGGTCGCGGAACTCGACGCCACCGTGGTCGCCCAGGTGACATCGAGCAACGGAACGATCCGATCCGAGGAGGACAGCTCCCCGCCGCTGCCGATCGTTGCGCTCGGTCCGGTGTCGGTGCACCCGGACCACCAGCACCGTGGGCTGGGCAGCGCACTGGTGCGCGCGGTGATCGACGCGGCCCGCGACGCCGGCGAACCGGTCCTGGTGCTGCTCGGCTCGCCGGCGTTCTACGGCCGGTTCGGCTTCGTCGCTGCATCGACGGTCGGGATCGTGTCGCCGGATCCCTTGTGGGCCGAGCACTTTCAGGCGCTGCCGCTGCGGGACGCGTCGTCGGTGCCGACCGGTGTGTTCCGGTACGCGGCGCCCTTCGAAGGGCTCTAGACGTTCTGTTTCTACAGTTCCCGCGGGCGATCAGCGACCCGGTGAGACCAGCCACGGTTCGTGCAGGTCCATGTACATCACGTCGGCCATCAGGTTCTGGTCGGCCTGCATGGCCTCGGCCATTTCCGGGGGCGGGGGCATGGTTTCGTGCTCACGCGCCTCCGCCTCGGAGGTGAAATACACGGTTTCGACGAAGGCGCCGTCGCCGTGCAGGGCAATCGTGGCGCCGATGATCTCCGGCCGCATCCGCTTCATCTCGTCGGTGTACCGCTGCATCAACTGGCGCATCCGGTCGGCGTCGGACGTGTGCCCCTCCATTACCTGGACGAAGCCTGCGCTGTCCGAACCGCCCTGCATCCAGACGTCCACCTGCGGGCAGTCGAAGAAGGTGACCGGTCCGTCGAAACACTTCTCGGTCTCGGCCCACCACTCACCCTGCTCCGGCCGCATGCTGTTGCGCCTGGCCGCTTCCTCCGACTCGAACCTGACGGTCGTCACGAACATGCCGTCGTCGGTGATCCCACCCGTGGAGCCGAGCCATCCCGTTGCTCCCGGCTGCAGATCCCGCTTCCAGCGGTCCATCGCCGTCCGCAGGCCCTCGGCGTCTGCGACCTTTCCCTGGATCACCTGGATGAACATGTCCGCGACCTCCTCGAGAAGGCGGCGGCGGCGACCGGACGGTCCCGCCGGACGGGCATCACACCGACGGTGGTTTACCCGCCGACTGTCACCTTCGTCCGATGGTGCGGGCCGCGCAAGAGGTCACGCGCTGCGCTTTCACTGACCCCGGCTATTTGCGCCCATGCCCCTTGTCCGTACACATCCCGGCCGCTGCATGCGGTGTCGGCCGGGGAACCTGACAGCGTCTGGCGCAGCGACCTGCCACAAGGTCGGCGCGACAGCGAAAGGGAAACCAGATGATCAACGCAGCGACGGTGACGATCGTGGGCAGAGCGGGGACGAATCCGCAGATCTCGCTCGGCTCGACGGGGGACCGGGTCAATTTCCGGGTGGTGTCGACCGAGCGCCGGTTCGACAAGGCGTCCGACAGCTGGGTCGACGGCGACGAATGCTGGCTCACCGTGGTCTGCTGGCGAGCCCTGGCCACGTCGGTCGCGGCGACCGTTCGCCGGGGCGACCCTGTCGTGGTGATCGGCAAGATCACCAATCGCAGCTTCGAGAAGAACGGCGTGACGCAGTACTTCACCGACATCAAGGCCGACTTCGTCGGGCTGGACGTCGCGCGGATCGGCTCGCGGTTCGCCAGGACGTTCGCCGATTCGACGACCGAACCGGCGCCGGCCGCGCCGGACTCGGGGCCGTCCGGCGAGAACACCACCCCGCGGGCCGCCGAGGACTGGCAGTCGGCCGACGAGGACGGCAGCGCCGGGTGGGAGGGAGAGCAGCCTGAAGCCGTGGAGCCGGCGCTGACCACCGTCAGCTGACCGGACCGTCCGCGTCCTCGCATCATCGTGTCCGAGGGCCGGCGTGCGGTCAGGTGCCGCCCCCGTTCACGGCGGTGATCGCACTGCGGTAGGTGTCGGGGTTGCTCTCCGCGCTGGCGTGATGCCCGTCGGGGATGGGCACCACCCGGACGTCGAGTCCCTTGTCGGCGGCAAGCGCCTGGAAGGTGGACTCCACCCGGTCGACCCTGATGGTGTGATCGTCGGCAGGGTTTTCGGGCCGGAAATACACGATCCTCGCACCGGGACCCAGCGAGTCCGCGACCTCGTCGATGTCCATCCGGCGAATGACGCCGTACTGGTCCTTGACGAGCTGGGTCGAGATTCCCGGTGCATCGATCTTGTCCCGCCACACCTGCCTGATCTTGAACTTCAGGTCGGTCCATCGGATATCGAGAAAGGGCAACCGTCCGGTGGACCATTGCGCCTGCTGACCGAGCACCTCTGCCGTCAGCCTGACGGCGACACCACCCTCGGTGCCGATGGCCTCGGTCAACGCGGTGATGGCGTCGGCCTGGGTGCGGCTCGCGTCCCGGACGTCGTCGGCGCCGAGTGGCGAGCAGTCGAGGTAGATCACGCCGAGTCGCGGCGGTACGGGTTGGTCCTCGACCGGATCCGCCCCGAAAGGATCAGCGCCCGCCGGGGCTTCATTCCCGCTGATCCCGCTGTCGTCGACGCCGATGGGACCGAGAGCGGCCGCGGCAACGCCGCCGGCGCCGATCAGCGCAGACCCCGCTCCGGAAAGGAGAGCTGAATCGGGCAGCACAAGGATTGACGAGAACCGCCCGGCTTGGCTCCCCACCTCCTCGTTGCGCTGGACCAGCGGCGTATCGGCCCGGGAGGCGCCGTCGCCGGCGACGGAGCCGGCGACCCCGCCGGGTGCCTCGCCGGCACCCGGGCGACCGGCCGCCGTCAGCGAGGTCAGCAGGTCCTGCCGGTAACCGACTCTGGCTTCCTGGGTGTGCGCCGCCAGGTTCAGCGCGATGTCGCCGCCCATGCTGCTGCCGTAGAAGCTCACCTCACGCGGTTGCAGTCGGGACATCAGCGCGTCGAACTTGTCGAGCAGGTCCTGGTCGTTGATGCCGCTGCCGTAGACGAGGCTGAACACCCGGGTATGGCCGACGGTGAGAACGGGCATCAGGGCCGCGGCGGCACCGGTGCCGCTCTTGCGGTTCAGCCCGCCCACCACGACCATCACCCGGCCGCCGGTCGCCGCCGTATCCTCCGGAACCGGGCCGACCTCGACGAACTGGGCACCCTGGCTCGGCCAGATCAGCTTCTCGGCCAGCAACTGGTCCGCCTTGAGCAGGGTCCAGCAGCCGGAGAGCGCCATCAGCAGCACCAGAAAGGGAAACCACCAGGTGGTGCGGTATCGCGTGCGCCGTTCGGCCCGCCGCCTGCGACGGGCACCGCGCACATCCGCGCCGTCGAACTCGCTCGTCGGCACCGGCGGCATCCTGCCCGCGGGCAGACCGCTTCCCATCGGTGCGGAGGACGGCGAGACGCCGTGCCGTTCCTGCACCGCCACCCGGGACTCCCTTGACTATTTCTTTACTGTTTCCCCAGTCTGCCCCGAGTCGCTGCGCGATCCCAAACGTCCCGCCCGGTGAAGCGGCGCCACCACCCTTTCGAGTCCGGCAGACTGTAGGACGGCGTCGCGCCGCCGTTTCCGCCTCCCGCGGTCGGGTGGCGGAACCCGGATCGAGACGGCCAGGCGGGGTCAGCCCCGCACAAGCCGGACCAGCTTTCGAGAGGACCTGAAGTTGCCTGAGTTCGTTTACACCATGAAGAAGGCCCGAAAGGCCGTTGGCGACAAGGTCATCCTCGATGACGTGACGATGTCGTTCTATCCCGGCGCGAAGATCGGCGTCGTCGGGCCCAACGGCGCCGGCAAGTCGACGATCCTGAAGATCATGGCCGGGCTGGACACGCCGAGCAACGGCGAGGCGTTCCTCACGCCCGGCTACTCCGTCGGCCTCCTGATGCAGGAACCGAAGCTGGACGAGACCAAGACCGTGCTGGAGAACGTTCAGCTGGCGTTCGGCGACATCAACGCCAAGCTCGAACGGTACAACCAGGTGCTGGCCGAGATGGAGACCAACTACACCGACGAGTTGCTCGAAGAGATGGGCACCCTCTCCGAGGAGCTTGACCATGCCGGTGCCTGGGATCTGGAAGCCAAGATCGATCAGGCGATGGACGCCCTGCGCTGCCCGCCAGGTGACTCCCCGGTGGACATCCTCTCCGGTGGCGAACGGCGCCGGGTGGCGCTGTGCCAGTTGCTGCTGTCGGCCCCCGACCTGCTGCTGCTCGACGAGCCCACCAACCACCTCGACGCCGAATCCGTGCAGTGGCTCGAGCAGTTCCTGGCGGCCTACCCGGGCGCCGTCCTCGCCGTCACCCACGATCGGTACTTCCTGGACAACGTCGCCCAGTGGATCGCCGAGGTGGACCGCGGACGGCTGATCCCGTACGAGGGCAACTACTCGACTTACCTGGAGAAGAAGGCCGAGCGGATGTCCATCGAGGGCCGCAAGGACGCCAAGCTCGCCAAGCGGCTGCGGGAGGAACTGGCCTGGGTGCGCTCCGGCGCGAAGGCCAGGCAGGCGAAGTCCAAGTCCAGGCTCGCCCGCTACGAGGAGATGGCCGCCGAGGCGGACCGCACCCGCAAGCTCGACTTCGAGGAGATCCAGATCCCGCCGGGACCGCGCCTGGGCTCCATCGTCGTCGAGGTGCACGACCTCAAGAAAGGCTTCGACGACCGGGTCCTGATCGACGACCTGTCGTTCACCCTGCCGCGCAACGGCATCGTCGGCGTGATCGGCCCGAACGGCGTCGGCAAGACGACCCTGTTCAAGACCATCGTCGGCTTGGAGGAGCCGGACGCGGGCTCGGTGAAGATCGGCGAAACGGTCAAGCTGTCGTATGTGGACCAGAACCGGGCCGGCCTGGATCCGGCCAAGAACGTCTGGCAGGTGGTGTCCGACGGGCTCGATTACATCAAGGTCGGGCACGTCGAGATGCCATCGCGGGCATATGTCTCCGCGTTCGGGTTCAAGGGCCCCGACCAGCAGAAGCCGGCCGGCGTGCTGTCCGGTGGTGAACGGAACCGGCTCAACCTGGCGCTGACCCTGAAGGAGGGCGGCAACCTGATCCTGCTCGACGAGCCGACCAACGACCTCGACGTCGAGACCCTCGGCTCGCTCGAAGGAGCCCTCGAGCAGTTCCCGGGTTGTGCCGTGGTGATCTCCCACGATCGCTGGTTCCTCGACCGGACCTGCACCCACATCCTGTCGTGGGAGGGCACCGACGAGGACGAGTCGCAGTGGTACTTCTTCGAGGGCAACTTCTCCGACTACGAGAAGAACAAGGTCGCCCGGCTCGGTGTCGACGCCGCCCGGCCGCACCGCGTCACGCATCGCAAGCTGACCAGGGACTGAGCCGCCGGACGACCCGGACACCCGGGACACGGCCAAGGTTGCCTCGTTGTGGGAACAATCGCCCGAACCGCGGATCCTTCTGTGGACGTGATCGGCAAGGCATAGGCTCGCTCCGGACCGGGCGCAGCGTCGCGCTCGATTTGGGGCGCGCCGTGCGCCCGGACGTGGAGGGCCAATGAAGATCCGGATCGACCGATGACCCAGACACAGACCCCCAGCCTGGTGCCGGATCTGGGGCCGAAGCCGATTGCGGAGTTCGATCCGGAATCCGCCGTCGGACGGGCCGTCGCGATGCGGCCGGACCGTGCCTCGATGATCGACGCCTACTTCCGGCACGTGCCGCCGGAGGATCAGCCCAAGAGCGCGCAGGACGTGCTTGGGATCGTCGACGGGCACTGGCGGGTGGGGGAGCGGCGGCAACCCGGTGAGGTCAGGATCCGCGTCTTCAACCCCGCACCCTCGCCGTCCGAGGGCAGCCAGGGATGGACCGACACCAAGACGGTCATCAACATCGTCACCGACGACATGCCATCGCTGGTCGATTCCGTCATCGGCGCGCTGACCATCAAGAACGTCACCGTGCACCGCGTGCTGCACCCGATCCTGATCAGCCGCCGCGGGCCCGACGGAGTGCTGCAGGAGGTCGCCGGCGAGTCCGGCCGGGCCGCCGAGTCGGCATCCACGTTCCGCGAGTCGTGGATGCACGTGCTGATCGACCGGCTCTCCGACGCCGAACGCGCCGAGACCATCGAGGACAGCCTGAGACAGGCACTGGCCGACGTCCGCGCGGTCGTCGGCGACGGCGGCGCGCTCACCGGTGCCGCCGCCACCGCCGCTGCCGAACTGCGCGGCACCTTCTCCCCGCGGTCCGCGCAGGAGGTCTCCGAGACCGCCGACTTCCTGTACTGGCTGATCTCCGGGAACATGACGTTCCTCGGGTACTGCCGCTACGAGCACGTACCCGGAACGGCGGATGGCTCGCTGTCCCGGGTCGCGGGTTCCGGCCTCGGCATCCTGCGTGACGACGCCTCCGGTCCGTTCGACGACCTGCCGGGAGCCGCGGCCGGCGAGACACCGACCCACCTGCTGCTCACCCAGGCATCGGCCGGATCCGCGCTGACCAGGGACGTCCCGCCGTTCGAGGTCCGCGCCAGGGTGCTCGGACCGGACGGCGCCGTGATCCGTGAACACCGCTTCCTCGGTGTGCTGACCCCCCGCGCGCTCAACGCCGAGATCACCACCACACCGGTGCTCCGGCTGACCGTCCAGTCGGTGCTGTCCACGCTCGGTGCCGCGCCCGACACCTACACCGGTCAGCGCGCGATGGACCTGCTGGCGACCTACCCGCGGGCCGAATTGTTCTGGGCCGACACCGATCTCGTCGTCGAGGTGGTCGGCAGCGTGTTGCAGCTCGCCAGCCGGCGGCGGCTGCGCGCGTTCCTGCAGCCCGACCCCTTCGGGCGTTTCATGTCGGTGATGGTGTACCTGCCGCGCGACCGGTACACCACCGACTGCCGGCTCGCGATGCAGCAGATCCTGCTCGACGCGTTCAACGGCACCGGCATCCGGTACACCGCCCGGGTCGGCGATTCACTGCTCGCCGCCGTTCATTTCACCGTCCGGACCGATCCGGGCAATCCGGTCCGGCCCGACATCACCGCCCTGACCAAGGCGCTGCGCGGCACGATCCGTACCTGGGACGACCGGCTGGTGGCCGCGGTCGTCGGCGGGGACGAGGATCTCGACACCGCCGGTGCGCTGTCCCGGTACGCCGACGCGTTCGACGAGGGCTACAAGGAGACGTACCGGATCGAGGACGCCGTCGCCGATCTCCGGCTGATCGATCAGCTCGGCGGCCGGGAGGACCTGGCGCTGAAGATGACCAGGAGCGGGCCCGACGCCGTCGGTGACTGGCGGCTCAAGCTGTACGTCACCGGCGGGGCGGTCACCCTGTCCCGGGCGCTACCGGTGCTGCAGACGCTCGGCGCCGACGTGCTGGACGAGCGCCCGTTCGAGGTCCGGCTGGCCGGCGGCAACTCGGCGCGGATCTACGACTTCGGGTTGACCTTCCCGCAGGACCACGTGTCCCGCGGGGCCGACGATCCCGAATTGCGCAGCCGGCTGTCGGAGGCGTTCATCGCCGCGTGGGGCGGCCGCAGCGAGGTCGACGGGTTCAACCAGCTGGTCCTCGCCGCGGGTCTCAACTGGCGCGAGGTGGCGACCCTGCGCGCCTACGCGCACTACCTCCGTCAGATCGGAACCCCCTACACCCAGAGGTATGTCGAGCAGGTTCTGTGCTCGCACCCGGCGCTGGTCGCCGACCTCGCGCGGCTGTTCGCGGTCCAGTTCGACCCCGACCAGTTCGTCGACGACCCCGATGGGCGATCGGCGGAAGCCGACCGGCTCGTCACCGGCATCACCGCCGCCCTCGACGAGGTGACCAGCCTGGATGCCGACCGGATCCTGCGGACCATGCTCAGCCTGATCACGGCGACGGCGCGGACCAACGAGTACCGGTTGGACGAGCACGGTAACCGGCGCGCGTTCCTGTCCCTCAAGCTCGACCCGCACCGAGTTCCGGGCGTACCGAAACCCGTTCCGGCCCATGAGATCTGGGTGTATTCGCCGCGCCTGGAGGGCGTCCACCTCCGGTTCGGAGACGTTGCCCGCGGGGGGCTTCGCTGGTCGGACCGACCGGAGGACTTCCGCACCGAGATCCTCGGCCTGGTGAAGGCCCAGGAGGTCAAGAACGCCGTCATCGTCCCGGTGGGCGCCAAGGGTGGCTTCGTCGTGAAGCGGCCGCCGGTACCGACCGGGGATCCGCAGGCGGACCGTGAGCAGCAGCTCGCCGAGGGCATCGCCTGCTACAAGATGTTCATCGCGGGCCTGCTCGACCTGACCGACAACCGGCACTCCGGGCTGATCGTGCCGCCGGAGCGGGTGGTGCGACGCGACCACGACGACTCGTATCTGGTCGTCGCGGCCGACAAGGGCACCGCGACCTTCTCCGACATCGCCAACGGGGTCGCCCACGACTACGGGTTCTGGCTCGACGACGCCTTCGCCTCCGGCGGCAGTGTCGGCTACGACCACAAGGCCATGGGCATCACCGCGCGCGGCGCGTGGGAATCGGTCAAGCACCACTTCCGAGAGCTCGGAATCAATACCCAGACGGAGGATTTCAGCGTCGTCGGTGTCGGCGACATGTCCGGTGACGTGTTCGGCAACGGCATGCTGCTGAGCCAGCACATCAGGTTGATCGCCGCGTTCGACCACCGCCACATCTTCATCGACCCGGCGCCCGATGTGGCCGAATCGTTCGTCGAGCGGATGCGGCTCTTCGAGCTGCCGAGGTCCTCGTGGGCGGACTACGACGAATCGCTGATCTCCGAGGGTGGCGGGGTGTTCCCGCGGACGGCGAAGTCGATCCCGATCAGCCCGCAGATGCGCGAGGTCCTCGATCTGCCGGACGATGCCGCCGCCATGTCGCCGACGGAGTTGATGCGGGCGATCCTGCTGGCGCCGGCCGATCTGCTGTGGAACGGCGGCATCGGGACGTACATCAAGGCCGCGTCCGAGTCCAACGCCGACGTCGGGGACAAGGCGAACGACGGGCTGCGAGTGGACGGCGCGCAGTTGCGGGTCAAGGTCGTCGGCGAGGGCGGCAACCTGGGCGTCACCCAACTGGGCCGGATCGAGTTCGCGCGCAACGGCGGGCGGATCAACACCGATGCCATCGACAACTCCGCCGGTGTCGACACCTCCGACCACGAGGTGAACATCAAGATCGCCCTGCAGTACCGGATGGAGCGTGGGCAACTCGACGAGCCCGGACGGCTAAGCCTGCTGAGCTCGATGACCGATGAGGTCGCCGACCTCGTGCTGGCCGACAACCGCGGCCAGAACAGGGTTCTCGGTGCGGCCAGGCTGCACGCGCCGGTGATGTTGTCGGTGCATGCGCGGCTGATCGACGCGCTGGTGGAGAGCGGCCGGCTTGACCGTGCGCTGGAATTCCTGCCCAGCCACACCCAGATCAGCAACCGGCTGGCGGCCGGTGAGGGGTTGGCCGGGCCTGAGCTGAGCGTGCTGCTCGCGTACGTCAAGTCCGGGCTGGCGGCGGCCATGCTCGACAGCTCACTCCCGGACGATCCCGCCTACGCCCGGCGGCTGCCCGAATACTTCCCGCAGAACATGCGGGACGGTGCGCCCGGGGCGATGGAGGCGATCACCGCGCACCCGCTGGCCAGGGAGATCGTCACGACCGAGACGGTCAACGAGATGGTGAACCGGGCCGGGATCTCCTTCTCGTTCCGACTCGAAGAGGAGATGGCGGCAACGCCGGAGGACGCGATCCGGGCGTACACCATCGCAAGCGAGGTGTTCGACCTGCGTTCGGTGTGGACCGCGGTGGGCGCCCTGGACAACAAGGTCTCGGCGCAGACGCAGGACACGCTGATCCTGCGGACCCGCAGGCTGCTGGACCGGGCGACCAGATGGTTGCTGACCAGGCGGCCGCAACCACTGGACGTCGTCGGGGAGATCGCCCGGTATGCCCGTCCGGTCGCGGAGCTGACGCCGCGGTTGCCGCAGCTGGTCTGCGGCGCCGATCGGGACAGCGTGGAACAGGAGACCGCCGAGCTGGTCGGGATGGGCGCCCCGGCCGAGCTGGCCGCCAACGTTGCCTACTCGCTGCACACGTTCAGCCTGCTGGACGCCGTCGATGTCGCCGCCGACACCGGCCGGGACCTCTTCGAGTGTGCCGAGCTGCTGTATGCGCTGTCCGCGCACCTGGACTTCGACCGGTTGCTGTCCGCGGTGACCGAGCTGGCCAGGGGAGATCGGTGGCATGCGCTGGCCAGGCAGGCGCTGCGGGACGACCTGTACCGGTCCCAGCGACTGCTGACCGCCGACGTGCTGTCCACGACGTCGCCGAACCAGGACGCGCAGCACAAGATCGCACAGTGGGAGCAGGAGAACTCCTCCCGGTTGGCGCGAGCACGGCGCACGCTCGGGGAGATCGCGTCGGTCGCCGGCGGCGACCTGGCGGCCCTGTCGGTGGCGGCCCGCGAGATCCGCTCGATGATCCGCTGACGGTTCCGCGCTCGACGGTCCGCCCGGCGGTCGGCGGGTCGGACGGCGGCGCCGACCTGGGGGAGACTGCAGGTCGTGTCGACAGATGCGATCTTGACCAATGCGGTGCTGACCAATGCGGTGCTGACTAAAGCGGTGTTGTGACGTGCGGTGGCCGCACGCGGGAATGGGAGTGTGACGTGTCTCGTCGGTATGTGACCCAGGTGCGGGTGCGGTGGTCGGACCTCGACGCCTTCCGGCACGTCAACAATGCCAAGACGGTGACGCTGCTCGAGGAGGCGCGGGTCGACTGGCTGTTTTCCGAGGCGGCCCGGCACGGGATCGACCGGCTCACCGAGGGCATCGTGGTCGCGCGCCTGGAGATCGACTACAAGCGGCCGATCGGCATGGATGTCCCGGTGACGGTGTCGATGGGGTTGACCAAGCTGGGCCAGGCGTCCATGACGGTCGATTACGTGCTCAGCGTCGCGGGGGTGACGGCGGCCACGGCGCTGTCGGTTCTCGTCCCGGTCGACCCGGTCACGTTCCGCCCCAGGCGCATCGACGATCGCGAAAGAGCTTTCCTGACGCCCTATCTGCATCCCGCGCCGGTCGCGGCGAGCAACGGTGGCTGACTCGTGAACGCCGCAACCCTGCGCCCGGTGGCACGGTGACGACCGGCCGCACCCCGCGGCTGACCCCGGCCGAGAAGGCCGACCGCGACGACGCGACGGCGTTCACCGGCCGGGTCGCCAGGTGGGACTCGGCGGGTCTGGTGCGATTGCGTGCCGATGGCGAGTCCGTCCGTCTGTGGGCGACGACGCCGTTCGACGCGCTGGTGACACGTGCCATCCGTGGCGAGCTCGTGCCGGCCGACATCACGGTGCACGCCGGGAACCTGCTGGCCGGGTTGGCGATCTCGACTGCCGGTGACGTCGACCCGGGACCCGCCGTCGATGCAGCGTGGCGCTCGCAACTGCCCCCCGCGGCCGGGTGGGTGCAGGTCGACGAGGTGCCGGCAGCCGTCCTTGCGGCCCTCGCCGAGGAGGGGGCGATCGGTGCCCGTGACCGGCCGGGTCCGGCCGGTGCGGCCTCTTCCGCCCTGCTGGACACCGAGGTGCTGACCGTCTCGGGCTCCGGCATGCGGGTCGTGCTGAGCCTGCGGATGGTGTTCGCGCTCTCCGGGATGGGATTCGCCGCAACGGGTCCCGACGAGGTCGTGCGGATCAGCGCGACGGACTCCTGGGCCCGGATCGACGCCAGGTACGGAGCGGTCGTGCGCCGCCGGCACGCCTTGCTGCCGCTGCTGGTCTGACGCCGCCCCGGTCGCTCAGGCGGGGTCGGGCGAGGTCAGCGAGTTGACCATGCTGTCGGCGGCCATCAGCAGATAGGCCCAGAGCCGCTCGCGGTGCTGTTCGTCCAGGCCTGCGCCGTCTACTGCGGTGCGCATGGCGTCGAGCCAGGCATCCCGTTCCCGCGGGCCGATGACGAACGGCGCGTGCCGCATCCGCAGCCGCGGATGACCCCGCAGGTCGGAATAGGTGCGTGGGCCGCCCCAGTACTGCTCGAGGAACATCCGCAACCGGACCTCCGCCGCACCGAGATCGGCCTCCGGATACAGCGGTCGCAGGACCGGGTCGTCCGCGACGATGCCGTA
This sequence comes from Nakamurella sp. GG22, assembly GCF_052976845.2. NCBI lineage: Bacteria > Bacillati > Actinomycetota > Actinomycetes > Nakamurellales > Nakamurellaceae > Nakamurella > Nakamurella sp. GG22. The sequence continues at coordinate 48,385 of NZ_JBRIIO020000003.1, read as the reverse complement.
GAAACGTTCGACGATGCCGGCGAAAACCGGGTGGCCGCCGATCTCGTCGTAGAAGGTTGCCGGTGATGTCACCGGTCCATTGTCCCGCACCCGGGGCGCGCCGCGTGCAAGGGTCAGCCGGGGTCGCCCGCTGCGGGGATCGCGGGCGGCCGGTAGTCGTCGGCCGGATTCGCCGCTGCCGCACGGTCGAAGGCGATCTTCACCGCGCCCCGGACGGCCCGCAGGAATGCGTCCTGGTCGCCCGCGCGCACGGTGGTGGACAGTCCGATGGTGACGATCCCGGGCGCTATGGCAACGATTCCGAGCAGCTTCGGTTCCTCGATCACCGACGCCGTGAACTGTTCCGAGCGGGCCACCGCCAGCGCCTCGCGCAGGGCAAGGGCACCGGCGAGCCCGGCGTCGGCGTCGTACCGCAGCGGTATCTCCAGGTTCACCACGGCCTCGCCCTGGCTGGAGTTGCCGACCCGCAGCACCTCGCCGTTGCGAACGTGCCAGATGGTGCCGTCGCCGGCCCGGACCGTGGTGGTTCGCAGCCCGACCGCGACAACGTTGCCCGACGCCGGTCCGAGATCGACCGTGTCGCCGACGCCGTACTGGTCCTCGAGGGTCATGAAGATGCCGGCGAGGAAGTCCTTGACCAGGTTCTGCGCGCCGAAAGCCAGTGCAACACCGGCGATACCGGCTGATGCGAGCAGGGGTGCGATGTCGATACCGAGTTCGGCGAGGATCAGGATGGCCGAGATGGTGACGATCAGGAACGAGCTGATCGACTTGAGCAGGGACCCGATCGCCCGGGCCCGCTGAGCCCGGCGCTCCGCGGGTTGGCCGCTGGTGAACCTGCGGGCCTGCGCACGCAACGGCCGCAGGACCGACGGGGTGTTGCCGTCGATGGTCAGCCGGGTGAGCCGGTTGATCGAGCGGTACACGATGAACCGGACGACCAGTGCGGTGATCACGATCAGCACGATGTGCAGCACCGCGGACAGTGCGGCGTTGCTGTTGGCGGCGACGACGTCGATGCCCGTGGTGTCCCAGATCCATTGGCACAGGGAGCCCTCGTCGGCGGCGCACTCCGGCGCGCTGATGTCCACGATTGTCGAAATCCCTCGGCTCGGCAGGTAGCGGATCGCCCGCTGGGTCGGCTCAACGCTAGCGATGCGGCCGGGTGATCGGTGACGGCTCGTCCTGGGCGAATCCGGCCCGGCACCCGCGCTGAGCACCGTCGACGCGCGTCCGCGACGGGCAGCGACGCGACTGCGGTTATTCTTCTCACAGCAATCCGGGACTCATCGCCCCGGCGCGAGAGAAGATCACGGGGCAGTCGGCGACGTCCGGGGCCCGTCGGACGCGTTCCGACTTGTGCGGGTGTCCCTCGTCCGCGGCACGGTGGTTGGTGGATCGCTGGAGGTGCGCATGGATGGCAGCGGGCGACATGGCCGTGGTCCGGTGCGACCCAGTCCGGTGCGCCCCACTCCGGTGCGACCTCTGGGTGCAGGCCCCTCGAGGCGGGAGCCGGAGCAGCGACCGGTCGTTGCACTGGTCCGGGTGCTGCTGCTCAATGCGAGCCATGAGCCGTTGGCCGTGGTCACCGGGCGGCGTGCGCTCGTGCTCGTTGTCGCCGGCAAGGCAGAGTGCGTTCTGGAGAGAACGGGATCGCCGGTGCTCAGGTCGCCATCGGTGTCGGTCACGATGCCGTCCGTCGTGCGACTGCGGCGCTATGTGCGGGTTCCCTATCAGGCGCCGCCGGCTGTCACGAGGGCCGGTGTCCTGCGCCGGGACTCACGGCGCTGCGCCTATTGCCATGGCCGGGGCGACACCATCGACCATGTGGTCCCGAAGAGCCGCGGTGGCGCTCACTCGTGGGAGAACTGCGTGGCCTGCTGCGTTCGGTGCAACGCCCGGAAGGCCGATCGGTTACTCGACGAGCTGGGCTGGTCGATGACCTTCAACCCGGGTCCGCCGCGTCGCGGCGCCTTCGGGAGGCTCTGGTCGACCGAAGATGCTGATCCGTGCTGGGAACCCTGGCTGCCAGCCGCCGCCTGAGTCCGGTACATCCTACTGCTCTGGTCAATCTCATCTGAGCTCTCCAGATGACGGTCGGTGCGAGTCTTCACTCATCTGAGTGATGACGGCGCAACGGGGCAACCTGTCAGCCGATGCGGGTTCCACGGCCGATGCGGGTGCCGCGGCCAATGCGCGTTCCACGGCCGATCCTGGTGCCGCGGCCGATGCGGGTGCCACGGCCGATTCGCGTTCCACGGGTGCTGTTCATGAGGACTCCTTTGGGGTGGTCCCCCTCCGGGAGAGGGGGAGACGTGTTGGGCAATTCGGTGGCTCTGTTATTGGTGTGCGACTGTGATGCGTGCTGCCGGTTTACTCTTGTCGACTGCCCTTGCAAATTCAAACCTCTTGCGGCACAATGGCTTTCAAGTTCTTGAACTCCTTGACCCGCAACACCAATATAGAGTCCGCCGTTGGGCCAGAACCTGAATGGACCAACCGCGATCTCACGTACCGTGACAAGGTTTCGGTGCGATATGTGGCACGCGGGCGGCACCTGTTGGCAAACGGGTGATCTAAGCCATTCGGTCTAACACCGGTGGTGGAGATGTTCACCCAAAAGCGCATTTCAGCTGATGGAACCCCCAAAAATATAGGGTCAAATTCGGACGAAAAGGACTGCTTCGGTCGGCAAAACCTGACGGCCGGTGCTCACCGAAGGCTTACTTGGGTCCATCAGCGTGACGCGACCCGCCAGATGACCCAGGCGGCTCATCGGCATTCGAGCGTTCGGGCCGAGGGAACGCGTCGAGCAGTCATCGCGCGGCGGCCGTGGCTGCCTGCGGTGGTGATGACAGGACGAATCGGGCGGCGCAACCGCCGTCGGGGCGTGATCCCGACATCAACCCTCCTGTGTGGCACGCTGTTGCCGTTCGGTCACGGCGAGTTCCGTACGTGGCCTGAGATCTGGCGAAGTCGCGAGGCTGGTTGGGGGTAGTCGAGAGCGTGCAGGTTCCGCCGTCTCCGGTGCCGTCTGCCGCTGGGTTGCCTCCCTCGTTCCGCCGACTGCTGGTGGCCTGGGCGGGTTCGCTGAGTGGTGACGGCCTGCGGGTCATCGCGCTGCCGTTGCTCGCGGTGATGATCAATCCTTCGGCCGCGGCGGTCGCGACGGTGGCGGTGGCGTCATCGCTGCCCTGGCTGTTGGTGGCGATCCCGGCCGGCGCGCTGGTCGACCGGCTCAACCCGGCCAAGGTGATGGCAACCGCTCATGTGGCACGTGCGGTGCTGACTGTGGGGTTGGTGCTGCTGATCCTGACCGACTCGGTGTCGATCCCGATACTGGCCGTCGTCGGTTTCGCGATCACCTCGGCAGAGACGTTCGCGGACGGGTCCGCCCAGTCGCTGCTGGTCAGGATCGTCCCGCATGCAAACCTGGAACGGGCGAACGCGCGATTCGTCACGGTGGAGACGATCGCCCTCGACATGGCCGGGCCACTGGCTGCCGGCGTGTTGTTCCTGGCCGCACCGTGGGCACCGTTCGCCGTGTCGGCCGGGTGCTTCCTGCTCGCTGCGGCCACCGTCGCGACCATCACCAAAAAGGCTGCCGAGCCGGTCGAACCGGGTCCCGTCCTCCCGGGGTCGGTCAAATCGGCCGGGGTGAGCGAGGCGATGGACACCGAACCCAGTCCCTACCAGCAGGTCAAGGCGGGATTGAGCAGGTTGATCTCCGACCCCGTGCTCCGGGTGCTGGTGATCACCGTCGCCATCATGGTGGTCGCGAACGCGGCCACCGACGCGGTGCTGGTGCTGTACGGGACCGACAACCTGGGGATGTCGGAGGCCACCTACCCGCTGCTGCTGGTGGCGTACTCCGTCGGCACGCTGGTCGCCGCCGCGCTGGTCGGTCGGGCCAACTCACGGTTGCGCGGCGGCGGCGCCATGATGGTCGCGCTGTTCGGCATCAGCATGACCATGCTGATTCTCGGCTTCTTCCCGTACGTCGCAGCAGCCCTTCCGGCGTACGCCCTGATGGGTCTGGCCGGCGGTACCTGGAACGTGCTGTCGGCCACCCGACGGCAGCGCAGGACGCCGCACGGGATGATCGGCAGGGTGTCGAGCGCCTTCAGAGTCGTTGCCTGGGGCGTCATCCCGCTGGGGGCGCTGATCGGCGGAGTGGTCGGCGAGCGCTGGGGTATCCCCGCCGTCTACCTGCTGGCGGGCGGCCTGATCGCCGTGCTCGGCCTGATCGTCGGCCGGTCATTCCTGGCCGGCGAACCGGAGCAGCAGGCCGTCCGCGCCTGACGTTCACGAGTACGCGAGCGTGGAACGTCCCGGCCGAAGGGATGCCGGCCGGGTTGCCCGGCCGGCTCGGAGACTGTCCGATACCGTGATCACCGTGACGATCCTAGAAACGCTGGCGGTGTTCGTCGGGATCCCCGCGTTGATCTACGGCCTCATCGCCGTCTTGACGCTCATTCCCGGCAGGGCCAAGGGCCGGAAGACCAAGTACCGGCCGGGCTCCCCCTGGGAGTACCCGGCCCAGTGGTGGGCCGGCGACCAGCCCGTGGTGTCGGCCGGAACCGCTGCCGGAGCAAGGGCGTCGGGGGGTGGCGCACATGGCACATGGTGACTTCTCCAAGGGCGAGATCGAAGCGATGGGACCGGTCGCCGTCAAGTACTGGGACCCGCAGGTCGGCCCGTCCGGCGGCGTCGACCAGCCGCTGACCACCACGCAGCTCGAACTGCTCGACGACGTGATCAGGGAGGCCGAGCGGTTCACCGGTCTCCGGTTCTCGGCGTACCTGGGCGACATGGGCAGCAACACCGAGGCATTCGCGCAGGGCCTGCTGTCGGGTCTGGGCGCCGACGCCAGGGACGCCGTCCTGCTGGCGATCTCACCGGGGCAGCGTGTGGTGGAGGTGGCAACGGGTGGTGAGGCCGCCCGCCGGATCACCGACCGGGCGGCCCGGCTCGCTGTACTGGCGGTGGTCTCGTCATGCACCGACGGAGACATTCCCGGAGCGCTCGTCACCGGCATCAGGATCCTGGCCGACCAGGCCGGCACCCTCCCCGAGCGCTCGACCTGGTGACGCGAACGACGGGCCGACCTGATCGGGTCGGCCCGTCGTTCGCTGTCGCACGGCCGTGACCGTGCAGGTCAGCCCGCGTCGGCAGCTCTCGCACGCAACGCCCGCTCGGTTCCTGCGCGGCCCTCGGTCACCAAGCGGCGCAGGGCCGGCGGATGCTCTTTCGACTCCCACTCGGCGGTGAGGTCGACCGTGCGCTGCTCGACGGCCCACCTCGGGTAGAGGCCGACGACCACCTTCTGCGCGACCTCGATGGATCGCCGGGACCACACGTCGTCGATCACGGTGAAGTACCTGTCCACGAACGGCTCGAGCAGTTCGCGCTGCGCCGGATGCGAGAAGCCGGCGATCGCCGCGCTCTGCAGGGCATTCGCCATCCCGTCGTCGCCGACCACCCGCTCCCAGACGGCAGCCTTGTTCTCGGCCGTCGGGATCAGCGCGCGCATCTGCGTCGCGCTGCGCTCGCCGGAGGCCGTCGAATCGGCCGCCGCGGCGGCGTCGATCTCGTCGGTGCCGGCGAGTCCGTGCGCGACCAGGGCACCCAACAGCGTCCAGGACAGGTCCGTGTCGACGGTCAGCCCGTCAAGTGGTGCCGAACCGTCACGCCAGCCGGCGATCTCGGCCAACTGCCCGCTGCTGAGCTTCGCCCCGGCGAGCGCCTGCACAGCGGCGAGCTGGGTATCGCTCCCCGGCGCCGCCGACACAGCGACCTCCCGCAGCGCGCCGGTGACGGCCGGCCAGCCCTGCGTGTCAGCCCACTGCGGGTCGGCGTACGAACCGACCGCCACCTGCAACTGGGAGAAAACGCGCTGCAGGACGCCGATCTGGTCCTCGGTGGCCATCCCGCGCACGGCCAGCGTGACGAAGTCCCTGGCCCGCATCAGTGCGTCCCTGGTCATCTCCCAGACCGCCGACCACAGCAGCGTTCTCGGCAGTGATTCGGCCACCGCGGCGATCCCGTCGATGGCCGTCTCCAGCGATGCCGGATCCAGCCGTGCCTTGCAGTACGTCAGGTCGTCGTCGTTGAGCAGCACCAGCGCGCCGCGCCGGAGCCCGACGAGACCCGGTACCGCGGTTCGTTCCTCGACGACATCCAGCTCGACCCGGTCCGTGCGGACCAGCGCGCCATCGCCGTCCCGGTCGTAGAGGCCGATCGCCAGCCGGTGTGGTCTGCGCTCACCCTTGCCGGGGGCGGCACCGGATTGCAGGACCTCGAATCTGGTGATGACGCCCGCGTCGTCGACATCGATGTCGGCGCTGACGGTGTTTAGGCCGGTCGTCTGCAGCCAGGACGCGGCCCAGGCATGCAGGTCGCGGCCGGATGTCTCCTCGAGGGCCGCGAGCAGGTCTTCCAGGGTGGCGTTGCCGAAGGCATGGGCGGCGAAATATGCCCGCAGCCCGGTGAGGAACTCCTCGAAGCCGACGTAGGCGGCGAGCTGCTTGAGCACGCTGGCGCCCTTGGCATAGGTGATGCCGTCGAAGTTGACCTCGACGGCTGCCAGATCGACCATGTCCGCGGCGATCGGGTGGGTGGACGGCAGCTGATCCTGCACGTACGCCCACGATTTCTCGACGTTGGCGAACGTCGTCCACGCCGAGGTGTACTCGGTGGCCGACACCTGGGCCACGACGGACGCCCAGGTCGCGAACGACTCGTTCAGCCACAGGTCGTCCCACCAGCGCATCGTGACGAGATCGCCGAACCACATGTGCGCCATCTCGTGCAGGATCGTTTCGCAGCGGCGTTCGTACAGGTACCGGGTGACCCTGGAGCGGAAGACGTACTCCTCCCGGAACGTCACGGCGCCCGCGTTCTCCATGGCGCCGGCGTTGAACTCCGGCACGAACAACTGGTCGTACTTGCCGAACGGGTAGCGCACGCCGAAGGCGCCGTGGAAGAAGTCGAAACCCTGCTTCGTCTGGGTGAACAGCCGTTCGGCGTCGAGGTGCTCGGCGAGCGTGGCACGGCAGAAGATGCCCAGGTCGATGCCGTCGTGATGGTCCCGGACGACGTGGTACGGCCCGGCGATGAGCGCCGTGACGTAGGTGCTCATCGGCTCGGTGGTGGCGAAGCGGTGGACGACCGAGCCCGACGGGCCCGGTTCGACCGAGGTCGACGCGCCGTTCGAGACGACCTGCCAGTCGGCCGGCGCCGTGACGGTGACGCTGAACCGGGCCTTCAGATCGGGCTGGTCGAAGCAGGCGTACAGCCGCTTGGCGTCCGCCGTCTCGAACTGCGAGTACAGGTAGACGGCACCGTCGACCGGGTCGACGAACCGGTGCAGGCCCTCACCGGTGTTGGTGTAGAGGCCCACCGCCTCAACGGTGAGGGTGTTGGTCTCCCCGAGATCGTCCAGCGCGAGACCGCCTGCCGTCGTCCAGCCGCCCACATCGAGCGACCGGCCGTTCAACGTTGCGGCCGCGATGCCGTCCCCGACGAAGTCGATCACCGTGCCGGCGCCCGGTGTGGCATCGAAGGTGACGGTCGAGGTGGTGGCGAAGGTCTTCTCCCCGGGCCCTCCCGCGCCGTCCGTCAGGTCGATGGCGATCTCGTAGGATGAGGTCGACACCGTGGACGAACGTTCGGCTGCTGCTGCGCGGGTCAGGTTCGGCGCCTGCGACATGCGGATCCTTCCGGTTCGGGATGCTGCCGGCCCGGACAACGATCGGCAGGCCACGGAGTGTATTGCCGATGGCGTCGGCACTGGCAAACGCAGGAAACCCGGAACAAGACGCCGGCGGTGATGGTTGCTGCTGTCGGCGGATCAGCACCGGCGCATCGGATGTGCCGGTCGGCAGTGCACGCCACGTTTCACGACATCTCACGAGGGGCTCTTCTTCCATGACCGAAAGCGCGACCATGTTCAGCGATCTCCCGTCCAGCTCCGGCTTTCCCGCGGCCGCTGCCACGCCCGCAGCAGCCCGCGACAGGGTGGATTTCTGGTTCGACCCGGCGTGCCCGTTCGCGTGGGTGACCTCGCGGTGGGTCCTGGAGGCGGAGAAGGTCCGGAACATCGAGGTCCACTTCCACGTCATGAGCCTGGCGGTGCTGAACGAGAACCGCGCCATCAGCGAGAACTACAAGCGCCGGCTGGAGACCGCGTGGGGCCCCGTGCGGGTCGCGATCGCGGCTGTCGCGGCTCGCGGCGACGACGTTCTCGGACCGCTGTACACGGCGATGGGCACCCGGATCCACAACCAGAAGATCGACGACCGCTCGGTCGTCATCGAACAGGCGCTCGCCGAGGTCGGCCTGCCGGCCGGTCTGGCCGCCGCCGCGACGTCGTCCGAATACGACGAAGCACTGCGGGCCAGTCACCACGCGGGCATGGACGCCGTCGGCGACGACGTCGGGACCCCGACCATCCACATCAACGGTTCCGCCTTCTTCGGCCCCGTCATCACCCGGATCCCGCGGGGCGAAGAGGCCGGTGAGCTCTGGGATGCCGCGGTCAAGCTCGCCTCGTTCCCGTACTTCTTCGAGATCAAGCGCACCAGGACCGAGAACCCGCAGTTCGACTGAGGCCGCGGCGTGCCATCCCTGTAACCCACCACCGTTAGGGTGGGCGCAGCCGGGTGGCTGACCGGCCCGGCGTTGGACTACGGAGGCAGTGATGACGTCGAACCCGGGTGCGGCATCGGTCGGTTCCGGTTCGGGCCCGCTCGGCGGCATGTCGCCGCTGGGCATCCCGCTGCCGCCGGATCTGCGCAGTGGCCCGATCGTCGCCGGCGTCGACGACGCGATCGCCTGCGGCCGGCCGTTGCGGGCGGCGGTGTTCCTGTCCAGGGCAACCGGCCGGCCGTTGCTGCTGGTGCACGTCCGGCGCCGTGCCATGCCGATGGTCGAGGGCTACGTCCCGCTGCCCGAGGAGATGGGCGCCAACGACGAGGCCGAGGACGCCGTCGAGGCCGAACTGGTCCGCGCGTTGAACGACTCCGGTGATCTCGCGGAGGTGACCTGGGAGCTGGTCTCCACCACCGGTGACGCCGGGGCAGAACTGGTGCGGATCGCCGAGGAACGTGACGCCGCCTGTGTTGTCGTCGGCAAACGGCACACCGGCTTCGCCGACTTCCTGCACCGCATCGCGTCCGGTTCGGTCTCCCGTGCCGTCGTCGCCCGGCAGAAGTTCCCCGTGCTGGTGGTGCCCTGATCCGGCGGGCCTGGCCGCGCCCGGACTCGGCCGGTAGGACACACTGATCGCCATGCGTGTCTACCTTGGTTCCGACCATGCCGGCTTCGAGTTGAAGGCCGCCGTTCTCAGCCACCTGTCCGACGCCGGTCACGAGGTGATCGACATCGGCCCCGCCCAGTACACAGCCGGTGACGACTACCCGCCGTACTGCATCGAGACCGGCCGCCGGGTGGTCGCCGACCCGGGGTCGCTCGGAGTCGTCATCGGCGGATCCGGAAACGGCGAACAGATCGCGGCCAACAAGGTGGACGGGGTGCGCGCCGCGTTGGCCTGGAACCTCGACACCGCGCAACTGGCCCGCCAGCACAATGATGCGAACGTCGTCTCGCTCGGCGCCAGGATGCACGACATCCCCACCGCACTCAGCTTTGTCGATGCCTTCGTGTCGACCGAGTTCTCGCACGATCCCCGGCATCAGCGGCGGATCGACCTGGTCAGCTCGTACGAGGCGGACCCCGGCCCGCAGGACCTGCCGGGCTGATCGTGGCCGGCCGTCATGAGCCGTTCGGTGACCTGCCGGTCACCGGGTCGCTGACCGTACCGGCCAAGGCGCTGGCCTGGAGCTTCTCACGCTCGTCCGGACCGGGCGGGCAGGGAGTGAACACCGCGGACTCGAGAGTCGAACTCTCCGTGCACATCCCGTCGCTGGGCTGGCCGGAGTCCATGACCCGGCTGGCCATCGAACGGCTCCGCTCCCGAATGGTCGACGGCGTGCTGTCGGTCAGCGCATCCGAACACCGCCAGCAGATCCGCAACAGGGAGGCAGCCAGGGCCAGGATGGCCGGCCTGCTGCGAGAGGCGGTCGCGCCGGCCGGGCCGGTCCGGCGGCCCACCAGGCCCACCGCCGGTTCCCGGCGTCGACGGCTCGATGCCAAGCGCCGACGGTCGGAGATCAAACAGGGCCGCAAGACGGTGATGGACTGAGAACCCCGGCCTACTGGCTGCTCTCGCCGGGCCGGCGCCGGGAGCGGTCCGGCCGGCGGCCGGCGGTCAGCGCGGTCGGCGGCACGTAATGCCGCCGGATTATCGTCACCTCGGCCTCGGCCGCGGCGAGATCGGCGTCGCTGGGCAGCGCGACCTCCCGGGCGCGCATCGCCGCGACGGGGGAGACCTGGCTCGAGCGGGTGGTGACCAGCGAACGCAGTGATCGCTCGGCGGCGTCCTCGCGGGCCGTGCGCCCGCTCCGCCGTTGCGTCTCGCCCGTACCGGCCGAGTGCTGCGGTGCCGGGTCGCGCCCCGGGGGATGCGCACCGTGACCGGGTCCAGGGACGTGCGGGTGAGCGTGCGCGGCCGGCGCCTCCGGTGACGTTGCGGCCACGTCGCCGACCTCGCCGTGGTCGGGGACCGCCGGCGCCGCATTCTGGAATTCGACGTCCTGGGGCTCGACTTCCCGGGAGTCGGCATCGTGCGATCGGGTATCCGGCGAGTCGGCGACCTGCGGGCCGGGCGGCCCGGCTGCGCGGCGCACCGCCCGCCGCCGTCGGCGCGGTGCCGGGGTCGCGTCATCCTGCAGGCCGGCCATCGGCTCAGCATGCCCGATCGGTCACCTGCTGACCACGTGCGGGGCCATCGGGTTTGACTCCGCGCCCCGCGGGGAACCGCCGCACCGGTCGCCGCTCGGCCTCAGAAGCCTTCCGGGCACCACGGGGCCAGTGGCCAGCCCAGGGCCGATCCGAGCGCGCCGACCGCCGCGGGCGTGCCGGTCACCAGTCCGGCCTCGACCAGCCGGGCCAACGATGTACCGCCGAGCAGGCAGGCACCGAGATCCCTGATGTCCAGAGTGATGTCGGCCCCTGCAGTGGTCCGCTCCGCCTGACCACCGTCCGGGCTCAGCTGCAACGACCAGGTTCCATCATTCCAGGGGCAGGTCGCGTCCACGATCCGCACCGTCACCCGTGCCGCGGAGTTGTACTGCCGCAGCCGAATCGCCCGGTCGAGGTCGACGATCCGCAGCCACACGTGATCGTGCCGGGACACCGTGACGCTGCGCGGGTCCAGCAGCAGGCTCGGCAGCGGGTCGTCGACCCAGCCGCGGTGATAGGTGACCTGCCTGGTCAGGTCCAGGTCGAGCAGGAATCGCCACAACGAGGCGAAGGCGCGTGGGGTGGCGGCGCAGATCTCGTCGAGCTGCAGGCCGAAGTCCGGTCCGCGGTCACCCCAGTCGGACTTGACCCGGTAGGCGACGTAACCGTCCTCGTGCAGGGCGAACCGGAGCTTGGACGCACCCCTGCGGGTCACGTCGTGATCGGAGAACCTGATACCCCAGATGGCATCCGACCGGCCGAGGTAGCCGGGGCGTTGGGCCGCCACCCGGTTGTAGATGGCCTTGACCTGGGGTCGGGCCTGCTCCGGTCGCACGTCGATGACGTTGTCGACCTGCACGCCGGGCCGGAAGGCCGCGCCATGGGTGACCTGATAACGGGCCTGGTCGATCGCGCGGCCGTACCCGAACCGGCCGTACAGGGCGGCCTCACTCGCGGTCAGGATGGCGACCGCCTCGCCCGCGCTGTCGTGCAGACGGTGCAACTGGTCGGTGATCATCTGCCGCAGCAGGCCCCGGCGCCGCCAGCCAGGCCGGACGCCCACCCAGGACACGCCCGCGGCGGGGTGTACTCCGCCACCGGGAAACGTCAGGTCCTTGGACAGGATGCAGGCGACCGCCACGAGACGATCCGCGGCCGCCGGGTCGCGGACGCCGATGAAACGGTCCAGCTCGAGCTCGGGAACGATGACCTCGTCCAGGAACTCGACGGGCATGTCCTGGCCGAACGCGGTGGCGTCCAGTTCCAGGATGTCGGCGAGGTCATCGTCCTTCAGGTCGCGCACGACGAGTGGCTGAGGTTGGGTCACCCGACCACCCTGCCGCACGCGGCCGTCGTTGTCGTCCGACTTTGTCCGGCAGACCTTTGTGAAGCGCAGTCAGTGACCGGTTCCCGGGGTCTCCGGCTGGCCGATCCTGGCCAACAGCTCGACGAACTCGGGATCGGTGATGGTGAAGCGCTTGCCACCCTTGATCCGGTCGAATTCGATGGCCCGGAGTTCGTCGCCGCGCTCCTCGTCATGGCCGATGACGCCCGGGATACCCGCCATCGCCGACTCGACCGCGAGGTCGGTCATCTGCTTGATCAGGATCAGGTCGGTCTCGTCGGCAGGTGCCGATCGCGCGAAGTACCCGGACTTCTGCACGAGCACCTTCTCAGCCCCGAGCCGGGCGGCGAACTGCTTCGCGAACCACTGACCCGGGTTGACCTGATCGAGCTTCACGTGGCCGAACGGGTCGCGGGGGACGTCGGCGCCGGACTGCTCGAGTTCGGCGACGATGCTGTCCAGACCGGCTCCCTCGGACAGGAAGATGGTCACGTTGCCCACTGAGTCCATCACCTGCTTGAGCCGGTCCGACTCGGCCTCCAGGTCGAACGAGGCCTCGGGGACGTACACCCCGTGGATCGCCCAGGCCTCCCGCGACAGTCCGAACTCCGGCAGCCACTGTTGGGTGTTGAGCCACCGGTCGTACGCCTCGGCGGTGGCTGCGGTGAGCCAACCGCAGTTCCGCCCCATCACCTCGTGCACGATCAGCATCCGGGAGTTGGAGTTGTGCTCCGCCACCACATTCCGGGCGAATCGGGCACCTTCCTCGGCAGCCGTCCACGCCCCCAGCGACTGCTTGATGGGGATGATGTCGTTGTCGATGGTCTTGGGCAGCCCCACGACCGTGAGCTCGTAGTCGTGCTCGTGCAGGTACGCCGCGAGGTCTGCGGCGGTGGTGTTCGTGTCGTCGCCGCCGATCGTGTGAAGCACGTCGATCCCGTCGGATGCCAGGCGCTCGGCCGCAACCTGCAACGGATTCGCACCTTCGCTCACCAGCCCGCGCTTGACCAGATCCTTGATGTTGGTCAGCTTGACCCTCGAGTTGCCCAGCGGCGAACCGCCGAACAGCTTCAGCAGGCCGGCCCCCTCCCGGACCGCGGGGGTCACCGGGATGGAGTCGCCGCGGAGCAGGCCCTGGTAGCCGTGCCGGTAGCCGACGATCTCCACATCGGGCGCGAGTTCGCTGTAGCGCTCGATGAGGCCACCCACGGCAGCGGACAGACACGGGGCGAAACCTCCCGCGGTGAGCAGGGCGACCTTGCGCATCGGTGTGGGGCCTTTCTACGGGGCGGTGAGGCCGATTCCGGCGGCTTCGGTGCCGTTCCGGGAGACGGGCCGACCGGAGCCGGGCGGCGGGGTCAGCGTAGCGGCGCTTCGCCCGACGACGCTCGCCCTGTCGGTGGTTTCGGGTCGTTCGACCTGATCGTCCGGGGACAGCCGCTCAAGACGTGCAGGGCCGCCTGTCGTTGCGCGGCAGAGACTGTGGCCACCGTCACCACGAGTAATTTAGCCGCAGAAATAATCGGGTGAATCGGACACCGCCGAGCATTGTCGCTGGTGAAACGGTTACCAGCGGTGATCAAAAAACCTCAAGAGGGGCGCCCACGGGTGAGTGTGAGCTGTTGCCCCCTTGTCGTAACTGAATCGATGAAGCAAACTGATCTCACCACCCGGAAAGCAAGCATTGACGGTCTTGCCGGACGGGAAAGGTCTTGAGGCACACCACGCGCGTTCGATGACGAACGTCGGATCAGGCCCACGGCACCGATGCCGTTCTGAAGAGGCTGATCGTTCGAGAACTCCGGACAAAAAACCCCGGAGTACCCGCCAGAGCCGTCCCATACCTCTTCCCTTGGGGGAGTCCCTGCCATGTCCCTAGCAAGAATTGACCCTGACGATCGGTTGCCAGCGGCACCCGAATCCGATTCACGGGAATCCGACGATCGCCGCAGAGGCGCGCGTGATTCACCGTCCCTGATGATGCTCGTGCTGATCGCCACGATCGGCGTGCTGCTGTACACGACGTTCCTGTTCGATTTCTCGAACCGTGGCAACTGGATCCCGTACCTCATCGTGCTGACGGCCGAGACCGTCATCATCTTCCAGGCGTTGCTGTCACTGTGGACGATCCTGTCCAGCGGACACAACCCGCGGGGCTACCGGTTCCACAACGCGCAGACCCGGCTCTACGGTCCGCAGCACAAGAACATCGAGCCCGGAACGGATCTCACCCGGCTGCCGATGCACCTGCACGAGACCGAGGTGGCGATCGATGTCTACATCACCACCTACGGCGAGGAACTCGCGACGATCCGCCGCACGGTCGCTGCCGCTGTCGCGATGCACGGCCGGCACACCACCTACATCCTGGACGACGGTAAGTCCGACGACGTCAGGGCTCTGGCCGCCGAGCTCGGCGCCGAGTACATCGCCCGTGAGGGCAACGTCGGCGCCAAGGCCGGCAACATCAACCACGCCCTCGGCGTCACGAGCGGCGAGTTCTACGTCATCCTCGACGCGGACTTCGTTGCGGCACCTGACTTCCTGTACCAGACCGTGCCGTTCTTCGCGGAGTCCAACGTGGCCTTCGTGCAGACCCCGCAGGCCTACGGCAATTTGCACAACCTGATCTCCCGCGGTGCCGGCTACATGCAGTCGGTCTTCTACCGGTTCATCCAGCCGGGCAAGAACCGCTTCAACGCGGCTTTCTGCGTCGGCACCAACGTGATCTTCCGGCGCTCGGCGATCGAGCAGATCGGTGGCATGTACACGGACTCGAAGTCCGAGGACGTCTGGACCTCCCTCAAGCTGCACGAGTACGGCTGGAAGTCGGTCTACATCTCCACCGTGCTCGCCATCGGCGACACCCCGGAGACCATCGAGGCCTACACCAAGCAGCAGTTGCGCTGGGCGACCGGCGGTTTCGAGATCCTGCTCAAGCGGAACCCGTTCTCCCGCAAGATCAAGCTGACGCTCGACCAGCGGATGCAGTACTTCGGTACCGCGACCTTCTACATGGTCGGCATCGCGCCCGGCCTGCTGCTGCTGGTCCCGCCGCTGCAGATCTACTTCGGCCTTGCCCCGATCAACTCCGGTGTCAGCTTCGGCACCTGGCTGCTGTACTACCTCGGCTTCTACTTCATGCAGGTCGTCGTCGCGCTGTACACCATCGGCTCGTTCCGCTGGGAAACGCTGATGCTGGCCACCGCGTCCTTCCCGATCTACGGTCGGGCACTGGTCAACGCGGTCTTCAAGAAGGACCAGAAGTGGCACGTGACGGGTTCGACCGGCAAGAAGGCTTCGCCGTTCAACTTCATCACCCACCAGCTGATGGCGTTCGTCTTCCTGGCCATCACCTCGGTGGTGGGTATCTGGCAGGCGCTGACGGTGAGCTCCTTCACCCTTGCGCTGCTGTGGAACCTGCTGAACACCTTCATCCTGGGCCTGTTCGTCGCCACCGCATTCCGTGAGTCACGCGGCAACCGCCGCGAGGCCAAGGGTCTGCCGCGGGTTTCCCCGAAGCGGGCCGCACGCAAGGCCGCGAAGGCGCAGAAGGCGCTGAAGTCCGACCAGAACCTCAACACCGACAGGCTTGTCGACGGTATCGAGTCCACCGAGAACAGCCCGCTGTCCAACCCGAAGACCAATGTCCCCGTGGTCGCTGCCTCCAACACCGCAGTGGCCCCCGCGTTCGACGAGCGGCCCGCCGCCGATCGGACCCTTGCAAGTGTGGAGAGTGCAAAATGACCTGGCGCAAACGAATCGGTCTTGCCATCGGCCTGCTCTCGGTGGTCGCCCTGGCCGCCGGACTGACCATGCTCGTCAACTACAACAGCGGCAAGGTCGCGGGTAAATCCGCTTCCCTCGTCGCCGAGGACTACCCGGTCGGGACGGATTACTCCGGCACGATCACCCAGCAGTTCGTGCAGGTCGGCGACCAGGTTGCCGCCGGACAGCCGCTTTTCGAGGTCGAGTCCGCTGCTCTCGAGCGTGACCTCGCCCAGGGCCTTGTCACCCCGGAGAACCTGACCCACGAGGTCAAGGGCAACAACACCCTGGTCATCACCGCCACCAACGCGGGTCTGATCGACGACATCGCCTACGCGGCCGGCGCCTTCGTGCCGTCGAACTCGACGATCGCCACCGTCCAGCAGGCCGGATCGATGTACGTCGAGGCCGACTTCCTGCTCAGCGCCAAGGACTATGCACGGATCCCGGCCGGCGCGACGCTGGACATCACCCTGCCGAACAACGAGCAGATCAGCGCCAAGGCCTCCCAGATCCAGGTCCGCACCGAGAACGGCGAGGCGCGCACGCTGGTCAAGGCCTACAGCGACGAACTCGCCAACGGCACCGGCCTCTTCGCGGTCGGCACCCCGGTCCAGGCGACCCTGCACCTGACCAACGACGGCGTCGTCACGGACGTCACCAACACCGTGACCGGTTGGTTCGGGGTCCAGGCCTGAGCCGTCCCGCAAGGGAACGACCCACACCGACACCACCTACGAAACCACGAGTGAGATGACTATCAACGACACCGCCAACACCACAGTCTCAGCACGAAGATCTCTCCGCAGCACCCTGACCAAGCCGCTCATCCTGATCGCCGGCGCCGCCCTGGTGGCGGGTTGCACCTCCGCCAACGGCGGAAGTGCGACCGCCACCGATTCCTCCGGGAATCCGGCGTCGGCGACCAGCCCGGCCGCCGCGCCGGCCGACGTCGCGGCCGATCTCGCGAACGTGACCCAGAAGAGCGTTTCCAAGATCGCCCCGACCCGGCTCGCCGACGGCCTGGTGCCGCCGACCAACCGCTGGTTCTCCGGACTCGTCTTCGGTGACGAGCCGCAGCCGGTGTTCCCGATGCCGCTGTCCGCGGCGCTCACCGACAAGGGTTTCGGCCTCGGCCTTCCGGAGGTCACCGCCTCCGAGAAGACGATCATGGGCGGTTCCAACCCGCAGCTGCAGGTGCCGCTCGGCGCCTCGAAGATGCAGGTCACCGCGTACGACACGCTGTCGGTCACCTCGACCTACAACGACGCGGACGGCAACGCCCTCGGTTCGGTCGTGCTGGTGCAGGGTTCGCCCTTCGTCACCTACACGGCCGCCGCGGACCAGACCGTCGCACTGGAACCGGTCTTCAAGGCCGGATCAACCGAAGGCGCCTACACCAGCACGGTCGCCGGGCATGAGTACGGCCTGGTGGTCGGCAACGGAGCAGCCGTCGACGACGGCGGCAAGGTGACCCTGAAGTCGGGGTCGACCATGACGCTCTACGGCGCTCCCGAAGGTGCCGACGCCGCGTCGCTCGCCGCTGCCGCGGCCGACCCGGTGGTCAGCACATCCGTCGACCATGCGGTCGACGGGGACACCGTCAAGACGACGCTCAATTACGTCACCGCCAACGGCGGGGACACGGTCATCTCGCCGATGGCCGGCCAGACGGTGGACGGCGGCTCCAAGGCCACCGGCACCTACAAGAGCATCTACGGCACGATGGACCTGTACACCGGCACCTCGCTCACCACGACCGCGCCGGTCACCCAGCCCTCCGCCGAACTGGACCTGTCCACCCTGTCCGACGAGGACAAGGCCGCTGTGGTCGCGCAGATCAAGACCGACGCGGCCGCCATCGACTTCGCCGCCTCGGCCACCGACACCTATTTCGGCGGCAAGATGCTCTACCGCGCGGCGAACCTGATGACGCTCGCCGAACAGTTGGGCGCCACCGATGTGGCCGCCGAGCTGCGGACCGGGCTGACGGCCGAACTGCAGAAGTGGTTCGACCCCAAGGGTTGCGAGACGTCGGCGACGAAGTGCTTCGTCTACGACGAGGGCATCAAGTCGATGATCGGGCTGGAGGCCTCGTTCGGCTCCGACGAGCTCAACGACCACCACTTCCATTACGGCTACATGCTCTACGCCGCAGCGGTTGTCGCCAAGAACGACCCGGCATTGGCCGACGAGTTCGCACCCGTCGCCGACCTTCTGGTCGCCGACATCGCCTCGTCGCAGGCCAGTGACAGCTTCCCGCAGTACCGGAACTTCGATCCGTACTCCGGGCATGCGTGGGCCTCGGGCAGCAGTCCGTTCGCGGACGGCAACAACCAGGAGTCCAGCAGCGAGTCGGTCAGTGCCTGGAACGCGCTGGCGATGTGGGAGCAGGTGCGCGGTAACACCGACATGTACGACCAGGCGGTGTGGATGATGAGCACCGAGGCCCATTCGGCGAAGCTGTACTGGACGGACGCGGACTTCAGCGAGTTCCCGGAGTTCACCCACAAGATCGCCGCCCTCAACTGGGGTGGGAAGCGCGACTACGCCACCTGGTTCAGCCCGGAGCCGGGCGCAATGCTCGGAATCCAGCTGATCCCGATGGGTTCGTACTCCACCTACCTGGCCGGCGACGCCGACCGGATCAAGGCCAACCTCGCCGAGGGTGCGCCCGGTGGCTACGGGGCCCAGTTCGGCGAGTACATGGTCCAGTACCTGGCGCTGGCCGACCCGGCCGCGGCGCGCGAGCAGCTGGCGAACCTGCCCGACGAGATCGACAACGGAACCACGAAGGCCTACGTCATGGCGTACGTCTTCAGCAGGCCGGAGCCGTCGGCATCATGACGAATTCCCGTTCCGTCGCGACGCACCGCAGTCATCTGCGTCGCGTGCGGCGGACCGGGTGAGGCACTCACCCCCCGGCGTCCGGAACCGTCAAACCCGCCGGCCGGGGAGTGAGTGGGGGAGCCTCGGTCGCCCCGGTCTCTAGGGACAGGGCCGGGGCGACCGATGGTGATCTCCAGCACAGGATGGTAGCAAGACTTTACGGAGCGAAGACTCCCGTTCAGCCCGGACCTGATGATCAGGTCCGGGCTGAACGCTGTCCGGGGGTTGCCGCGATCGATTCGCCGGGTTCGGACGGGAAACCGCTCGGATGGCGTTGGAAAGTGGCGAATCGATGTGCGCCTGTCGTCGGCTAGAGGCCGGGACTGGAATGCATCAGCCCGCCGTCGACGAAGATCGAGGTGCCGTTGATGTACGACGCGCCGTCGGAGGCCAGGAAGGCGACCACGGTGGCGATCTCCTTCGGCTCCGCCATCCGGCCGAGCGGGATCGCGGCATCGAGGGTCTTCATCGCGGCCGGGTCGTTCATGGTGGCGGTGTTGATCGGGGTGGCCACCGCGCCCGGCCCGACATTGACCATCCGGATGCCGTGCGGGCCGAGCTCCTGACCGGCGGTCCTGGTCAGCATCCTGACCCCGCCCTTGGCCAGGCAGTACGCGGTGTTGCCGGGCATCGGCCAGTCCTCGTGCACGGAGCTCATGGTGATGATGCAGCCGCCACAGCCCTGAGCGATCATCTGTTTCGCGGCGATCTGGGTGCCGAAGAACGCGCTCTTCAGGTTGACGTCGAGCACGAAGTCGTACTGCGACTCGGTCGTCTCCAGCACGTTGGTGCGGGTCTCGACTCCGGCATTGTTGACCATGATGTCGAGCCGGCCGAACTTCTCCACCGCCTTGTCGACCAGCATCTGCAGGTCGGCGACCTTGCTGACATCGGCGTCGACCCCGATCACCCGGTCCTCGCCGATGGCCGCGAGTTGTTCCTCCAGTTCCTCGGTGGCCTCCGGGTGCGAGACGTAGTCGATGACGATGCTCGCGCCCTGCGCGGCCAATTCGAGGACGACCGCCTTGCCGATGCCGCTGTTGCCGCCGGTGACGATGTCGACCTTGCCGGTGAGGCTCATCGGGTTCCTGTTCTGTGAATGTGCGAGCGGCGGGCTGGGTCAGCTGCCGGTGGTGCGGGGCGGTGTGGTGAGGATCAGGTGGGCGACCAATGCGGTCCATCCGGTCTGGTGCTCGGCGCCGAGGCCCATTCCGGTGTCGCCATGGAAGTACTCGTGGAACGGGACGTTGTCCCGCCAGCGCGGGTCGGTGGCCAGCAGGTCGTACCAGCCGTGCACGGGACGGCGGCCGTTCGGGCCCGGCAGGAAGATCGATGTCAGCCGGTGGGAGATGTCGTCCGCGGCGGCGGTGAGCGTCAACCGTTGTCCCGACCGGGCGGGGTATTCGACCGTCACCTCTCCCGGTGCCAGTTCGTCGTAATTTCGCAGCGCCTCGACCAGCAGCACATTCAGCGGCATCCAGATCGGGCCCCGCCAATTGGAATTCCCGCCGAAGAGATCGGTTGTCGACTCCGCGGGTTCGTAATCGACGGAGGCGATGACGCCGCCGACCTCGATGCTGAACGGGTGGTCCCGGTGCCAGGCGGAAATGGCCCGGATGCCGTATTTCGACAGCAATCCGTCCTCTTCGAACACGTTGTCCAGCAACCGGACCAACCGCTCCGGCGGCACCAGCGCCAGCAGCCGGTGCCGCCGCCCGGCGATGTCCCGGGTATGGAACAGCTCGCGGTATTCCGGGTGGTTGTCCAGGAACCACCGTGCCCTGGTCTGGAAGTCGGGAAGCAGTATTCCGGTCATGCCGTCATACGGCAGCGCCGCGCTGATCGGCACCAGCCCGACCAATGACTTCACCTTGATCGGGACATCCGTCCCATCGGCGAGATGCAGGACGTCGTAGAAATACGAGTCGGCCTCGTCCCACAGGCCCGCGTTGTTCGCCGCCCCCGCGATGGCGAGGAAGTGCTCGAAAAACTTGGTGGCGACGTCCTCGTAGGACTGGTTGTGCACGGCGAGCCGCAGCGCCATCTCGAGCAATCCCTGCGCGTACATCGCCATCCACGCGGTGGAGTCGGCCTGCTCCAGATACCCCTCCGACGGTGGCAGGGCCGAGCGGTCAAGCGGGGCGATGTTGTCCAGCCCCATGAACCCGCCCTGGAAGAGGTTGTTCCCGCCGTGATCCTTGTTGTCCACCCACCAGGTGAAGTTGATCAGCAGCTTGTGGAAAATCCTTGCCAGAAAGGTGAAGTCGGTTCCGCCGTCGATCTCGAAGACCTTGTTGGCCGCCCAGGCATGGACCGGCGGGTTGACGTCGGAGAAATTCCATTCGTAGGCAGGGATCTGGCCGTTGGGGTGCATGTACCACTCGCGCAGCAGCAAGACGAGTTGCGCCTTGGCGAACGCGGCGTCGATGTGCGCCAGCGTCACGCAGTGGAATGCCAGGTCCCAGGCGGCGAACCAGGGGTACTCCCACGGGTCCGGCATGAGGATGACCTCGTGGTTGTTCAGGTGCAGCCATGTGCCGTTGCGGATCAGCCCGCGACCCGGCGGCGGCGGTGGTTGGGTCGGATCTCCCTTGAGCCAGCGCTGCACGTCGTAGTGGAAGAACTGCTTACCCCACAACAGCCCGGCGAACGCCTGCCTGGCCACCACGGCCTCGTCCGGGGTGGCGGTGGACGGGATGACGGCGCCGTAGAAGGCGTCCGCCTCCTTCTTCCGGGCGGCGATGACGGCGTCGAACGGCCGGCCCAGCGGGATGGGTTCCACGCTGGGCTGCAGCGGGTCGACGTCGACCGCCGGGTGCGGGACGCCGACCATCCGCACCTTGATGGTGGTGGACCCGCCGGCCGGCACGGTCACCGTGTAGTGCAGTGCGGCCTTGGTGCCCTCGTTGACCGGGTTGACCGTCGCGGCACCGAAGATGACGTGGTCGTTGATGCCGTCCTTCGGATACGGCGTGACATTCCGCGCGCCGAACAGCCTGGTGTCGTTGGTCTCGTTCTCGCAGAACAGCGGCTCGGGGGATCCGTCACCGACCAGCACGAAAGGGCCGGACTTCGAGTGGCTGCCGACGATCCGGTTGCCGTCCAGTCGCAGCGTCGGCTTGGGGTGGTCGTCGTAGCCCCACGACCAGGTGTTGCGGAACCACAACGTCGGCAGCACATGCAATGTCGCCTCGTCAGGCCCTGCGTTCTCCACGGTGATCCGCATCAGCAGATCCCGCGGGGCGGCTTTGGCGTAGTCGACAGTGACGACCCAGTAACGGCTCTCGTCGAAGATGCCGGTGTCGACGAGCTCGTACTCCGGGTCCAGCTTCCCGCGCCGGGCGTTCTCGGCGAGCAGGTCGCCGTACGGAAACTCCCGCTGTGGATAGTGGTACCGCCAGGTGTTCCAGGAATGGGTCGGGGTGCCGTCGAGGTACCACCAGTACTCCTTGACGTCCTCGCCGTGGTTCCCCTGCGGGCCGGTGAGGCCGAACATCCGCTCCTTGAGGATCGGGTCGACGCCGTTCCACAGCCCGAGCGACAGGCACCAGTTTTGTGTCTCGTCGCAGAACCCCGCCATCCCGTCCTCGTTCCAGCGGTACACCCTGGACCTGGCGTGGTCGTGCGGGAAGAAGGACCAGGCGTCGCCGTCCGCGCTGTAGTCCTCGCGCACCGTGCCCCAGGCGCGTTCGGACAGGTAGGGGCCCCAGTCCCGCCACGGCGCCGTGCCGTCATCGGCCTCGGCCAGCCGCGCCTGCTCCGCCTTCGCTCCGCGGGGCCGCGGCTTCGGCTTCGACTTCGGCTTCGGTCCCGGATGTCCGGCCGTGGACGGACGGGCGGATCTGGTCATCGTGGCGTCTCCTGGTGTCCTGGCGAGCGGCTCATCCGTCGGCGGCCGATATCGTCGGACGGTCCGCGACGTCGTCGGCCCAGGCGATGCGGCCCGATGTGCCCTCGAGTTCCAGGTCGGGCGCGCGGTTGTGGTGGAAGTAGTCCTCTGCCCAGTTCAGGAAGGCGTCGACCCGGCTGTGCGTGCCGCTCAGCAGGATCGCGTGCAGACCCAACCACGCGGCGAACGCGATCGGCCCCTCGACCTGATGGCGGTGCGCACCCAATTCGGCGACTGCGGCGTTGCGGCCGATCATCGCCATGATGCCTTTGTCGTGATAGTGGAACGGCTTTGTCGGCTCGCCGTGGATGAGCGAGATCACGTTCTTCGCAGCCCATTTCCCCGACTGCTGGGCTACCGATCCCAACTGCGGCAGGGTGCGGTCGCCGGGTCCGGGGATGTTGGCCACGTCGCCGATCGCGAAGACGCCATCGAAGCCCGGCGCCATCAGATCGGGTCCGACGTCGATCCGCCCGCCGCGGCCCGGTGTCGCGCCGGTGGAGGACGCGATCGGCGACGCCGATTCACCGCCGCCCCAGATCACTGTCCTGGTCGCCAGAACCGTCCCGTCGGACAGCTGTACCGAGTCCGGGTCGACACGGGTGACAGCGACGCCGAACGTGACATCGACTCCATGAGTTTGCAGCTTCGCCAGCGCGTAGGCATGGGATTTCTCCGTGAACGGCTTCAACAGCGCGTGGCCGTGGTCCACCAGGTGTACGCGGGCGGAGTCCGCGAGGTGGCCGTCCTCCTTCAAGGCGATGAACAACTCCGCGATTGCGCCTGCCGTTTCCACCCCGGTGGGACCGCCGCCGACGATGACGACTGTCAGCGGGTCGGCAGGTGGCTCCGGCGAGCAGTGCACCCGCAACAGCTCGTGCAGGTGCAGCCGCAGGCGCTCGGCATCGACGATCGAATACAGCGGGAAAGCGTGCTGATCGGCGCCCGCGACGCCGAAGAAGTTCGCTGTCGCGCCGGCCGCCAGCACGACATGGTCGGCGTCGCGGACCATCCCGTCCGCCGTGGTCACCCGGCGGCTGCTGAAATCGATCGCCGTCACCGGGGAGCGGACGACGGCGACCGTCGGATGATCGGCGAAGACGACGCTCAAGGGACGGGCGACGTCCTCCACGGGGAGCTGCGAGCTCGCGACCTGGTAGAGCAGCGGCTGGAATTGCAGATAGTCGTTCCGGTCGATCAGCAGTACCTCGACGCCTTTTCGTCCGAGTTCGGAGGCGCACGCGGCCCCCGCCATTCCTCCGCCCACCACGACGACTGCGGTCAACAATGCCCCCTCCCCTCGGCCCGACACCGTCGGTGCCCATCGCCAGTCCCCATTGCGCGAACCGACGGCTGCCTTTCCCCGAAGACTGTGCCCCTTGGTCGGAAGCCCGCTCATCGTCCCATTCGGGTTAAACGCCCGACGAGAGGGTCCGGCAGCGGGCCACACCGTGAACCGCGGTTGAACAGCGGATGTCCGGCAGGGGAGTGCAACCGGCTCAACGGACAATGATGGCCTACATTCCGTTTCATGTCCGTCACCGTACGACCGGGTTCTCCTTTTCCGTTGGGTGTGCACTTCTCCGGATCGGGCGTCAACGTCGCCGTGTATTCCTCCGTCGCCGATGAGGTGCTGCTGTGCCTGTTCGACAAGGACGGCACGGAAACCAGGCTGCCATTGCCCGGCCTGGACGCCGGTGTCTGGCACGGTTTCCTGGACGGGATCGAACCGGGCCAGGAATACGGCTTCCGGGCACGCGGGCCGTACGATCCGGCCGCCGGGCAGCGCTGCAACCCGAACAAGCTGCTGCTCGACCCGTACGCCGTGGCGATCACCGGTGACGTCCGCTTCGGACCTTCGATCTACGGCCATGACCTCGACAACCACGACCGTGCAAGTGATCTGGACTCCGCCGGCGATGTGCCGCGCGGACTGATGCTCGCATCGCCGCCATCGCTGGGTCCGAACTCGGAGGGCGGCCTCCCCTCCGGTGTCACCCGACCGTCCAGGCACCTGTCGGATTCGGTCCTGTACGAAATCCACGTCAAGGGCTTCACGGCGCGCCATCCCGACATCCCCCCCGATATCCGTGGAACCTATGCCGGCCTCGCGCACCCGGCCGCGATCGGGCATCTCCAGCGGCTCGGTATCACCGCCGTGGAATTGCTGCCCGTCCACCAGAATGTTGCGGAGGGATTCCTCATCGAGCGCGGTCTCACCAATTACTGGGGATACAACACCATCGGGTTCTTCGCGCCGCATGCCGATTACTCTGCGTCAGTTCGGGCAGGATGTCCCGGCGGCCAGGTCGCCGAATTCCAGGACATGGTGCGCGCGCTGCACGACGCGGGTATCGAGGTCATCCTGGATGTCGTCTACAACCACACCACCGAGGCCGGCCCCGACGGGCCGACATTCTCGCTGCGCGGTCTGGACAATGCCGCCTACTACCGTCTCGATCCGAACGATCAGGCCGCCTACGTGGACACGTCCGGATGTGGCAATGCGCTGAACGTCGGAAATCCCGCATGCCTGCGGTTGATCATGGATTCGTTGCGCTACTGGGTGACGGTGATGGGCGTGGACGGGTTCCGCTTCGATCTCGCGCCGACCCTCGCGCGTCAAGAGGGCGGGTTCGACACCGTCGCGGCGTTCTTCGACCTGGTGTGGCAGGACCCCGTGCTGGCGCAGGTCAAGCTGATCGCCGAGCCGTGGGATGTCGGCCAGGGCGACAGCTACGACGTCGGGCGTTTCCCCGCCGGCTGGGCGGAATGGAACGGCAAGTTCCGGGACACCGTGCGCGACTTCTGGCGCAGTCATGACGGCCTGCTGCCCGACCTCGCGACCAGGCTGACCGGCTCCGCCGACCTCTACACCCAGCACCGCCGGGGACCGGACGCGTCGATCAACCTGGTGACCGTGCACGACGGATTCACCCTGGCCGACCTGGTGTCCTACGACGACAAGCACAACGAGGCGAACACCGAGCACAACCGCGACGGCACGAGCGACAACCGTTCCTGGAACTGCGGTGTCGAGGGACCCAGCTCCGACCCGGCGATCGTGCAGCTCCGGGCGAGGCAGCGCCGCGCACTGCTGTCCACCTTGTTGCTGGCCAGGGGAGTCCCATTGCTGCTCGGCGGAGACGAGGTCGGTCGCACCCAGCAGGGGAACAACAACGCCTACTGCCAGGACAACGAGATCGCCTGGTGGGACTGGTCGTCGATGGACACGGAGCTGCGAGATTTCACCGCAAACCTGATCGGGCTACGGCGCCGGCATCCGGTGTTGCGTCGTCGTACCTTCCCCGCGCAGCCGGACACCATCCGCTGGTTCACGCCGTCGGGCGCGCCGATGACCGGCTCGGACTGGTCGGACGGTGCCGCGAAGAGCGTGGCCATGGTGTTGTCCGGGTCGGCCGAGCCGGACATCGGCGATGACGGTGCACCGCTGATGGATGACACCATCGCCCTGCTGATCAACGGCTGGTGGGAGCCGCTGACCTTCTCGGTCGACTGGGACGGCGATCGCACGTTCACGGTGGAATCGGACAGCTGTCAGCCCGAGCGCCGGGGCCGGGTCACGGGCGGCGGCGATGTCGTCGTCGGTCCCCGGTCGTTGGTTGTGCTGCGGGAATCCTGAGCCGGTCCCACCACCCGCGCACGGAAGACGAAGTACGTCCAGCCCTGATTCAGCAGGACGAGCGAGCGAGACCTCGTTGCCGTCCCACACCGGGCCGATGGTGTTGATCGCCACCCGCCGCTCGGTGTCGGTGCGGCCGACGACCTGGTGCAGGGCGAGGGCCGGGGTCCGTACATCGTCCGGATGGGGTGAGCCGGGATGGGGTGGGCCGGACGGGGCCGGGAACGGTATGGAGCGGGCGACGAGAATCGAACTCGCATCATCAGTTTGGAAGACTGAGGCTTTACCACTAAGCTACGCCCGCCTTGCACCCGCCGGTGGCCGATGCGCCATTGATGCTAACCCATTCCGCTACGCTTCCAGATGCGCACCGGGCTCGCCGGGTGCGGGCGCCGGGGTGTAGCGCAGCTTGGTAGCGCATCCGCTTTGGGAGCGGAAGGCCGCAGGTTCAAATCCTGTCACCCCGACCACCGCCGGCGAGCTGCCGGTGCCGGTCTGCTCCGTGCCGATTTGCTGAGTGGCGGCCCGATCTTCACGGCACCTCCATGGCACATGACGCGCGGCGCCCGGGCGTCGGCCGCTGGCCTAGAATCGACGGCGGCTCTGCCCGGCGGCGCCGCCGTCCAATGGTGGCGTCCTGTCCCGGGTCGGCCCACGCGCTCCGCGCATGCACACAGCCCCACCATCATCGAACGATCCGCCAGCACCAGCCAGCCCCCGAGGAGTACCGCACGTGAAGAGCACCGTCGAGCACCTGAACCCGACCAGGGTGAAGCTCACCGTCGAGGTTCCGTTCGACGAGCTCAAACCGCATTTCGACAAGGCCTACGGCGTCCTCGCCGGGCAGGTCCGGATCCCGGGCTTCCGCCCGGGCAAGGTCCCCGCCCGCATCCTGGACGCCCGGCTCGGCCGCGGCACCATCCTGACCGAGGTCGTCAACGAGGCGGTGCCGGTCAAGTACGGCGAGGCGATCGCGGACGCGAACCTCAGCGTGCTGGGCCAGCCGGAGATCGAGGTCACCCGGATCGACGACGGTGACGCCCTCGGCTTCACCGCCGAGGTCGACGTCCGGCCGGAGCTGACGCTCCCGTCGCTGGACGACGTCGCGGTGACCGTCGACGACGTCGAGGTGACCGAGGCCGACATCGACGAGCAGGTCGAGGCGCTGCGCGACCGCTTCGCCACCACGACCGTGGTCGAGCGGCCGGCCGCCGAGGGCGATTCGGTCAGCATCGACCTGACCGCCAGCGTGGACGGCGAGGTGCTCGAGGACGCGACCACCGAGGGGCTGACGTACACCGTCGGTGCCGGCGACCTGGTCGAGGGCATGGACGACGCCGTGACCGGCCTGTCCGCCGGCGAGAGCGCGACCTTCCCGACGGTGCTCGTCGCCGGCGGCTACGCGGGCCGGGAGGCCGAGGTCACCGTGACCGTGCAGTCGGTGTCCGAGCGCGCGCTTCCCGAGGTCGACGAGGAGTTCGCCCAGCTGGCCAGCGAGTTCGACACGGTCGAGGAGCTGCGGGCCGATCTGGCCGACAAGATCCGGCGGGTCAAGAACCGGACGCAGGCGGCCGATGCCAGGGACAAGGTGCTCGAGGCCCTGCTCGAGGTCACCGAGATCCCGACGCCCGAGACGATCGTCGACGCGGAGTTCAAGTCCCGCGAGCACGACGCCGTACATGCCTTCGACCACGACGAGGATGCGCTGAACGCGCACGTCGAGCGGGAGGGTCAGACCCGCGAGGAGTTCGACGCCGAACTGCGCGACAGTGCTGTCAAGGCGGTCAAGGTGCAGCTGCTGCTCGATGCGCTGGCCGAGGACCAGCAGGTCGGCGTCAGCCAGGAGGAGTTCACCGAGCGGGTGCTCTACAACGCCCAGCGGCTGGGTGTCTCGCCCGACGAGTACTTCTCCCGTCTGCAGGAGGGCAACCAGCTCGGCGCCGTGTTCGCCGAGGTGCGCCGCGGGAAGGCCCTGGCCGGCGCGGTCGAGAAGGCCACCGTCACCAACACCTCCGGTGAGGTGCTCGATGTCGCCGCGCTGTTCGGCGTCGAGGCGGTCACCGACGAGGAGCGGCTCGCCGAGGCACTGGAAGAGGCCCAGTCGTCCAGCGAGAGCGGGCTGACCGTGACCGAGCAGGTCGCCGCGGAGGAACTGGCGGAGGAGATCGTCTCCGAGGCCGTCGCGGAGGAGCTGGCGGAGGAGATCGTCGAGGCCGAGATCGTGGACGAGATCGTGGAAGAGGTCGCTCAGGACGACAGCGAGCCCCGTAGCTGACCCGCCGGCCGGCGGTCACGCCGTCAGCGAACAGGGGACGGTTCTGCCATCGCGCGGGGCGCGCCAGTGGTTACTGTCGGATGAGATTCCCACCGGGGCCGGCCTGTTTGCCGGCCGAGAAATGCCGAATCCAACCAGCATCTCTTGCAGATGTGGGTCATCGAAGAGGAGTTGTCCGTGAGCCACCGTCACCCGCTCGCCGGCTCGAGGGCCCTTGAGGCCGTCCAGCGACTGGAAGCGATCGCCCCGGGGCTGAGTGCCCCCATGATGCGCGGAACACCGGGCATGTCGCTGTCGGACTCGGTGTCCGAGCGACTGCTCCGCGAACGGATCATCCTGCTCGGCTCCGAGGTGCGCGACACCAACGCCAACGAGATCACCTCCCAGTTGCTGTTGCTGGCGGCGGAGGATCCCGAGAAGGACATCACCCTCTACATCAACTCCCCGGGCGGCAGTGTCACCGCGGGGATGGCCATCTACGACACCATGATGTGGATCGAACCGGACGTCGCCACCACGGCGATGGGGTTGGCCGCATCGATGGGTCAGTTCCTGCTCACCGCGGGTGCGAAGGGCAAGCGCGCCGCGCTGCCGCACACCCGGATCCTGATGCACCAGCCGAGTGCGGGCGTCGGCGGTACCGCCGCGGACATCGCGATCCAGGCGGAGATGCTGACCAAGTCCAAGCGCGAGCTGACCGAGCTGCAGTCCCTGCACACCGGCCAGCCGATCGAGCGGATCGAGATCGACCAGGACCGCGACCGCTGGTTCACCGCCCAGGAGGCGCTCGAGTACGGCTTCATCGACAAGGTCGTCGCGCGCGCCGCGGACAACACCGGTGGCGCACCGGCCCTGGCCACCGATGGTGACCCGGACAAGCCGTCCCTGAAGAAGTGACCGGGTTGTTCAAGCAGGACTCGAAGGAGACAACATCGTGACTACTGCCAATTCCGGCCACCAGATGCCGGGTGGACTGGCTCACGGCAATGCGCTGAACCTGCCGCAGAGCCGGTACATCCTGCCGTCCTTCGTCGAGCGGACCAGCTACGGCGTCAAGGAGTCGAACCCGTACAACAAGCTGTTCGAGGAGCGCATCATCTTCCTCGGCGTGCAGATCGACGACGCGTCGGCGAACGACGTCATGGCCCAGCTGCTGACGCTCGAGTCCACCGACCCGGACCGCGAGATCATCATGTACATCAACTCGCCCGGTGGTTCGTTCACCTCCATGACGGCGATCTACGACACCATGCAGTTCGTCCGCCCGCACATCCAGACGGTGTGCCTCGGACAGGCCGCCTCCGCGGCCGCCGTGCTGCTCGCCGCCGGTACCCCCGGACGTCGGCTGGCACTGCCGAACTCCCGCATCCTGATCCACCAGCCCGCCACCGAGGGTGTCTACGGCCAGGTATCCGATCTGGAGATCCAGGCCAAGGAGATCGGCCGGATGCGGTCAGCGCTGGAGGAGATCCTGTCGCGGCACTCCAACAAGACCCCCGAAGAAGTCCGTAAGGACATCGACCGGGACAAGATCCTGACCGCGTCGGAGGCCAAGGATTACGGCCTCATCGACAACGTGCTGGAGTACCGCAAGCTCGCCTGAGCCCGGTGCTGCCGTCGCCGCGTGCGGGGGGAACGGCCGGCCGAAGTTTTCGGTGACGGAATTCCTCCCGCCCGACGCGGTCGGGCGGATACCCTTGGCGAGGAAACGTCATGCCGGGGGTCGGGTCCTGTCTTCGCCCAGGCGTGAAGAGGCCGTGTCATCGCCGTCAAACCGGGACTGGCACGAGTCCAACGGGTAACGTCAGCGGTCTCGGAAGTAGTCAATGCAGCGGGTCCCGAGGGGTCCCCGGCACAAGGGATCGAGAGGGCTCATGGCACGCATCGGTGATGGAGGGGATCTGCTGAAGTGCTCTTTCTGCGGAAAGAGCCAGAAGCAGGTGCGCAAGCTCATCGCCGGCCCCGGGGTGTACATCTGCGACGAATGCATCGATCTGTGCAACGAGATCATCGAGGAAGAACTCGCCGAGACCAGTGAGGTCAAGCTCGACGAGCTCCCCAAGCCCACCGCGATCCGGGAGTACCTCGACCAGTACGTGATCGGCCAGGACGTCGCGAAGAAGGCCTTGTCCGTCGCCGTGTACAACCACTACAAGCGGATCCAGGCCGGTCCCGACCGTGGCCCCGAGCCCGTCGAGCTGGCCAAGTCGAACATCCTCATGCTCGGCCCGACGGGCTGCGGCAAGACCTATCTCGCGCAGACCCTGGCGAAGATGCTGAACGTCCCGTTCGCCATCGCCGACGCCACCGCGCTCACCGAGGCCGGATATGTCGGCGAGGATGTCGAGAACATCCTGCTGAAACTGATCCAGGCCGCGGATTATGACGTCAAGCGCGCCGAGACAGGAATTGTCTATATCGACGAGGTCGACAAGATCGCCCGCAAGTCGGAGAATCCGTCGATCACCCGCGATGTTTCCGGTGAAGGCGTCCAGCAGGCCCTGCTGAAGATTCTCGAGGGCACCCAGGCGTCCGTGCCGCCGCAGGGCGGCCGCAAGCATCCGCACCAGGAGTTCATCCAGATCGACACCACCAACGTGCTTTTCATCGTGGCTGGCGCCTTCGCCGGCCTGGAGAAGATCGTCGGTGAGCGGGTCGGCAAGCGTGGTCTGGGATTCGGCGCCGAGGTGCGCAGCAAATTCGAGATCGACGGATCGGACATCTTCTCCGACGTGATGCCGGAGGACCTGATCAAATTCGGGCTCATCCCGGAATTCATCGGCCGGCTGCCCGTCGTCGCATCGGTGACTAACCTGGACAAGGAATCGCTGGTCAAGATCCTGACCGAGCCCCGCGACGCCCTCTCCAAGCAGTACCAGCGGTTGTTCGACATGGACGGCGTCGGCCTGGAGTTCGAACCGGACGCGCTCGACGCCATCGCCGACGAGGCGATCCTGCGCGGCACCGGTGCGCGCGGTCTGCGGGCGATCATGGAGGAAGTCCTGCTGCCCGCGATGTACGAGGTACCGGGCCGGGACGACGTCGAGCGGGTCGTCGTCAACGCGGAGACCGTGCGGTCCAACGTGTACCCGACGATCGTCCCCCGCGCGCCCAAGCGGACCCCGCGGGAGAAGTCGGCCTGAGCCGGTCGGCGCCCCCGCGCCGACCCGCCCCGGTCAGCCTCCGCAGTTGGCCGACAACCACGCGTCGATGTTGTTCTGGGCCGTGCTGAACTCGTCGCTGCTGAAGATCTGGGACGCGTCGGTCAACGACTTACCGTTGGCCTCCGCCGCGGCGTCGGTCAGCACCTTGATGTCTCCGGCCAATTCCGGCGGGACGTTTGCACTGAGCTCGGACAGCGACTTGTTCAGGTCGCCGGCGTTGAAGCCCTCGGTGCCGCCGAACAGCGCCGGCAGCAGCGCGAGACTGATGTTCGCGTAGGCGCTGGCAACCGCCAGACAGTCGGAGTTGTAGCCGGGGATGCTCAGATCGGTCAGCTGGGTCAGCTCCGTGAGCTCGCTGAGCTCGCTCGGGATGCTGAAATCGGTCGGGATGCTGAGGTCCGTCGGGATGCTCAGTTCGGTGGGGAGTTCACTGAGCAGCTCGGTCAGGTCGGTGGGCCGTGCCGTGTCCTGGCTGGTCGTCTCGACGCTCGTGGACAGTTCCTCGCTGGTGCTCGCGGCGTCGGTGGTCATGGTCGCGGCGGCTTCGGTGTTGGCCTGCGCCGAGCCCTGGACGGAGGAACCGCACGCTGCGACCGCCAGGATGGTGGCCGCCCCGAGGGCGAGAGCGGCGGTGATGGGGAAACGAGACCTCATGTTCACTCCTGCGGACGCACGCGGTGGGGAGAGCGGCTGGGCTCTCGGATCGTAGCCGCAGGAGCCTCGCGGTATGCCCCTTGATACCCACTGTTGTCCGAATCTCACCCGCCTTCGAGCGAGCGGCGGATGCCGCTCAGCCGCCGGATCCGGCGACCCGTCGCCCGCCGGAATACAGGTTGAATCCCCGGGCCGAGGTGAACCCGATGAGCGTCAGCCCGGTTTCCGAGGCGAGTTGCACCGCGAGTGAGGAAGGGGCCGACACGGCGATCAGCATTCCGGCGCCGGCCAGCACGGCCTTCTGCACGAGTTCGAACGACGCGCGTGAGGAGGTCAGCAGGGCCCGGCCGGCGATCGGCAGTTCGTCGGCGAGGATCGCGGCGCCGATCACCTTGTCCATCGCGTTGTGCCGTCCGACATCCTCACGGATGGTCGAGATCTCACCGCTGGGCGAGGCCAACGCGCAGGCATGGACGCCACCGGTCTTCGCGAAGGCCTGCTGCCGCTCGCGCAGCCGGTCCGGCAGCGCGGCGATGACCTCTGGATCGAAGAACGGCCCGTCGGGCGGGGTGTACCGGGTCGCCTTCTGCAGGGCCTCGATCGAGGCCGTCCCGCAGACACCGCACGCCGAACTGGTCACGAACGCGCGCGGCGCGGCCGCCCGGCCGGCGACGTCCGGG
The DNA here is from genome assembly GCF_052976845.2 of Nakamurella sp. GG22. Classification (NCBI taxonomy): domain Bacteria; kingdom Bacillati; phylum Actinomycetota; class Actinomycetes; order Nakamurellales; family Nakamurellaceae; genus Nakamurella; species Nakamurella sp. GG22. The sequence goes on along the minus strand of NZ_JBRIIO020000003.1, from coordinate 15,275 downwards.
TCGGCGAGGGTCACGTCGAGCACGTTGTAGGTGTTCTGGCCCTCGGAGTCCACGCCGGCGCAGTAGCGGACCGCCAGCACGTCGTCCTTGGCGGTGATGATGCCCTCGGCGTGCAGCAGACCGTGGACGAGTTCGATGTCGGCGCCCGGCGTCCGCATGGTCGTCGAGAGGGCGGTGCCGCCGATCCGGATTTCCAGCGGCTCCTCGCCGGCGACGGAGTCCGGACGGGAGACGAACGCCCCGTCGCGGTAACGCCGGATCGGCGTGCGGATGGTGACGCGGCTCACCGCTCCACCATGCCAGCACTCACCGCCGGACCATGCGGATCTCCAGGATGCCCACCGAGTCGGCGCGCTCTTCGCCGTCCGGGATGAAGTCGTGATGGACGTAGAAGGCACTCGCGCGAGGGTTGTCCCGGTAGACCCAGAGGGATGCCGGTCCGTCGCCCACGACCGCCTGCAGCAGGTCGTCCGCTAGGCCGGATCCCTGATGTGCCTCGCGCAGATAGATCGCATACAGCTCTCGCTCGACCGGCGCGTCCTCGTCCTTGGTAGGCCCGGCGATGGCGATGCCCACCACCTCGCCGTCCTCCTCGACCAGGAAGTGGTCGGCGACGCCCGCCTCGATCTCCTTGCGGCGACGCACCGACATCTTCTTCACGTCGAAGTCGTCGAACCGTTCGGACCCCCACAGCTCCGCATACGCTTCGCGCCAGCACTCCAGATGGCAGGCCGCGAACGCCTCGGCGTCCTCTGGCAGTGCGCGGCGGATGGTGGGAGTCGGGCTCATACGACCACCTTTCGGCGACAATGTTGGGTGAGGCCGATGGTGTGCCCGATCCTGGCCTCGTTCATCGGGATCGGTTCGTGTTGGTCCAGGCTAGTGCACCCGGACATCCCGTTTTCCGCGGTGGGTGGCACCCCGGCGCTGTTCTGCTGACAGCCGATTCCCGTTCATGTCGCGGCCACCCGACGTGCGGATATGTCGGGATCGGCGGTGTCGTGGCCTGGACCTCGGTGCCGCCGGCCCCCGCGCGCTTGTGCCTGTGGCCGGGCACCGGGTGGCACCATGTCGTGGTGCCCGTTTACCGCGACTCCGCTGTGGTGCTGCGGGTGACGAAGCTCGGCGAGGCCGATCGCATCGTCACCCTGCTCACCCGCAGGGAGGGCAAGGTGCGGGCCGTCGCCAAGGGGGTGCGGCGTACCAAGAGCCGGTTCGGCAGCAGGCTGGAACCGTTCAGCCACGTCGATCTGCAGCTCTACGCGGGGCGGAACCTGGACATCGTCACCCAGGCGGTGACGCTCGATCCGTTCGGACCGGTGCTGGCGGCGGACTACTCCCGTTACACGTGCGCGACGGCCATCGTGGAGACCGCCGAGCGGCTCACCTCCGAGGAGCGCGAGCCCACGCTGCGGCTGTACCTGCTGGTGGTGTCCGCGCTCCGGGCGCTGTCGGAAACCGGCCGTGACCCGTCGCTGGTGCTGGACGCGTTCCTGCTCAGGGCGATGGCGCTGGCCGGCTGGGCGCCGGCCCTCACCGAATGCGCGCGCTGCGGGAGCCCGGGGCCGCACAGCGCGTTCCACGTCGCCTCCGGCGGCCTGCTCTGCCCGCAATGCCGGCAGGCGGGTGCGATGGGCGCGGCACGACCGGCGTCGGCGACGATCGAGCTGATGGCGGCGCTGGCCGGCGGGGACTGGCCGATCGCCGAGAACGCCGCCGGCGCGGCGCGGCGTGAGGCGTCCGGGCTGGTGGCCGCCCTGTTGCAGTGGCACCTGGAACGGGCACTGCGATCGCTGGGCATGGTGGATCGCGGATCCGATGACGGTGCGACCGCCGATCGGACGGCCCTGTCGTGACCGCCCCTCGTCAACCCCGGCCGCACCCCAGCGGTGCCCGCCCGCCCGCGCTGCCGCCGGGGGCCGTGCCGGGGCACGTCGCACTGGTGATGGACGGCAACGGGCGCTGGGCCAAGCAGCGGGGACTGCCGCGGACGGAGGGGCACAAGCGCGGTGAGGCGGCCCTGTTCGATGTGGTCGAGGGTGCCATCGAGATCGGTGTCACTCACCTGTCCGCGTACGCGTTCTCCACCGAGAACTGGAAGCGCTCACCGGACGAGGTGCGTTTCCTGATGGGCTTCAACCGGGACGTGATCCGCCGGCGCCGGGACGACATGCATTCGCTGGGGGTACGCGTCCGATGGGCGGGACGGCGGCCGCGGCTCTGGCGCAGCGTGATCAACGAGCTGGAGTACGCAGAGCAACTCACCCGGGACAACCGCGTCCTGACGTTGACGATGTGCGTCAATTACGGTGGGCGCGCCGAGATCGCCGACGCGGCGAAGGCCATCGCCGTCGAGGCGGCGGCGGGTCGTATCAACCCGGCAAAGGTGGACGAACGAATGCTGGCGCGCTATCTCGACGAGCCGGACATGCCCGACGTCGACATGTTCCTCCGGCCGTCCGGCGAGCAGCGGACCAGCAACTTCCTGATCTGGCAGTCCGCCTACGCGGAACTGGTCTTTCAGGACACCCTGTTCCCGGACTTCGATCGCCGCGACCTGTGGCGCGCCTGCGAGGTCTACGCCTCCCGCCAGCGCCGGTTCGGTGGCGTCGTCGAGACTCCGGCCGAGCCGTCCCCGACATCGCAGGGAGTGGGTTCGTGACTGTCGACCGGTCCCCGGCAGGCCCGTCGACCGGGTCGGACAACGCCGCCGCCGCACCCGAAGATGCCGTGGCCGAGTCCCTCGGGGGTGAGCTGCCGCCCCCGGAGAAGCGTTACCGGCCCGGCTCGCTGGAGATCTTCGGCGCGGTGCTGCTGCTGGCCATCGCCTTCAGGGGACCGCTGGAGTCCTTCCTCGGGCATCCGGTGCTGCAGAGCTGGTCGACCGTCTTCGTCGCCATCTGTGTCCAGGCCACCCCGTTCCTGGTGCTGGGCGTGGTCGTCTCGGGGGCGATCGCGGCCTTCGTGCCAGCCGCGGTGTTCACCAGGATCCTGCCGAGCAACGCCACCCTGGCCGTACCTGTGGCGACCGTCTGCGGCGCGGCGCTGCCGGGTTGCGAGTGCGGTTCGGTACCCATCTCGAATCGGCTGATCGAGCGCGGGGTCCGTCCGTCGGCGTCGCTGGCGTTCATGCTCTCCGCGCCGGCCGTCAATCCGATCGTGCTGATCGCCACGGCCGTCGCCTTCACCAGCGAGCCGAACATGGTGTGGGCCAGGCTGATCGCCGGTCTGCTGACCGCCGTGATCGTCGGCTGGATCTGGGAGCGGATCGGCCGGCCGGAGTGGATGAAACCTCGAGTGCCCGTCTCCGCGACCAACGGCCAGTCGGGCTGGCGGGTCTTCCTGTCGACCATCCTCACCGACTTCACCCAGGCGGCCGGATTCCTGGTGATCGGCGCAGCCGCCGCGGCGACCTTCAAGACGATCGTCCCGGCGCATGTGATGGAGAGCATCGGCTCGTCGCTGCTGCTGTCCATCCTGCTGATGGCCGGTCTGGCGTTCATCCTGGCGCTCTGTTCCGAGGCTGATGCCTTTGTCGCGGCTGCCTTCTCGACCATTCCGGTGATCGGCAAGCTGGTGTTCCTGACCGTCGGTCCGGCGGTCGACGTGAAGCTCTTCGCCATGCAGGCCGGGGTGTTCGGCCGCAGGTTCGCCATCCGCTTCGCGCCGTTGACCTTCGCGGTCGCTGTGATCGTCGGGACCACCGTGGGCCTGGCGTTCTGGGGCTGGCAATGACCGCGCCCGAGCCGGTGCCGGATACGTTCGTGGGGGAGGCGGCATGAACAAGGAAACGCAATCGATCGTCGTGACGCTGCTGGGCGGGCTGCTGGTGTCCATCACGCTGTCCGGGCGGTTCACCTCGTACGTCAAGCCCGGCTTCGCTCCGCTGCTGCTGATCGGCGGCGGGATCCTGATCGTGGTCGGGGTGCTGTCGCTGATCCTGGCGATCAGGGCGGACGTCAAGGCCGACCGGGCGCGGAAGCAGGCGCTCGCGGCGCGGGCGTCCGCGGGTGGCGCGACCCAGCCGCACGCCGATCACGTCTCCGATGCCGGGGCCGGGGCCAACGCACCCGAAACAGACGCTCACGGCCATGACCACGCCTCGTCGAAGTCCCCGTGGCTCATCCTGGTCCCGGTCCTGGTGCTCCTGCTGGTCGCCCCGCCCGCGTTGGGTGCCGACGCGGTGGCCCGCAATGCTTCCTCGCAGGCACTGGCCGGAATGACGGTGGTCCCCGCCGACCAGCCCGGCAGCAAGGACGCCACCGGTGGCGGCGGCTACAAGTTCAACGACGGCAGCGGTTCCGCGGCGGACTCCGCGGGCTCACGGCGGACGATGCACTTCCCCGCGTTGGAGGGCCAGAACCCGACCGTCGGCCTGAAGGACCTGATCCTGCGCGCGCTCTACGACGCCGACTACTCGGTGCGCGACGTGCCGGTGACGGTGACCGGCTTCCTCGCGCCTGCGGGCCAGGGCTACGGCGATGGCTACACGATCGCCCGGATGGTGATCAGCTGCTGCGCCGCGGACGCCAACCCGATGCAGCTCCACGTCGCGGGGGAGGCGCCCTACCCGGCCAACACCTGGGTGCAGGCCGTGGTGACGGTGGACGCCGACACCGCGACCCTGGACAACGGCTACGTGCCGACCGTGAGCGTCGGTTCGATGACGCCCGTGGAGCAGCCGAGCGACCCGTACGAGCACTGATCAGGACAGGGAGCGGGCCTTCAGGCTCTGCGGATGCGGCCGGTGAACCAGTCCCGAATGGCCTCGAACGTGAGGGCGCCTGCAGCGGCTGACATGGTGAAGTCGTAGGCCTCATCCTCGGAGTGAGTTGGCGCGAAGCCGTTGTTGAGCAGAAAAGTCCAGGTCAGGACGACAGCAAGTCGTTCTTTGCCATCCAGCAGCGGGTGATTGCCGACCAGCGACTCGAACATCGCTGCGGCCTTCGTCGGCAGGTCCGGATAGGCGTCCGCGCCGAACACGGTGGCGCGGGGACGGGCCAGCGCGGAGAGCAGAAGTCCCACGTCACGGACGTGAAACCCGAGGCGCTCGACGACCGCGAGTGCCTCCTCATCGGTCAGGAAATCGACGTCCTCGGGCTCAGGCGCCGTCACTGCCCCAACCGGTCGAGCAGTCCGGTGTTCTCCTGGACGACTCGATCGGCATTGGCCAGGGTCCGGACAATCCGTTGCTCGCGTGTCAGGTACTCGCGAACGGCGCGGGTGACGAGTTGTTGCTTGCTCAGCCCCAGAGCGTCTGCAAGCTGCTCGAGCTGGTGGTCGAGTTCCTCGTCGAGGCGAAGCGTCATGGCCATGCCGCGATGATACCACTGTGGTATCACCGCGCAGGGTTCCGCAGGCTGTGTGTGATCAGCCGAGTTCGGCGGCCAGGGCAACCGGCAGGGTGCGGTGGGTGAACTCGAAGCCCGAGTCGTGCAGCTTGATCGGCAGCGCGCGCTGGCCGGCCAGCACCTCGTCGGCGAACTCGCCCAGGACGACCTTCAGCGCGATGCCGGGCACGATCCACGGCGCGGGCCGGTGCAGTGCGCGGCCGAGTTCCTTCGTGAACTCGGCGTTGGTCACCGGGTAGGGCGCGGTCAGATTCACCGGTCCGTGCACGGGCGCCGTCAGCAGGTGGATCATCGCGGCGATCTCGTCCGTCACCGAGATCCAGGGGAAGTACTGCTCACCGGACCCCAGCTTGCCGCCCAGCATCAGCCGGGTCAGCAGGGTCAGCTTGGGCAGCAGTCCGCCGTCCTTGCCGAGCACCAGTCCCGTCCGCAGGGTGACCACCCGGACGTCGGCCTCCGCGGCGACCGCAGTGGCGCCTTCCCAGGCGACGCAGGTCTGCCCGAGGAAGGTGTCGCCGGCCGGGGAGTCCTCGGTGATGATCTCGTTCCCGTGCGGTCCGTAGTAGCCGATCCCCGATGCGTTGATCAGCACCGGGATACCGAGCCGGGCGCACTCCGAGGCGAGCAACCGGGTGGGATTGACCCGTGACGACAGGATCAGCCGCTTGTAGTCCTCGTTCCAGCGGTGGTCTCCGACGCCGACACCGCACAGGTTGACGACGGCGTCGGCGCCGTCGAACACGGCGCTGTCGATCTCCCCGGTGTCCGGGTCCCAGACGCTCGTCCCTGGCCTTGCCGGTCCGGAGCGGACCAGGCGGGTGACCTGATGGCCGGCAGCGGTGAGCGAGGAGGTGAGCCGGGTCCCGAGGAACCCGCTCACCCCTGCGGCAACGATGTGCATCTGTGCGATCCCCACGGTGCGGTGCGATGGCGCCCGCCGGAGCGCGGGACAGCGTCAGGGCGCCATCCTAAACGGCGCCCTAACGCGGCAGGTCAGAGGCCGAGATCGCCCTCGAACTCGCCACCCTCGATGCGTCGCTTGACCGTCGCCAGGAACCTGGAGGCGTCGGCCCCGTCGATGTTGCGATGGTCGTAGGACATCGCCAGGTACATCATCGAGCGGATGGCAATGACGTCGTTGCCATCCGCGTCCTGGATCACCGCCGGCCGCTTCACGATCGCACCGGTTCCCAGGATCGCCGACTGCGGCGGGACGAAGATCGGCGTATCGAACAGCGCCCCCACCGATCCGGTGTTGGTGATCGTGAAGGTGCCGCCGAAGAGCTCGTCAGGACCGATCTTGTTGTCGCGCGTGCGCTTCGCCAGGTCAGCGATCTTGCGGGCCAGCCCGGCGATGTTCAGGTCGTCCGCGCTCTTGATGACCGGAACGATCAGCCCGCGAGGGGTGTCGACCGCGATACCGAGGTTGACGCTGCCGTGATAGGTCAGCTCCTTGAGATCGTCGGAGATCGTGGAGTTGATGACCGGGTGGGCCTTGAGGCCCTCCAGCGCCGCCTTCACGAAGAACGGCAGGAAGGACAGCTTGACGCCCTCGCGGGCCTCGAACGCGCTCTTGGCCTTCGCCCGGACCGCCGCGACCCTGGTGGTGTCGACCTCGATGACGGTCGTCAGCTGGGCGGCCGTGTCCAGGCCGTGCTTCATGTTCTTGGCGATGGACTGCCGGATGCGCGGCACCTTCTGCGTCGTGCCGATCAGCGATGCCGCTGCCGCGTCGGGCTTCGGGGCGCCCGACGGTGCCGCAGCCGCCGGGGCGGCCGGGGCTTGCGCGGCGGGAGCCGGCTTGGCGGCCTCCGCAGCGGCCGCTTTCGCAGCCTCGGCAGCCGCGACGACGTCCTCGCGGCGGATCCGGCCACCCACGCCGGTGCCCTTCACCGACGACAGGTCGACGCCGTTGTCGGCGGCGAGCTTGCGGATCACCGGTGTGACGTAGGTGCCCTCCGGGACGGGCGCGGACGGAATCGCCTGCGCGGGTGCCGACTTGGGTGCTTCCGGCTTGGGGGCCGCTGCCTTGGGTGCCTCGGGCTTCGGGGCGGGCTTGGGCGCGTCGGCCTTGGGTTCGGGCTTCGGCTCCGGCTTGGGCTCCGGCTTTGATTCCTGGGCCTTGGGCTCGGGCTCCGGCGCAGCGGCGGGCGCGGCACTCGCGTCGCCGATGACGCCGAGCTGCGCGCCGACCTCGATGGTCTCGTCCTCGCCGACGGTGATCTCCAGGAGCGTCCCGGCGACCGGCGACGGGATCTCGGTGTCGACCTTGTCGGTGGACACCTCCAGCAGCGGCTCGTCGAGTGCGACCTCGTCACCGACTGCCTTGAGCCAGCGGGTGACGGTGCCCTCGGTGACGGACTCGCCCATCTCGGGGAGCGTCACGGAGGTTCCGGACCCGGTGGCGCCGCCGACACCGGCGGTCGGCTTCTCGGCCGGAGTTTCGGTGTCGGTCGAGGGCGCTTCGGCCGGCTGCTCGCTCTCCGCGGCGGGTGCTGCGTCGGGTTCCGGTGCCGGTTCGGGTGCGCCTTCCGCGTCGGGCGGCAGGTCCCCGCTGCCGCCCGTCACCGCTCCGCTGTCGGCGGTGGCGCTCTCGCCATCGCCGCCGGACGACCCGGATCCGTCGCCGATGATGGCGAGATCGGCACCGACCTCGGCGGTCTCGTCCTCGGCGATCAGGATCTTCTCCAGCACGCCGCCGTAGGGCGAGGGGATCTCGGTGTCGACCTTGTCCGTCGAGACCTCGAGCAACGGCTCGTCGACCTCGACCTGCTCACCCTCGCTCTTGAGCCAACGGGTGACGGTGCCCTCGGTGACGCTCTCGCCGAGGGCCGGCATCTGGACGGAGTGGGACATGCGTTGCTCTCCTACCTCTGACCGGGGTCGTGCTGGTCGTGTGCGGGTGATCAGTTCCCGGTCGGGCCGGGTCCGACGCGCGGACTCGGGACCCACCGGATGGGCGAAACGGTGGGTCTGTCAGTCGTGCACGTGCAGCGGCTTGCCGGCCATCGCCAGCATCGCCTCGCCCATCGCCTCGTACTGCGAAGGGTGGCCGTGCACCATGGGTGCGACGTCCTCGGGGAAGGCCTCCCAGCCGACGATCAGCTGTGCCTCACCGATCAGCTCGCCGATGCGCGCGCCGACCATGTGGATGCCGACGATCGGCCCGTCCTTGACCCGGATCACCTTGATCCCGCCCGAGGTCTTGAGGATCTGGGACTTGCCGTTGCCGCCGAGATCGTAGACATAGGTCTCGATCTCGCCGTGCTCTTCCTTGGCCTTGGCCTCGGTGAGCCCGACGGACGCGATGTTGGGATCGCAGTAGGTGATCTTCGGGATCTTCTCGTCGGGGATGACGGCGGGGTTCAGCCCGGCGATCTCCTCGGCCACGAAGATGCCCTGCTGGAATCCGCGGTGGGCCAGTTGCAGGCCGGGCACGATGTCGCCGACCGCGTACACGTTGGGCAGGTTGGTGTGCAGTCGCTCGTCGGTGATGACGAAGCCGCGGTCCATCGTGACGCCGGCTTCCTCGAAGCCGCAGCCGGCGGTGAACGGGCCGCGGCCCACGGCGACGAGGAGCAGATCAGCGGTCAGCGTGGTGCCGTCCTCGAGCGTCACGGTGACGCCGGAGTCGTCCTGGGTCACGCCCTGGAACCGCACGCCGGTCTTGAACGCGATCTTCCGCTTACGGAATGCCCGCTCCAGAAGCTTTGCGGCCCAAGGGTCTTCGAGTGGGACGAGGGTGGGCAGCGCCTCGACGATGGTCACCTCGGTGCCGAACGAGGCCCAGGTGGAAGCGAACTCGACGCCGATGACGCCGCCGCCCAGCACGATCGCCTTCTCCGGGATCCACTCGAGGCTGAGCGCCTGCGTCGAAGTGATGACGCGGCCCTCGATGGTCAGGCCGGGCAGCGTGCGGGAGTAGGAACCGGTGGCCAGGACGACGTCCTTGCCGATGTAGGTGTCGTCGCCGACGACCACTTTGTTCGGTCCGACGAAGCGGCCCTCACCGTCGACGGTCGTGATGCCGCGCGACTTCACCAGGCCGGTGAGGCCCTTGTAGAGCCGGTTGATGATGCCGTCCTTGTACTTCAGGAGCGCCGGCACGTCGACCCCGTCGAACGAGGTCTTGACGCCGATCGACAGGCCTTCGCGGGCCTCGTCGGCGACCTCGGCGGCATGCAGCAGCGTCTTGGCCGGGACGCAACCCCAGTGCAGACAGGTACCGCCGACCTTCTCCTTCTCGATCAGCACCACCGACGAACCCAGTTCCGCGGCCCGCAGGGCGGCGGCATAGCCACCGGAACCCCCGCCCAGAACGACCAGGTCGACGTTGGTATCGGTCATCGGCGAGTACTCCCTCGTAGGTCAACGGAACTGTCGCTGCACCCGTCCGGGTGCGATGCGCTGTCCATCTTGGCATCCCGGATGCGACGGCGCCGTCCGGGTTCGCCGTCGGTGGACGGGTCGATCACGAGCAGGGCCGGCGCGCGCATCAGGGACAATGGACAGGGGAGCCGCACCCGGCAGATTCCGGACGGCGATGCGGTGGACGACGGTCGCCGCGGTCACCCGGCACCGACAGGAGAGTTCGACGATGGGCATGTTCTCGTGGCGCAAGCGCTCCAAGGAGCCACGGTCGGACGGCGGATCGTCGAAACTGAGTCGCGCCGACCGCAAGGCGGTGGCGACCGAACTGGGGGAGTGGGCGGCGGTCAGGCACGGTGTCGAGGTGTTCGTCGAGCCGAAGACAGCGGTCACCGAGACCAGCGTCGTGCTGGTCGCCCACGACGGTGAGTTCACCCGGCGCCGGATCGCCTCGCCGAAGGCCGCGCAACAGTTCGCGCACGACAACGCCCTGCCCATCTACGACGCCACCGTCGTCGGCTACCCGCAGCGGATGCGGGACTTCTCCCGCAAACAGACGATCCTGCTGCAGCGGATGGAGCAGGATTTCCTCGACGGCTGACCCCGCGCGTTCGGGCCGGACGGCTCAGCCCGTCCGGGAGATGTCGGTCAAGGTTGCCAGCAACGTCCGCACCGGCACGCCCGTCCCGCCGGGACCGGTGTAGTCGCGCGCCTTGCCGTCGTTGAAGGCCGGGCCCGCGACGTCCAGGTGGGCCCAGCTGACGCCGTCGGCCACGAACGCCGACAGGTAGTGGCCGGCGATCAGCATCCCGCCGCCCGGATCGCCGGCGATGTTCTGCAGGTCGGCCAACGGCGAGTCGAGTCCCTCCCGCAGGTGTTCGGGCAGCGGCATCGCCCAGCCGCCCTCGCCGACCTCCCTGGCCAGCTCCGCGACCCGGTCGCGCAGGGCAGGGGTACCCATCACGCCCATCGTCCGTTTGCCGAGCGCGACGATCTGCGCGCCGGTCAGCGTCGAGGTCTCCAGCAGGTAATCGGGGTTGTCCTCGCAGGCCCGGACGATCGCGTCCGCGAGCACCAACCGGCCCTCGGCGTCGGTGTTGAGCACGTGAACGGTCTTGCCGGTGCCGTTACTGCGGCCACGGGAATCGACGCCGCCGTAGTGCCGCAGGACGTCGCCGGGCCGGTACGCCGAACCGGACGGCAGGTTCTCGGCCAGCGCCGCGTAGGCCGTGACCGAGACCGGCAGGCCCAGCCGGGCCGCGGCCACGACCGTCGCGACAACCGCTGCGGCGCCGGACATGTCGCTCGTCATCTGGTCCATCTTGGCGGCCGGCTTGATGGAGATACCGCCCGAGTCGAAGGTGATGCCCTTGCCCACCAGGGCGACCGAGGCCTTCGGCTTCGAGGGTTGATAGCTGATCCGCACCAGCCGCGGCGGTCGGCTGGAGCCCGATCCGACGCCCAGGATCCCGCCGTAGCCGGCCTTCGCCAGGGCCTTCTCGTCCAGCACCTCGACCGTCAGCCCCGCCTGCTGGCCGGCCGCGGCCGCGCGGTCCGCGAAGGCGGCGGGCGGCAGGTCGTTCGGGGCCGAGTTCACCAGGTCGCGCGCGAACGCGACCGCCTCCGCGGTGATGACCGCAGCGGCCAGCGCGTCCTTGGCGGGCTTCGCGGCGGACGTGACCGCCAGCACGACGGCCTCGACCGGCGCCGAGCTGGGCTTCTTGTAGCGGTCGAACACGTACGCACCGAGCAGATGCCCCTCGGCGGCCGCGGCCAGGCCGAGCTCGCCGAGGGTGGACACGACCTTGGCCCGACCGGCGAGGGCGCGAGAAGCGGCGCCCGCCGCCTGCCGAAGCCGCTCCTGCAGTGCCGCTTCGTCGACCGAGTGGGGGTCCGGAGCATCGCCGAGGCCGACCACGACCACCCGGTCCGCGGCGATCGCGCCGCCGCCGGGGACTGTGGTCACCGAGCCGACCTTGCCGGTGGCGCCGGCCACCGCGGCTACGTCCACCGCCTCGGCGAAGGTGGCGTCGGCGGCGACCGGTCCGTCGGGTCCTGCGTACGCCGCGACGACGAGCGCGTCGGCCTTGGCGGCGGCCGGGGATGCGGTGGTCAGCGAGAGTCGGGTCATCGGTGGTCGTGGTTCCTTCGCTGAGAGAAATGGTTCGGGGGTAGTGGTCCACAGGCGGAGCCGGGACGTTCGCGGCCGCCGTGGGCCGGCGGCACCGCACTGACGGTAGTCGGCGCGACGATCCGCGACGCCGCAGGCTACCGTCGGGCAATGTCCGACTTGGCGACCGACGATTCCGGCAGCGCAACCGAGGCGCACCTGCTCCATTCCCCGTTACACGACGCCCATCTGGCGCTGGGCGCCACCATGGGCGCCTTCGGCGGCTGGGACATGCCCATCTCGTACGCCGGAGCCGGGGTGGTCGCCGAGCACACCGCGGTCCGGACGGCGGTGGGCATCTTCGACGTCTCCCACCTGGGTAAGGCGCTGGTCAGCGGACCGGGCGCCGCTGCGTTCGTGAACGGCTGCCTGACCGCCGATCTCGGCCGGCTCACCCCCGGCCAGGCGCAGTACACGATGTGCTGCAACGAAGAGGGCGGCGTCATCGACGATCTCATCGCCTACCTGGTGTCCGAGGACGAGGTCTTCCTGATCCCGAATGCGGCCAACACCGCACTCGTCGTGGCGGCGTTGGCCGCGGCGGCACCGGCAGGAGTGACGGTCACCGATCTGCACCGCGACTTCGGGGTTCTCGCCGTCCAGGGACCGGCGTCGGCGGAGGTGCTCGCGGCCCTCGACCTGCCGCACGAGCTCGACTACATGTCGTGGGTCGACGGCACCTTCCAGGGCGGCCCGGTCCGGATCTGCCGCACCGGGTACACCGGCGAACGGGGCTACGAACTCGTACCGGCCTGGGGCACCGCCCGCCCGGTCTGGGACGCGCTGGTGCACGAGGCGAGCATCCGCGGCGGGCGCCCGGCCGGCCTCGGCGCGCGGGACACCCTGCGGACCGAGATGGGCTACGCACTGCACGGCCAGGATCTCGGCGCGGAGATCAGTCCGGTGCAGGCGCGGGTCGGCTGGGCGGTCGGCTGGCGCAAGCCCCGGTTCTTCGGCCGGAACGCCCTGCTCGCCGAGAAGGCAGCCGGACCCCGGCGCCAGTCGTGGGGCCTGCTGGCCCTCGATCGCGGCGTGCTCCGCAGCCATCTGAGCGTGCTGGACGCCGCGGGCGGCCGGATCGGCGAGACCACCTCCGGGACCTTCTCGCCCACCCTCGGTCAGGGCATCGGGCTGGCGTTGATCGACACGGCAGCGGGAGTCACCGAAGGTGACGAGATCGCCGTCGATGTCCGCGGCCGCCGGATCAGGGTCAGGGTCGTCAAGCCCCCCTTCGTACCGGCGCACGTCCGCTGACCCGCCACGATCGTTCCCACCCTGATACTTGGACGTCCTAGTATTCGCGATATCGTGTGGGGATGACGACAGCGTCCTCCCCGCAGAGCCCGCTCGCCGGAGGGTTCCGGCGCGAGCTGCATCCAGCACCCATCCCCGTCAGCCGCCGGGACGAGATCCACGCCGCTCCGGGTTTCGGGCGCTACTTCACCGACCACATGGTGCTCATCGACTACGACGCCGGAGTCGGCTGGCACGATCCCCGGGTGGTTCCGTACGGACCGTTCAGCCTCGACCCGGCGACGATGGTGCTGCACTACGGTCAGGAGATCTTCGAAGGCCTGAAGGTCTTCGCGCAGCCGGACGGGTCGCTTGCTTCGTTCCGTCCGGAGCAGAACGCGGCCCGGCTGAACCGGTCCGCGGACCGGCTCGGTATCCCGCACCTGCCGGAGGACCTGTTCCTGGCCTCGATCCGTGAGCTGCTCGCGGTGGACGGCGCGTGGGTGCCGGCCGGCGGTGAATCCTCGCTCTACATCAGGCCTTTCATCATCGCGACGGAGGTCGGCCTGGGCGTCCGGCCGTCGGCGAGCTACACGTTCTGCATCATCGCCTCACCCGCAGGGGCGTACTTCCCGAGCGGTGTGAAGCCGGTCAGCGTCTGGTGGTCGACCGAGTATGTGCGGGCCGCTCCGGGCGGCACCGGCGCCGCGAAGTTCGGCGGCAACTATGCCGCGTCGCTGGCGGCGCAGGCGCAGGCCGCGGAGAAGGGCTGCGACCAGGTCGTCTGGCTCGATGCCGTGGAACGGCGGTGGGTCGAGGAGATGGGCGGGATGAACCTGTTCTTCGTCTTCGGCTCCGGATCGACCGCCGAGGTCGTCACCCCGGAACTCACCGGGTCCCTGCTGCCCGGCGTCACCAGGGATTCGCTGTTGACGCTCTCCCGGGAACTCGGGTTGACCGCGACGGAGCGGCGCATCTCCACCGACGAGTGGGCGAAGAAGGCCGACTCCGGTGAGCTCACGGAGGTGTTCGCCTGCGGCACGGCCGCGGTCATCACGCCGGTCGGGTCGGTGCTGCATGCCGGCGGTGGGTTCGACATCAACGGCGGCAAACCCGGCCCGATCAGCATGACGCTGCGCGGCGAGCTGACCGACCTGCAGTACGGGCGCAAGGCCGATACCCACGGCTGGATGACGCGGATGAACTGAGCGGCCCGCACCTGTCGCCCTTGGGTGCGCCGTTCGACGCAGCCGCTCGGCGCAGACGGCGAGAAGGCGGGTCCCGTCGGGACCCGCCTTCTGCCTACTACTGGGTACTGATCGGTGGGTGGAAGCCCACCGGGCGGCTCGATCAGCCGCGGACGACCTTGCCGGCCTTCAGGCACGAGGTGCACACATTGAGCTTGCGCACCGTGCCGGGGGCAACCTGGGCGCGGACCGGCTGGATGTTCGGATCCCAGCGGCGGTGCGTCCGACGGTGCGAGTGCGAAACACTCATGCCGAAACCGGGTCCCTTGCCACACACGTCACACACGGCAGCCACGCCGAACACCACCTGTCAAAGATTTGCGACCGGCCGCGGGGCCGATCAGAGCAGTCGTCACAGACCCGACGTGTGCCGGGCAACCTCCCCAGGGTACTGATTCGCCGTCGCCGGACCAAATTGACGCCCTGCCCGCGGCCCTGATCCGCCCAGTGCCACAGGAGCAGGGTCCACGGGCCTGCGGAGCGCTGGTTTCCCTGCTGTTGTGGCAGTGGACGAGATACACCGGCGGTGAGCGGTGCACCATGGTGCGCATGACGTCCTTCGACGCTCACATCGTCAGCAGGTGGCTGCGCCGGGCGGCCGACGCCGATGACCCGGTGATGCCGCAGTGGGGCATTGTCCTGACCGACGAGGAGGTCGCCGCCCTGGACGCCGGTGGCGCCCGGCTGGCGGCAGCCCTCGACGAGACGCCGGTCGACGGGTACGGCCCAGGGTCGGTGCTCGACGACGACTGGGGCGCGGCCGATGCGGAGTACACCGAGCTGCCGGCCCGCATGCTGCGCCGGTATCTGGACGCCTTCGCCGCCGGCGTCGGTTCGACCAGGCTGGCCTTCGCGGGAGCGGATCAGGACGACCGGGTGTCGGCGCCCACCGGTGACGTCGGCGCG